>NZ_MLYN01000029.1:0-91884 GCF_001866675.1 Streptomyces sp. MUSC 14
TCGAAGTAGCGCCAGGAGTAGACGACGACCGTGAGGACGAGCGCTCCGGTCAGCAGTGCGAGGCCGACACCGATCCGGTCGCCGACGAGCACGATGCCGACACTCTCGCCGTGCACCGGGGACCAGCCGCCCAGCCACGAGACACTGTGCCCGTCGCCGGTACGCAGCCACGGCTGCGCGGCCGTTGTCGTTGCCCGAATGGCTCTTGTTTGTGGACATGACGAGACTCCTGTGGATGTCATGACCGGCCACCTCAGCCTGGCTCGAGTGGCTGCCAGGTTCCCGCCAAGGCGGTATGGCACGCACGGCCCTGCCGTTGGGGGAGGACAGCTGTCTTCGCCGGACTCTTCCTGGGTACCCGGTGCTTCCCACCACGAGCCGACAAGGAGGAACCCATGAGTTCGGTCAAGGAAACGGTCGACGTGGCGGCCCCGCTCCGCATCGCGTACAACCAGTGGACTCAGTTCGAGGAATTCCCCCTCTTCATGGAAGGCGTCGACGAGGTCAGGCAACTCGACGACCGCCACAACCACTGGACCACAAGTATTGGCGGGGTACGGCGCGAGTTCGACACGGAGATCGTCGATCAGCTTCCGGACGACCGCATCACCTGGCGATCCGTCGCGGGAGACACCCGGCAGCGGGGATCGGTCCGGTTCGAGCGGATTGACGAGACGCACACACGTGTGGAACTCACGATGGATGTCGAGCCGACAGGCATCGCCGAGAAAGGCGCGGACGCGCTGGGCGTGATCGACCGGAGGGTCAAAGGCGACCTGAGCCGCTTCAAGGACTACCTCGAAAGCCGCGGCCACGAGAGCGGCGGCTGGCGCGGCCGCATCCGCCCCGCAGACCCCGGCTCTCCTCTCTGACGAGGTGCACGGGCATCCTCGACGTGCCCGAGCCCAGGATGGCGCACGCCCGGGTCGGCCCGGGCTCGCTGTCGGCCGAGCCCGGCCCGGTCGCGGCGCACGGTGGCGTCGGCAGGGCGCGGCGCGGACCGCCGATCAGGTGAGCGCCACCTGCGAGTTGCGGTGTGCAAGGGCTGCACTGGGCGCCACAGACCCGACCGAACGGACGAAAGGCAGAACGCACGAGGGGACACAGCGGAACGGGGCTCGACGAGCTGGATGGCCGACCACCGCGAGGTCGAGGAGATGTTCGGCCGCCTCCAGGCCATTCCCACGGGCGGCCGGCAACTGCGTGACCTCGTGGACGAGCTCACCACCGAGCGGGGGTGCGGCACCCGGTCGGCGAGGAGCAGACTGCACGCGGCGGTGCGCGAACACGCCGAGGGCGGCGCCCGGCGTCGCGGACAAGGAGGTCGCCGACCACGGCCGCGTCGACGAGATCCTCGGGCCAAGGTCATGGCCCTCACTCGCCCACACCCCTCCGCGCCGAGCACCCCGAGAGCCAGCAAGCTCCTCTCGCCGGGCGTCGGCTGGTGGACCGTACCCGTGACTTCGCCACCAGGCCGCGGCAAGTCCTGGGGTTTCGGCGACGTGCCAGGGGCCGGGCCGCCCGGGAGGGATGCCCGGCCCACGGCGCCCAAACACGAACTGGGCACAGCGTGACCTCGGTCATGCCCCAGGGACCTGGATGCCGCCTAGACTGGTTGGCCACGAACGGGGCAGCGCCGCCCCCGCGTACCAGCTCGCGCACCCGACCAACCGGAGGGGGCGAGCACGCTCCCAGGAAACCGGTCGCCGTGCCCACCGATCTGACACCCGTGATACACGCCTGCGCCCGATGGCTCCTTGCCGCCTACCCGCCGCCCGCAGGCGCGCTCAGCCGTGCCCTGGCCGAGGCCCAGGCACGCCAGGCCGCCGAGCTTGCCGCCCATCTGCGGTACCCCACCAGCCTAGACGTGCAACTGCTCCATCTGTGCGGCCCGGGCGGAGCCGACCAGCTGGACGCGCGCACGGGACACGGTCCGCACGAGGACGTCAGCGCGTGGCGGACCTGGGTGGACGAGACCGTCGTCAGTTGGGCCGCCTGCC
This sequence comes from Streptomyces sp. MUSC 14, assembly GCF_001866675.1. Taxonomy (NCBI): domain Bacteria; kingdom Bacillati; phylum Actinomycetota; class Actinomycetes; order Kitasatosporales; family Streptomycetaceae; genus Streptomyces; species Streptomyces sp. MUSC 14. Next base: position 2,001 of record NZ_MLYN01000029.1, read on the forward strand.
TGCTGTCCGACCGCTCTGTTGCCGTTCAGGCACAGCAGGTAGTGGCCGCAACCGAGCACCGGATCGATACCAGCGGTCTGCGACGGCTCGTCGATCCGGGCACCCACGACAGCGAAGCCACCGTGTTGTTGCGCCACCCCGACCTGGTCGGACCCGTCGCCGCCTTGCACCGGTCCCAGCTGCTGGAGCTGCTGCACGTCGAGGCCGCCGGGACGGCGTGACGCCCTTCCGCGAAGGCACGATGGTCTGCCGGTCACAGGGACCGGGTGTCGGTCGCCGGAGGGTCGGACTTCTCGTCGTTCTCCCCCTCGTCGCCCGCGGCCTTGGCCCGCACGTCCCGTGGGGTCGGGCTCACGATGTTCCGTTCTTCCGCGGACCGCTCTCGCGTCTTTTCGTCGGGTTGGGTGCCGCCCCTGCGGTTGCGGTTGGCATTCATGGCAACGTCCTCTCCTCTGTTCCACGCGGCGGGTCCGTGTCCATGCCGCGAGTACCCGGGTACTCGGCATCTGTAACCGCTTGCACAGGGCTCAGGACCAGGAGGACAAGGGGCGACAGGCCATGGCCGGAACGACTGCCGGGGCACCCGGCCGCGATCATGACGCGACGCCCTACCTGCCCGGACGGCGCGCGGGGCTGCCCGGGCTGCGGAAGGCGGCCGCGCAGTGCCGGGGCTGTCCGCTGTACCAGGACGCGGCCCAGACCGTGTTCGGCGAGGGCGACACGACCGCACGGGTCCTGCTCATCGGCGAGCAGCCCGGGGACCAGGAGGACCGCCAGGGCCGGCCGTTCGTCGGCCCCGCGGGCAAGGTGCTGAGACGTGCCCTCGCGGACGCGGGCATCGATCCGGAGCGGGTGTACGTCACCAACGCGGTCAAACACTTCAAGTTCACGGTCCCCGAGGGCGGCAGACGCCGGATCCACAAGGCTCCGACACTCCGCGAGATGACCGCCTGCCGGCCCTGGCTCAGGGCGGAACTGAGAGTCGTGGCACCGGAGGTGGTCGTCGCGCTCGGCGGCACGGCGGGCAGAGCCCTGCTCGGCTCGGGATTCCGGGTGACGGAGCGACGCGGCGCCCTGCTCCCCTGGCCCGGCCTTGCTGGGGGCGATGGCCAAGGCGATGGGACGGGCGACGCCGAGCAGGGGATCTGCGGGCTGGTGGCGACGATCCATCCGTCCGCCGTGCTGCGCGCCGACGACGCCGACCGCACGCGGATCTACGACGGTCTCGTCGACGATCTGCGCACCGTGGCCCGCCTCATGGCCGACGGCGACGGAACCGGTCGGCGAGCCGAGGGCCGCAGGAGGTGACCATGCCGGAGTTGCCCGACGTCGAGGGCTTCCGCGACGTGCTGAACGGCTGTGGCTGGGCAGGTGCGTCCGGCGGGTCGACGTGCACGATACGGATGTACTGCGCGGGGTCGGCGTGCGGCGCCTGCGCCGGGAGGGGGAGGGGCGGTGGCTCGGCCGGCCGTGGCGGCACGGGAAGTTGCTGATCGTCCCCGTCAGGGACGGCCAGGCCCTCGTCTGGCACTTCGGGATGACTGGCAAGCTGGTCTGCGCCCGCGCGGACGATCCGCCGACCGCCCATTCCATGACCACCAGGGTGACCTGCTCGGCGACGAGCCAGTCCCTCAGCTCCAGCAAGGAGTTCGTCGTGGTGGCGAAGGTACGGATCTCCTGCCGCCGTGATCGCCGGCCCACTCGGGCTGGGGGCGCGGACGCACGCCTTGAGGTCCTTCTTGCCGATGTCCGGCGCGGCACAACGCTGGTGCAACACGTCCATAAGCCCCTCCCCGTAACGGCGTCACCAGGCGTGCCGTCCGGAGGAACCACAGGGCTGAAGAGTCTGGTCCGCGTGCTGCCGCAACAATTGACGGTCCCTGTCAGCAGTCCCCAACGCCATACTGAACGACGAGCTCACAGGCATCACAGATTCGTCGGCGTCCCGGACGGACACACCCCCATTTTCCCGGCCTCACGGCGGCCGGCGCAGCCGGTCCGGGTTACTGAACGGAAAATCGATCTTCGGGAGGGCAGGCGGCAGCATCCGGGCCGCTTGCGGACCGGATGTCGGGGGTGGGACAGGTCAGGTGGTCGCGGGTTCGACGGTGACCTGGTGGCCGAGGGGCCGAAGCGCCAGTCAGTCCAGGAGTCAGACCGCCGAGCGGAGCCGTAGCAATCATCACTGTCAGTCCAACGCCGCTTGCAGCGCGGGGATTAGCGTCCCTTTCGACCAGTCCAGGAACTGCGGCTGTGAGTCACCGCCGATCTGTACCAGGGCGACTTCGGTGAAACCGGCTTCTGCGTAGGGGAGTACGGCTTGGACGAAGTCTTCCGGGTTGTCGCCGCATGGAATGGATTCCGCGATGTCGTCCGTGGTCACAAATGCGGTCGCCGAGGTGAAGGAGTCCGGGTGGGGCAATTCGGCATTCACTTTCCAGCCCAGACCGAACCAGCGGAACTGTTCGTGCGCGCGGCGGGCGGCCGCTTCGGGGTCGGGGTCGTAGCTGACCGGAAGCTGTCCCACGCGCGGTTTGCCAACACCACCGTGCCGATCGAACGCTTCGAGGAGCCCCTTCTTGGGCTCCGTCGCTATGACCAGGTCGGCGAGGCGACCCGCGAGCGCGCACGACTGGTTGCCTGAGACGGCGATTCCGATCGGCGGAGGGGTCTCGGGAAGGTCCCACAGACGCGCCGAGTCCACTCGGAAATGAGCGCCGTGACGTGTCACATGCCCGCCGCGGAACAACGCGCGGATGATCGAGACTGCTTCCTCCAGCATTTCATGCCGCACGTCGACCGAAGGCCAACCGGAGCCCACCACGTGCTCATTGAGATTCTCACCGGCCCCCAGACCGAGCCGGAACCTGCCCTCGGACAGTAGTTGAAGGGTGGCAGCCTTCTGCGCCACGACCGTCGGGTGATACCTAATGGTCGGACAGGTCACATACGTCATCAAAGGAATGCGTGAGGTGGCCTGGGCCGCGGCTCCGAGCACGCTCCATGCGTAGGAGGAGTGTCCTTGCGACGGCAACCAGGGAAAATAGTGGTCAGATATGACCGAGAAATCAAAACCCGCCGACTCAGCCTGCACAAGGTGGTCCACAAGGTCACGTGGACCGGCCTGCTCGCTCATCATCGTGTATCCGATTCGCGTCACGACTCCGCGAGTACCAGGGCCGATGGACACGAAACACCGATCGATTTCCTGCTCGACAAGACGCAGTCTGCACGTGTGATTCGCCGGCACGTGTGCAGAAACGGTGTCCGAGCGCCCTCCTGGCGAGCTGACGCCCGGGGATCAGTGTGGAAGTGTCGAGGCGTCGTTGAGGCGGACGGCGCATTCCAGCAGGAGCGCGTGGACGAACGCCTGGGGAGGGTTGCCGCGTAGCTGGCGTTGACGCACGTCGTACTCCTCCGCGAACAGCCCGGAGGGCCCGCAGGCCGCCAGGGTCCGTTCGAACCAACGCAGGGTACGGTCGCCCAGTCGGTCGTTGGCCAGCGCCATGGTGAATCCGCACAGCAGGAAGGCACCTTTGGCCTCGCCCAGGTGGGTCCCCGGATGAACGGAGCGGTTGAGGTAACCATGCTCGGCCAGTCGTTCCTCGACGAAGCGGTGGGTGGCCGCGCTGCTCAGTTCGTCGGCGGACAGACAGCCCCGGGCCAGCGGCGTGAGCAGAGCGGCCTCCGGCCCATCGTCATCGGCGGCCCGGCGCCACCGGCCGTCGGCACGCAGGAAGCGCACACTCACGGTCGCTCCTCGATGACCAAGCGGCAGTTGGAGAACGCCTTCGGTCGTTGACGACTGACGATTCGCGTGGTGAACATGCGTAGCACGCCTGGTCGGGATGCTGATCGGTGTGCACGGCGATACGGAAAGCCAAGCCGCCGCCAAATCCGCAGCCCGCAAACCTCTGCCTGCTGTGTTTGGCTGCCTCGACTCGGAGAAGTAGGCAAATGGGTGTGTTTCGGACATGAGGCATGTCTGTGGGAGCGGCGTTCCTGTCGCCCGGGCGAGCTGTCCGAAGCGCGTCGTGTGTTCATGGTGAGCGTCGTTCGTCTCTCGCGTATGAGAGGTGCGGTGCACCATGCGAACCCCTACGAGCGCGTGTCCGGGCGCGCGACACCATCGTCACGACGATGCCCCGGAAACCGAGCAGGCGTTTCGCCGACTGGCGTCGCTGCCGCCGGGCGGTGAGCGCGACGCGCTCCGTGAGGAGCTGGTGGAGGCCTGGCTGCCGATGTCCGAGCGGATCGCGGGCCGCTTCCGCGGCCGGGGCGAGAGCGAGGAGGATCTGCGGCAGGTGGCGGCTCTCGGGCTGGTCAAGGCGGTTGACCGTTACGACCCGGGACGCGGCAGTGCGTTCGAGAGTTATGCCGTTCCGACGGTGGCGGGGGAGATCAAGCGGCACTTCCGTGACCATCTGTGGAGCGTGCACGTGCCGCGCCGCATACAGGATCTGCGCAACCGGGTGCGGGGAGCCGTGCGGGACCTGGCACCGGCTGTTTCGAACCACTCACCGAGCGTGAGAGAGATCGCCGATTACACCGGTCTGAGTGTGGAGGACGTCCGGGCCGGGCTGGTGGCGTTGGAGGGTTATGCCGCGTTGTCCCTGGACGCCGAGGTCCGGGGCAGCGATGACGGCTACTCGATCGGTGACACGCTGGGTGCCTGCGATCCGGCGTTGGACACGGTGGTGGACCGTGAGGCGGTCAAGCCTTGTCTGGCGGCCCTGCCCGAGGGTGAACGGGCCATCTTGTACATGCGTTTCTTCAAGGAGATGACCCAAGGCCGCATCGCCGAGCAGCTGGGGATCTCGCAGATGCATGTGTCACGGCTGATCAGTCGTTCCTGCCACCGGCTGCGTGATGAGGTTCTGCAGGATGGCGCCTCCTGATGGTGCAGTTTCGTGCGGGGCGGGGCGCGTAGAAGGGCCGGATGGGGGGACATGGTGTGCAGGGCGGGTTCAGCGGTCCCGGGGGCTGGCCCGGTCAGGCTCCTCTGGTTCGGACCGTGAGCCGGGGGAGCCGTCGTGTGGCCGGTGCGGTACCCGGGGGCGGGACTGTGAACTGGTGGGGCGGGACACGTCACTGTCGGCCGAGGACGGTCGTGCACGTCGTGTCGGGTGAGGGCCCGGGGCAGTCGCTGGCGTTTCCGGGCCTTCAGGAGGATTCGCGTATCCACAGTTCTCGAAATCACCCGGCGAAGGTATGCGCAGGCCCCGCCCGCCTGCTTGGGGTCGCCCCGGAATGCGGTCAGGCTCTGGTTGGGAGAAGCTGAGATCATGGTCGAGGGGTCCGCGATCGTGGAGGCGGCTGGCGGGTCTGGCGGCCGTCGCGTGTGTGCCATCGAGTACGGCGGTGGCCCGGAGGTGTGGCCGCGTCAGGGGGGTGGGCCGAATTGCTGTCCGACACCTGCACCGGCGGGCCCGCGCTCGTTGGTGAGGGACAGAGGCCGTCCTGACAGGACCTGCCGCGACTCCCGCGACATCGGGCTGTGGCGAAAGGGCTGCCGCGCACAGTAGCTCCGGCATCACGGGGGAGGGGGCACCCAACGGAATCGGGCTACCAGCTTCAGGTCATCGCCGTTCTTCCTTGTCGGTCCCTGCCTGGGGCCCCAAGAGTCCGTAGATCCGGTGACTCATGCCTCGCATCACAGCCAGCCGCGCGCCCGGGTTCCTGACCAGGAACCCGGGCGTGAGCCGCTCGACCCGAACGGGCTCCCGTGGGGTCAGGACTTGCCGCGGCCTGTGATGAGGTCGCGTGCCCGGTCCACCAGGCCGGCGCCCGGTGCGAGGAGCTTGTTGGCGGGCGGGGTGTTCGGGGCGGAGGGGTGCGGGCGGGTCGGGGCCAAGGACTTGGCTCGGCGGATCTTGTCCCCGAGGTCGTTCAGCGCCTCGGGAGAGCACGCCTGGCGCAGCATCGGGAAGAGGTGCTGCTCCTCATCCTGGACATGGGCGGAAACCTCGTCCATGAGCTGCTGCAACAGCGGGCTCATCTTCGGATCGTCGGTGTCCGTCTTCTCCAGCTGCTTGAGGAGCTTCTCGACCCGGCCGTGGTCCGCGATCTCCTTGTCCGCGATCCGGTCGCCCCTCTCGATGTGCTCGCGCACCGCTGGATACAGGTACTCCTCCTCGGCGATCGAGTGCCGTACCAGTTCGATTGTGACCTCGTCCACCACGTCACGGAGTGCCTGCCCGCCGCCCGGCATCGCCTGGACCCGGGCGAACATCTCCTCGACCTCCCGGTGGTCCGTCATGAGTTCCGCGATCACGTCTCCGCCATGCCCCATTGTCTGTCCGCCTCTCGCTGGTCATGTCTGGGCCGGGTCGGTCCCACCCAGCTGACAGGGTTCCCCATCGCGCACGCAGGTCCGTATGCCTTGCCCGTGTAAGCGACGCGCCCTCGCGCAGCCAGTCTCGAATGACGATCGGATTACTGGCTTCCGCGGCCACAGCGGTTCGTCTTCCCGCTGTCCGACCTGTTGAGGTCTGGTTCATCCGTCCTGTCCATGTGCTCTTCTCGTCCCGAGTGTCCGACGGGCCCGGCGTGAAACCTGGTTCGGGCCCGGTGGTGCGCGCCGCGGGTGATGGCGTGAGCTGGTCCTGGTGGGCGGCGCGCCATTCCACGAGGAGCACTGTCGCGTCGTCGTTGAGATGGCCCGCGTGGTGTTCGACGACCGCGTGCATCAGCCGGCGCAGGGTCTCGTGGAGCGTCTGGCGGCCGGAGTGGTGGCGGACGATGAAGTCGACGAAGCGGTCCCGGCCGAACTCGCGCCCCGCCGCGTCCCGGGCTTCGACGATGCCGTCGGTGTACAGGAGGAGCCTGTCGCCTGGCTGGAGCTGGTGGTGGCGCACGGTGACAGGCAGGCCGAGCCCGGTGCCAGTCGGGGCGGGGCGGGCAGGAGAGCTCGAAGGCCCAACGGTCGTCGCGGATCACAAGCGGAAGATGGTGCGCGCGGTTGATCCAGGTCAGCGTTCCTGTGTCAGGATCGAGGTCGGCGAGGATGCCGGTGACGTAGCGGCTGCCGCCGAAGTGCGGGGTCAGCAGTCCTCGATGGCCTGGCTGGTCTCGATGAGCGAAGCGCGCTGACGGCGGGCGTTGCGCGACGTCGCGACGGCCAGGGTGGCGGTCATTCCGGCGGTGGTGTCGTGTCCCATGGCGTCGAACACGGACAGATGCAGCGCGCTGCCGCCGACCGCGTAGTCGAAGACGGGTGGGATCGGGCCGGTGGCGGGTGTTTGGTGCCGAGTACCTGGTATGCGGCGCCTTACACGGCCCGGCCGGACGGGTGACAGCGTGGCCGAGTTGGTCCAGCGCCACGTGGCAGCTGGTGCCGCGCACGCGATGATCGGCAAAGACGCCTCACCGAACCCTCAAGGAGCGATCAGCCCGATGTTGGAGCGCACCCGGCACAAGAAGCACACCAAGGTCACCTTCATCCTGCCCGCAGGCCATCCGGCCAGAGAGGCCAGCGTGGTGGGTGACTTCAACGACTGGCAGCCTGGCGCCCACCCGCTGACGCCGCGTCCCGACGGCACCCGCGCGGTCACCGTCACCCTGCCGGTCGACCAGCAACTGGGCTTCCGCTACCTCGCACACGGCGACTACTGGTTCGACGAGGACGACGCCGACGGCCACGACGGCCGTAACAGCCTTCTGCACACCTGACCTGACGCTTCGCTCGGCCCAGGCCTGGGGCTGGCGCCGGTACCGCTGGACGTCGGGTGTGCGCTTCGACTCTCCGCGCCGGCGGGCGAGATCTCTTTGGTCCCGGCCACCAGCCGGTCGGCCGGGGTCTACCGGATGGGTGGGTTCACGGTGGAGCCGGACAGTTCCCCGGATGTCAGCGGCGGGGGCCGGGGTGGCCGCCGCGGTCGCGGGGGAAGGATGCCTGCTCTTCGAAGGGAAGCTGCGAGTCTAGGAGGGCGGGTCTTCCTCGGGGCCGGGTGCCTCGGTGATGTCCAGGAACACGTGGATGGCCTGCGGCCACTGCGTGGTGATCCGTCGTTTGAGTCGCACACAGACCAGTTCGACTTCCTCACTGTCGAGCCCTGGCACCAGATCGACGCGGGCGGCGACGAGCGCCGAGTCCATCCCCAGTCGCATGGTCAGCAGCGCCGCGACCTTGTCTATCTCGTTCTGGGACCCGAGGAAGTCACCGATCCGGTCGCGCAGTTCCGTGTCGACCGCCTCGCCGATCAGCCGGCCGCGTGCCTCCCGGGCCAGCCGATAGGCCACGCACAGCAGGAGCAGTCCGATCGCCATGGACGCGCCGGCCTCCCAGCCGACCTGCCCGGTCGCCATGTGCAGAGCGATGCCGAGTGCCGCGACGATCGCGCCGGTCACTGCTGTGGTGTCCTCCGCGATCACCGTGCGCAACGCCGGGTCGGCCGCGCCGTCCCGCTGTCGGCGCGCCTGGTGCAGGGCGCGGAGCAGGGAGGCCCCGTCGGCCAGGAGTGCGATGCCGAGCACGGCGAGCCCCGCCGTATAGCCTGCCGGCGACTCCTGGCGGTCCGACCGCAAGGCCTGAGCGCCCTGGTACACCGAGAAACAGCCGCCCATGACGAAGATCCCCACCGCGGCCAGCAGCGCCCAGAAGTAGCGTTCCTTGCCATAGCCGAACGGATGACGGTCGTCGGCGGGCCGCTTGCTGCGGCGTACGGCGATGAGGAGAAACGCCTCGTTCAGGCAGTCCGCGACCGAGTGCGCCGCCTCCGAAAGAAGGGCGGGGGACCCGGCGAAGAGCCCAGCGACCGCTTTGGCCGCGGCGATCACGAGATTGGCTGCGAGGGCGACCAGAACGGTCATCCGGGTCCGTATGTTCCGGGCCGTGGAGTTCCGATCGCGCCGCCTCTCCGTGTCCGTCACCAATGCAGCCCTCCAGCCTGCCGTGCGGACCCCGCTTGCCGGCTCGCGGCCCGGACACGACGGGGACCGAGCGCGGATCTCGGGCCCGCCTCGCCGTTCCGTTCGCATCCGGCCCGGACATGCCAGGGCCCGACGCCCCCTCCACGCCCGAATGCCCCGGTGGGCCGTGTTCATGCGGGGACAAGGGAGAACGGCCGCGTGTGCGGAGCGCGCCGACGGCCCACCCTCCCGTGGGAGCGCCTAGGGCAGGCGGTAAAGCGGTCGCGGTGGGGTACCCGGGCGGGGAGCGCGGTGACAGCACCGGGCCAGAGCCTGAAAAGGGGCTGCAACGGGATGTGCGGGACATCGTGACTGCCCCGACTGCCGTGGAGGCCCGCGTCGGTGACGTGGGTCCCGGGTGATGTGCGACCGGGGCATCGGCCTGGGCGTGGTGGTGGCCGACAGCGAACTGATCGGCCTGGTCGGTATGCGGCCGTGATTGCCCATGTGACCGCGCCACCGCGACCACCGCAGAACGAGGAACAGGGGGAAGGAGAGTTGACGGATCATGCGTATCGCTTTTCTGACAGCGCCTGAGGGCGTCGAACAAGTGGAGTTGACCGAGCCCTGGCAGGCGGCTCTGGCGGCCGGGCTTGATCCGGTGCTGGTGTCGACCAGCCCCGGCCAGGTGCAGGCTTTCCACCATCTCGACAAGGCCGACACGTTCACCGTGGACGAGGTTGTCGGGGACACGTCGGCGGAGTCCTTCGGCGGCCTGGTGCTGCCCGGCGGGGTCGCCAATCCTGACTTCCTGCGGATGAACGACAAGGCCGTCGCGTTCGTGAAGGACTTCTTCGAACAGGGGCGTCCGGTCGCCGCGATCTGTCACGCACCGTGGACGCTCGTCGAGGCGGACGTGGTACGGGGTCGCGAGCTGACTTCGTGGCCGAGCCTGCGCACCGACATCCGTAATGCCGGCGGCACCTGGGTTGACGAGCAGGTGAAGATCTGCGACCACGGGCCCAACAAGCTGGTCACCAGCCGGAAGCCGGACGATCTCAAGGCGTTCTGCGCGGCGTATCTGGACGTGTTCGAGCAGCAGGAGACGGGCCGATGAGCGCGGCCCCCGACCGCAAGGGCGAACAGCTTGATGCCTTCCGCGCCCCCGACCCCGCTTCGGGGCCGCTCACCACGGACCAGGCCGTGCGGGTGGACCACACTGACGACTCGCTGACCGTCGGTGAGCGCGGGCCCACGATGATGGAGGACTTCCACGCAAGGGAGAAACTCACCCGCTTCGACCATGAACGGATCCCGGAGCGGGTCGTCCACGCACGCGGCTCGGGCGCGTACGGATACTTCGAGCCATACGAATCCTGCGCCGAGTTCACCCGTGTGGCCTTCCTTGCGGACCCCTCCGTGCGCACGCCGGTCTTCGTACGGTTCTCGACCGTGCAGGGACCCCGCGGCTCCGCCGACACGGTGCGCGATGTACGGGGCTTCGCCACCAAGTTCTATACGACGGAAGGGAATTATGATCTGGTTGGAAACAATTTCCCGGTGTTCTTCATTCAGGACGGCGTCAAGTTCCCGGACTTCGTACACGCGGTAAAACCGGAACCGCAGAACGAGGTCCCGACGGGAGCCTCGGCCCACGACACCTTCTGGGACTTCGTCTCCCTGCAGCCGGAATCCTTGCACGCTGTCATGTGGCTGATGTCGGACCGCGCGATCCCTCGCAGTTATCGCATGATGCAGGGCTTCGGGGTGCACACCTTCCGCTTCGTCAACGCCGTGGGGCGTGGCACGTTCGTGAAGTTCCACTGGAAGCCGCAGCTCGGCGTGCACTCGCTCGTGTGGGACGAGGCGCAGGAGTGCCAGGGCCGTGATCCGGACTTCAACCGGCGAGACCTCTGGGACGCTATCGAGGCGGGGGCGTTTCCGGAATGGGAGCTGGGAGTCCAACTCGTACCGGAGGAAAACGAGTTCGTCTTCGACTTCGACCTCCTGGACGCCACGAAGATCATCCCGGAGGAGCAGGTCCCGGTCCTGCCGATCGGCCGCATGGTCCTGAACCGCAACCCGGAGAACTTCTTCGCGGAGACGGAGCAGATCGCCTTCCACACCGCCAACCTCGTGCCCGGGATCGACTTCACCAACGACCCGCTGCTCCAGGCCCGCAACTTCTCGTATCTGGACACCCAGCTGATCCGGCTGGGCGGTCCCAACTTCAGCGAGTTGCCGGTGAACCGCCCGGTGGTCCCCGTGAACAACAACCAGCGCGACGGCTACCACCAGAGCACGATCCACCGCGGCACGAGTTACTTCCCCAACTCCCTCGGCGGAGGCTGCCCGGCCCCGGCGGGCATGAACAGTACGGCCTACACGCACTACGCAGAACGCGTCGACGGTGCCAAGATCCGCCAACGCAGCGCGAGTTTCCAGGACCACTACAGCCAGCCGTCGATGTTCTGGAACAGCATGGCGAACTGGGAGAAGCAGCACATCGTGCAGGCGTTCCGGTTCGAACTCGGCAAGGTTGGTGCACGGGACGTGCGCGCCCGGATGGTCGATCAACTCGCCCAGGCGGACGTCGGGTTGGCGAACCTGGTGGCGCGAGGCATCGGGGTGCCCGAGCCGCAGGGCCGTACGGGAGCAGCGTCCAAGCAGTGCTCACCCGCCCTCAGCATCGAGGCTCTGTCCGCGGACGGGTCGATCCGCACCCGCCGGGTAGCCGTGCTGGCCGCCGACGGCGTGGACGAACGCCACGTTGCCTCGATACGTGAGGCGCTGACCCCCGAGGGCGCGGTCGTGGACGTGCTGGCCGCGACGGACGGCACCGTACCGACAGCCGACGGTGAGCCGTGCCCGGTCGACCGTGCGCTGCCCACCGTCGCCTCCGTGCTGTACGACGCTGTGGTGCTGCCCGGTCATGCCACGGACGTCTCGCCGCTCAACGGCGATCAGGACGCGATGCGCTTCGTACGGGACGCGTACCGTCACGGTAAGCCGGTGGCGGCGCTGGGCAACGGAGTGGACGTACTGACGGCTCTGGAGCCGGAGGGGGTCCGCCTGTCCACGCGGTCCCATCAGTTGGTGGCCGACCAGGGTTTGGTGACCGACGCCGGACCGGACCCCGCGGGCCCCGACTTCGCACGGGCGCTCGTCGCCGCCGTCGCGGCACACCGCCATTGGGGCCGGTCGCCGGCACGCTGCTGAACCCGGCGCACCAGGTGCCCGCTTCGCGCGACCGACCGCCGGTACCCGCGTAGCGGGATGTCGGAACGGATGTCGCTCGATGCCGGTCGTGAAGGAGGAAACATGACCCAGAAGGTTCGCGAGATCATGACGACGGAACTCGTCACGGTGGCCCCGCTGACATCGGTGGTCGACGGTGCCCAGCTGATGCGCCAGGCGGACGTCGGCGACGTGCTGGTGGTCGACGAGGGCCGGCTGCGCGGCGTGGTGACCGACCGGGACCTGGTCGTCCGGGTCATGGCCGAAGGCGGCGACGTCGGCGACCGGACCGTGGTGAGCGCGTGCAGCGATGACCTGGTCACCGTCGCTCCCGAGGATGACGTCGACCGGGTCATCGGGCTGATGCGGGAGTGGGCGGTGCGGCGGGTCCCCGTGGTCGAGGGCGAACGCCCCGTCGGGATCGTCTCCTTGGGAGATCCGGCCATCGAACGGGACCCCAGCTCCGCGCTCGGCGACGTCAGCGCGGCCCGGCCCAGCGAGTGAGCCGGAAGCTCAGAGCAGCGCAGGTGCGAGTGGATGCCGCGCACCGAATCGCCGTTGCGGTGACCCTCCGTGGCTCCAGCACTGAAAGTGCACCGGACCGGCAGGGAATTCCTGCACTTTGGTCTTGAAGTCCTGCCGGGCCCCCGGGCCGGCGGACCTGCCGCTGCCTGCCGAAGGGCCGAGCTGCTGGTTCTCGCTGCCCCCACGTCGCTGGGAGTGGGGTCGTGAGCGCCGACGCGGTGCGGTACCAACCGGCCTGGGCGCCGTCGGCCGAGGGGCGGGTCGACCACGACGACGATCCGGACACGCATCGGAGACCGCTGCCTCCACCAGCGGTCGTGGTCGTTTCGAGGAGGACGACGGCAAACCGCCCTGCCGGGCCGATGAGTTGGAGTCCGCTTGGCCGCATGCACTCGGCCGGCCCACCGGGCACTTCCCCGTTGATGCTGCTCGCCCACTGGCGTGGCGCGAGGACGGCTGCGAGGAACTGAGGGTGAGCCTCTTCCCCTCGGTGATCCGTCCCACCGACCTGGCTGCCTACTGCGTGCCCCCGGGAGTACGCGTACGGCGGGGCGCTTTCACCGTCGAGTCATCCTACGGGCCTAGCCGGCACCGGGACGGGTACCCGGACAGGACCGGAGATTCCGGAAAACCGAAGGGGAGGCGACGTCTCATGGGGCTCGGCGGATGCATCATTCTCATCGCCGTGGGAGCCGTCCTGACATTCGCGACCGACTGGCACATGAAAGGCGTCAACATCCCTGTTGTCGGGCTGATCCTGATGGTCGTGGGCGTGATCGGCGTGACGACGTTCAGTAGCATCGCACGCCGCCGCCGGATCGTCGTGCCGCCGACGCCGGTGGTGGAGGGGAAGCCTGACCACCACCGCCTTGACGGATACAGCGACGGTTACGGTGCTTGAGTGCCCGTCGCTCTTGCGAGGCACCGGTGCCCCTGAGGCTCAAAGACGGCTCATGCGGACGCGTTGCCCGAAGCAGCCGTGGCGGGAGAACGGGGCGGCCCGGACTGAGCACTGACAGGCGGGCCCGGCATCCTGGGCGACCCTGGAGAATCCCGGAGCGAGGTGCCGACGCACGTCGCCGAGCACTACGCATCACTCACGGTTGACGATCTGATCGCGTCCGTTCTCGGGCATTACGATCGGCTGTGGCCCCGTATCGAAGAGCTGATCACTGCCCACGCAGCCGAAGGCAGGGGCAAGAAGGGTCTGGTCCTGAAGGGGTCGGCACTCTGGCCCATCCGCGTCGCGAGGCTACGGGTCCCGCGCACGGCTGCCGTGTGGCTCACCGCGGAAGACGCCCCGGTTCGCGCCCGCGTTCATGCAGCGGGCCGCTATGAAGCAGCTACAGACGAGGAACAGCGCCTGATGGACAAGTTCCTGGCCCGCACCGAGCGCTACCACACTCATGATCGATGCCATCGACAGGTTGGTTCGCCCCCCTGCGTTATGGAGGCCGGCTGCGATCTACCGCCTTTTGGAACTCATGCGTGAGCACTCCGTTTGCCGCCCGCCGGTCGTCGAGGAGCGCCATCCCTTGCGCGTCGCCTCCTTCGACGACACGGTGATCGAACGGGATGCGTAGTCGCGCTCGGTGATATCAGCGCGGCCGAGTCGAATCGGTAGAGCCCGTGAAGCGGCACCAGAAGGGCGGCGCTGAGCGATGTCGTGTGGCGGCTGCCCAGCAGCCGCCACACAACCGACCCGCGTTCTCTCCGCGTGGCCTCACATTTCCCGGTGGTGTGCTGAGGCTTCCGCAACCTGCTTCAGCGCCGATGCCGTGACGGGGTCACCTACCTTGGCAGGGTGCTCGTGCGGGTGGCTCTCATGGTGGATGCGGGAGGGCGCCAGCTTGTCGCCCAGACGGTGGTGCTGCGGCGAGATGTCGGTGGACGCCGTGGAGGCGAGGGCGCGGTATGCCGTGGGGGGCCGGCTGTCCTGTGTGTCGCTCTCGGCGTTTCCGGCTCTGTTGGCCTGAGCCATCTCATCCTGCACGCCTCGTCGGGGGCTCGGCTGGGTCAGCCACGCCACGGCCGCGCCGGTGAGAGCCACGGGCCATTCCACCGCCCCGACGACGCCGAGCACCCCGGCTCCGGTGTAGACCGCCATCCGCCGACCACGTGGAGAGATAGCGCCTATCCAGTCCAGCGCGCCGTCGGCGATCTGGCCCACCTTTTCGGCTCCCGGCAAGCGGCGCAGCCCGGAGCCGACGGCCCGCGCCGGTTGCGGAAGGTCCGGTGGACTCGTTCTGACCTGGCTCATGCCCTGCTCCCTCCGTGCGCCCTGAAAGCGTTACGAGCCTCGAGTTTCCCGCTTTCACAATGCATATGCCCCGTGCCGGCGTCCTCAGGTATCAGGGGCCGTGGTCATCCGGTCTCTGAAAGCGCTTTTGAAGCCAGGTTGGGGAACTCGGGGCGGACGGACTGGGAAGGTGGCTTGGTGACTGGTGAGGGTTTGTGCGGGGACGAGGCGCTACGGGCGGCGGAGGATACCGCGCCGGTGGAGTCCGTCGACGTGGCCGCCCGGAACCTGGAGGAAGCGGTTCTCGGCGACTGAGGTGACGACATGATCAGGCAGGGAGCCGCTGCCCAGTGCCGGTACCGCGCGGGTCGGGCGCGCGGCGAGGCGGACGAGCTGGCGCGGACAGCGTCTAGGTCCGGGTCCTGCGCGGCCAGCGCGCCTGCGCCAGAAAGGGCGATGGGGAGGGCGGGAGGGTGCAGCGGTCCGACCTGGGGCTGGGCGACCGCCTGGGTGCTGCTTACCGACGGCATGGCCGAGCGCCGTTGCTGCACTGCCCGCCCTCATCCACGACACACGCGACGCACACCCTTACGAAGGGGATCGCGCCCTGGCCGTTGCGGGACAGGACACGGGCGGCCGCTCTCGGCCGCACGCCGCCACCACCACGTCATTCGACTGACACGGCGGCTCCGGCCCGACACCACCCGCGCCGACACGTGAGACGCCTGGGCCTACACGGATGCCGTCCATCCGGGGGCGCCGCGTGTTTCGGTATCGAGGCCGAGTCGGCGACGCTCCCCGGCAGGCCGGCGGGGCTCAGACACACCGGCGCAGGAGCCGTGCCGAGAGAGCCGCCCGCCTGGTCCTGTGCGAGTTGGTGGCTGCCCATGAGGATGTCCGTGGCTACCCGGATGGCATGGCGGGCTGCGACGCCCTGTTCCATTTGGGCGTGGGTGCGGGCTCGGGTGAAGGCAACCGCGGCATGGGAGGGGCGTGGCGTCCATCCAGACCTGTCCCAGGTGCTCAGAGTGGCGGTGTCGCGATCCGCAACGGCACCCCGGGACTCGTGGTCGACGCCTCGCCTCGTTCCGCAACGGTCGACCACCAGTCGGCGCCGTCTTCGATGAACCGCAGCAGGGCCCCTTCCCGGATGGCCCAGGGGCAGATGGCTACGGCCTTGATGCCCGCCAACTTCATGACCGTGTGGCCCACGACCGCTCCCGCCAGGCTCTGCTCGGCCCGCGGCGCCGAGATCCCCGGGAGGTCGGTGCGCTCGGCAGCAGGCAGCGCCGCGAGGACGTTGATGCAGCCGCGCAGCTCGGAACGAGTCAGCTGTCGGTAGATGAACGGGCCTGCGCGTCCGGGGGCGGCGCCGTTCAGGCGCGCCAGCCGCTGGAAGGTTCGCGAGGTCGCCACCGACGAGTGCGGGCCTTCCCACAGGATCCGTGCCGCGACATCCCGCAGCTGGTGGCGGGCCTTGCGGCGTAGCGCCTTCACGCTCCGCACGTTCGGCGGATCCTCGCCATCCAGGAACTCCCTCGTCAGCCGGTTCGCGCCGAGTGGCAGAGAGGCCACGAAGTCGGGCAGTCGGCCGCGTCCGAAGGCCACATCCAGGGAACCGCCACCGATGTCGAAGAGTGCGAGCGACCCCGCCTGCCAACCCATCCAGCGTCGCGCAGCGAGAAAGGTCAGCTCGGCCTCCAGCTCGCCGGGCAGCGTACAGAGCTGCACGCCGGTCTGGGTGCGGACGGCCTGCAGCACGTCCAGGCGGTTGGGGGCGTTGCGCACCACTGCAGTGGCGAAGGCCAGCGGGTCTGCGGCATTCCATCGCTGGGCGGCCGTGCCCGCCCCGTGACTGCCTTGACCAGCTTTTCCAGGGATTCTTCGGGGGTGTGCCCGTCCGCGTCGACCTGATCGGACGGACGCAGCTTCCACTTGGCGGTGTGCACCGGCAGTGGCACTCCGTCCTCAGCGTCCGCGACCACCAAACGAACCGTGTTCGAGCCTACGTCCGCCACGCTCATTCGCATCACCGGCGGGTACCCGTGCAGGACGCTCTCAAGTCGGGCAGCGCGTCCTGTCATGCGAAGGGCGACGGGTCCTGCCCAAGGGCGGCATTTCCCCGTAAGGGCATCCCCCGTAATCGTGGGCCCGCTTCGTTGATCATGCAGTGAGCGTGAGGTTAGAGGTGGCGCAGATAGGCGCGGTGGCGCCGATGCAGCGAGGCGAGTGCGGAGTTCCGGCGATCATGGTTGTGACACTCCGTGATTATGGATGTGAGTGCCTTTCTTGAGTGCACCGCCTCACTCGACGGCTACCGTCGCTTTCCATGCGCCTGGGCGCATGCCTGTCGCCTTGTAGAAGAACACCGAGAAGTTGGATGCGTCGGGGAAGCCGAGCGTGGCGGCGCAGCGGGTTGCGGTGAGGCGGTCGTGCGCGAGGAGCCGTTTGGCTTCCAGGATGATCCGGTCGACGATGTATGCCTTCGCGGTGAGGCCTGTGGCCTGCTGCACCGCTCGTGAGAGGGTGCGGGGCGCGTATCCCAGAGCACGGGCGTAGTAGCTGGCGTCGTGGTGGTTACGGAAGTGCGTCTCGACGCTGGAGCGGAACAACCGGAACACCGGATGTGTGAACCGTGATTCGGCGTGCGGGGGCCGCAGCCGGGCGATGAGCGCGGAAAGCAGGATTTCGGGCAGCTCCGTGGAGAAGTCCTCGGGTGGGGCGGATGCTTCGAGGAGGAGATGGTTGCGCGCGGTGTCGACGAACAGACAGTCGGCGTCGGGGATGCTCCAGTGCGCGGCCAGGTCCGGGGAGGCGACGAGCTGCCGGGTGGCGTGGGTGACCGGCGCTGTCGGCACGAACAGTACGAGGTGCCCCGCCACATCGCCGATGTCGTCCCACCGGTGCACCGCTCCGGGTGGAATCCACACCGCGGACCGCTCTGTGAGCGGGTGGTGGAGGAAGTCCACCGTGACCGAGCCGTGTCCGGCGTCGATGACGGCGAGGACGTGGAAGTCGGCGCGCTGGGTGCCGCCGTCGTTCAGCTCGCGAAGGCGGTCGAACGTCATGGTCTCGACCGCAGCGGCGCGGCGCCCTGCGGGCTGGTAGGTCATCTGCCGAATCACGGTCACGTGTCCAGTTTTCGCCACCGGGCGACCAGTCACGCCGATGCCCCGTCCGGGTGCAGAACTTTCAATGAACTCATAGGGCAATCGCTCAGAACACTGATTGGAAGAAGAGCCCACCATGAGCATGACGCAGCAGACGCTTCTGCCCGTTTACGACCACCGGCCGGGGACGGGACCGACCCTAGTGTTCCTGCACTACTGGGGTGGTTCCGCACGTACCTGGGACCTCGTCGTCGACCGCCTCGCGGGCCGTGACGTGCTCACGGTCGACTTCCGCGGGTGGAGCCGGTCGAGCGCTCTGCCCGGCCCCTACACGCTCGGTCAGCTCGCCGACGACACGCTCGCCGTGCTCGCCGACGCGAGGGTCACCGACTACGTCCTGGTGGGGCATTCGATGGGGGGCAAGGTCGCACAGCTGGTCGCGGCCACCCGGCCCGCCGGCCTGCGTGGCATCGTCCTTGTCGGCTCCGGCCCGGCGAAGCCCGCCGAACAGATCACCCCCGAGTACCAGGAAGCCTTGTCGCACGCTTACGACTCCGCCGATTCCGTAGCCGGGGCACGGGACCACATCCTCACCGCCACCGAGCTGCCCGCATCGGTCAAGGCGCAGATCGTGACCGATGCGCGGACCGTCACCGACGCCGCCCGCACCGAGTGGCCGCTGCGCGGCATCGCGCAGGACATCACCGAGCACACGCGCATGGTCAGTGTTCCCGCCCTCGTCGTCGCCGGAGAGAACGATCAGGTCGAACCCGTCGACGTGCTCCGCGACAACCTGGTGCCCTACCTTTCCCAGGGCGATTTCGTGGTGGTCCCGCACACCGGTCACCTGATTCCGCTGGAAGCCCCGGCCGACCTTGTCGAGGCCATCACGGCCTTCGCACCAGCAGCCTGACCACGACATCGCCGGTGCTTCCGCCCTGGACATGCTTCAGGCCATGGCCCGCGGCGAGCGCGACCCCGAGGTGCTGGCCGCTTTGGGCGGTGAAGCCTTCAGCGCAAGTGCAAGCGGCCTGGGGCTCAGTGTCACCGGGCCGCCCCCTCCCGCGAGGAAGCGGCTCGCGAGGCACGGCGAAGCGCCCCACGACGACGCGGAACAAGAGGACGAAATGCTCAGTCCCCCAGTCCGGACCGTCGTGCCGATCAAGCGGCCGCCGTCGTCCCGGCGCGGTCCTCCCCGACCCTCGAGCTGATCGGGCCGGCCTTGCTCGGCGACGGAGCTGTTCAGTGTCTGTTCGCAACTCGGAGCCGGGCTGTAGCTCCGCGACCGGCAGGGCGGCTGGGCGTCAGCCGTCTGGTCCCGGGTGGCCGTACGTGACGAAGGACGCCCACGTGATCCATCAGCGGCGACCACGACTGTCACTCCGGGCGGCGGCGTTGGGGCCTGCACCGGGGACTCGAAAAGGTGGCAGCATGACGAAAAAGCGGCCGACGGCGTGCGTTCTCGATCTCCGGCTGCGCTCACTCATTCCGATTCTTCGGGCCACCCTCCTGCCGGTGTGGAGTTGGCGGGTCCCGACAGGCACCTCTTGCCGGAAGCTGTCCGGCGAGTACGTCGACATGCTGGCCGCCAGGATCATCGACGCCGCGAAGGTGACCCGCTCCGCCCTGCAGAACGCCGCGTCCATCGCCGGGCCGCTCCTCACCACCGAGGCCGTCGTCGCCGACAAGCCCGAGGAGGAGAAGGAACTCGCCGCCGCGGGAGCCGGCGCCGAGTTCTGGCGGCCCCTGGCTCCGCGAGCAGCAGTCTCAAGAACGCCGCGGACTTCTCCTGGAGGCAAGGCTGACACCGGTCGGCATCAGAGGTTTCACAGATCAGGTCCGACCGGCCGCCTCCAGCGTGCCGGTCAGCAAGGCGCGATGGGGCAGTGGCCAGGACCTCTGGCGCGACAGCAGCCGTAGGCGGGACGGCCCGGGCCCTCTGGCTCTGGGCCAGCGGGCCACGATCCCGGGGCGGACACACGGCACATACGGGCCGTCAGCGCGGCTCCGGGAGGGCAGTCGTCAGGCGCACCAAACGCGTCAAGCCGGTCGCCGCGAGGTAGACAGGAATCTCCCTCCTGAGCTTGCGAAGGGAGCAGAGCACTTCAATCGCTGGTCTCCCGTCAGCCCGGCGGAGGACCGAGTGGTACCCGGTCGCCGGCAACCGCACAGACCGGCGAACAGTGAGGAGGGGACCGGACTGGCCCAGCATGTTCGCGATGTCATGACGAGCGACCTCGCGGCGTCGAACCGCAGGCGTCGGTGACCTCCGGAGCCCGGCTGATGCGGGACGAGGACGCCGGCGCCGTCTTGGTGGGAGGAAGGACGTCTGCGGCGCCTGGTGGGCGACCACTACCTGGTAGTGCGGGCTTCAGCCGAAAGCACCGGTGTCGAGCACGTGGGCCGACTTCGGAGTGCACGCGATGACGCTGTGGCAATGGATGCGTCGACCGGTTCACTTTTCGTGCCGCCAGCCCGGTTTGCTTGCGCGTTCGTGGGGCAGGCGGGTGTTCGTGCTTCGGAACGGAGGCGCATGCCTCAGTTGAGGAAGGCCGAGTGCTGGTACTGTCCGGCGGCCTCGGTGGTTCCCCTGTGGCAGACCCTGATCACACTGTTGGATCGGCCCTGGATTGATCGCCGTACTCGGGGCCGTCCTGAGACTGTTCAGGAGCGAATCCGCATGCTGACTGACACGTCAACGTCTTGCCCCGCCACGTCAGAGCCCCCCATCACCTCGCCCGCCACGCGGCGCGGCCGTCACGACGCCCCCGACACCGCCGAACTCTTCGCCCGGTTCGTGGCGCTGGACGACGGCCCGGAGCGGGACGTCGTGCGTGACGAACTCGTTGCCGCTTGGCTGCCCATGGCCCATCGGATCGCCAGCCGATTCCGCGATCGCGGTGAGCTGCTGGAAGATCTGCGTCAGGTGGCCGCGCTGGGTCTGGTGCGGGCCGTGGACCGGTTTGACCCGTCCCGAGGGGCTTTCGAGAGCTACGCGGTCCCGACCATCACCGGTGAGGTCCGGCGGCACTTCCGGGACCGGATGTGGGCCCTGCGGGTGCCGCGCCGGGTGCAGGAACTACGCAACCGGGTGCGCCTCTCTCGCAGGGAACTTACCCAGCAGCCCGGGGGTGCCGAGCCCACCGCAGCCGCGATAGCCGCTCACACCGGTCTCAGCGAGGAGGAGGTGAACACGGGTCTCGGGGCTATGGAGAGCTTCAGCACCCTGTCGCTGGACGCCGAACTGTCCACCGGCGACGACGGCTGCAGCCTCGCCGACACTCTGGGCGCCCCCGACGCTTCCTACGACCTCGTGGTGGATCGTGAGGCCGCCAAGGCCGGTCTGCGCCGGCTGCCCGAGCGGGAGCGGGCCATCCTCTACATGCGGTTCTTCCAGGACGCGACACAGAGCCGGATCGCCGCCCGTTTCGGCATCTCACAGATGCACGTCTCCCGCTTGATCAGCCGCAGCTGCGCGCGTATCCGCGCCGAAGCCCTGGCCGAGCGGCCCGCCACCCGCTACGCGGCCTGACACCGACAACCGATACTCCCGCATGCTCGAATGCTGACGCCGCATGGGGCGTGTACACAACAGGGGTGAGGGTTCGGAGTGTGTGGTGGCGGCCGCTGTTGGCGAATCAGCAGCCGGGGCTCCGCCCCGGTGACCTCACGGTCGGGACGGAGTCCCTACGTGTGCCCCGGCAGTGTTATGCCTTCCGAACAACGTTCTCCGCCTGCGGCCCCTTCGGTCCTTGCGTCACGTCGTACTCGACGCTGTCGCCCTCGTACAGCTCCTTGAACCTGGTGGACTGGATAGCCGAAAAGTGGGCGAACACCTCCGGCCCGCCGTCATCCTGGTGGATGAAGCCGAATCCCTTATCAGGGTTGAACCACTTCACTACGCCTGTTGCCACCGGTACGAGTCTCTCTCCCTGGCCGCTGCACGAGCGAAACTCAAGGCCAAGGCAGCCCGCTGCTGCCTGCTTCACCCTTGATACCCCTCGTGGAGTCGGTCTCCAGGCATCGGCAGGCGGCAATTCGCCAACAGTGGTGAGCTCAAGGCGTGGGAGGACAAGGGCGGAGACGGGCCTGGCTGCCCGCCTGTCACTCCCCGGACGCCGCGCCAGCAGCTTGGGGTGGTTACTCCTGGGCTACTACGCGGATCGTGGTCAGCTGTTGGTCGGCCGCGTCGGGCGAGTTCATGCCGGCTTCGACGCCGGTGGTCAGGTAGCGCAGGACGGGTTCGGTGAGGCGTTCTCCTGGGAGCGCCGCGGGGATCCCGGGCGGGTACGGCGTGATCATTTCGCCGGCCGTGCGGCCTGCGGCACTCTGGGCGGGTATGTCCTCGTGGGGATCGAAGTAGGCGTCGGGGGCAGTCGCACCTGCTCCATCCGCAACTCGGCAGGGGTGGGCACGGCGACACGCGGCGCGTCGCGCAATTCGTCGGTGCGGTCGGCGAGATCGCGCAGGGCGGTGAGCAGCCGGGCCACGGTCTGGTCGTCGTCGGCGTGGGTGAGCTGGGCGCTGATCCGCCGGTGGTCGAAGAGGTGCAGGTCGAGGTGGTGGTGTTCGCGGAGCCAGTCGGCAGCTCGGTAGCCGGTGGTGCTCAGAGCCTCGATGTCCATCACGACTGGCAGGGGATCGAATTCGGCTGCCAGGCCCGGTCCGCAAAAGTCGTCGGCGTCGTTGACGTGGAAGCCGTCGATCTCTTCGATGGTGGCGCGGGTACGGCCGGCCAATGACAGGGCGTGGTCGATGAGGTCGCGGCCGTGCTGGGCCATCTGCCGGCGCCAGGCGTCGATCCCGGCGTACAGCAGGACGTTGGGACTGGTGGTGCCCAGCAGGTCGGCGCGAGAGGCGAGTTCGGCGGGGTCGATCAGTCCGCCTTGCGGGTGGAAGACCGAGCCCTGTTCCAGGCCGCTGCCCATCTTGTGGATGCTGGTGACACAGACGTCGGCACCTGCGTCCATCGCCCAGGACGGCAGGCAGTCGTGGAACGGCAGATGTGCCCCCCAAGCCTCATCGACGATCAGGGGTTTGCCCTGGCGGCGGCAGACCTCGGCGATGCCCCTGAGATCGGCGACCGTGCCGTACGGGGTCGGACTGGTCACGAGGGCACCGTCCGCCTGAGGGTGCTCGGTGAACGCCTTGTCGTAGGCCGCGGCCGACGGGGGATGGGCGAGGTGCCGCTCCGAGTCCCACTCGGGTTCGACCCACAAGGGCTCGACACCGGACAGGATGAGCCCGGCGACCACCGACTTGTGCGCGTCCCGGCTGACGATGAGAGTGTGGCCGGGGCGGGTTACCGTCAGCATGGCCGCCTTGACGGACAGCGAGCTGCCGCAGGTGGAGAAAGAACGTGTGCTCAGCATGGACCGCGTCGGCCATCAGCTCCTCGGCTCGCTGGAGCACCCGGCCCCGGGAGAGCCGATCGTCCAGCCCACCGCTGGCCAGTACGTCACCCAGATACACGGCGTCACCGAGGACTGCCCGGGCCCAGGATCAGCACCGCGGGCCTGCTTGTGCCCCGGCGGGGAAAACCCCAGCTCCTCCTCCTGGTGGTAGCGGACCAGGGCTTCCAGTACGGGCGCCTCGTCATGGTTGAGAGCCATGCTTGCGGAGTTCCCCCGACGACTGTCCACATGCCTGTTGGCGGACCCGCGCAGTGCCCAGCAGGGATCCAGCGCGTGTTTGCGTGTGCACAGCGCGAAGGGAGCACCGGTGGCCGGTGCGTAGACACTGAGCGCGACGTCTGTTGGCATGCGGCGAGGAGGAGCCATTGCGAGCCGCTGAGGGTCCGCCACCAGACGACCGGCGCGGTGAGCCTTCTGCTCACCGACTCCGGAGGGCGGCAGGAACCGGACCTGAACCTGGCCCTTGCCGACGCCACCGCCGTCGCCCTCGTCATGGGGGAATCCTTACCCCATCCGACCGGGCGACATATTCAGCCGTGCGCATCACGCGTCCGCCGCGAAGGCTGTTGCCGAGATCGCCGGTGGCAATGATCGCGGAATGTGGTGCTCTGAGAGTGCCCCAGGCCCAGCGCACCCTGTGGCATACGCCCTGCGCGGCGCCGACCGGCTCACCCACGCCACCCCATGCCCTGGTCCGGCGCGCCCTGCTGCCGGGCACGATCCTCACCGCATACTTCTGAGCCGAGGACGAACGGTCGCTGTATCGATTTCCTTGTCGCGGGTACTTGGCTGACGGCATCCCCCTGCCCCCTGCATCGGCTCGGTCGGCACCGGTGCCAGAACCGTTGTCCGCCGCAGGGAGGTGCCGTCATCGTGGCAGAGGGCACAGATCCTCTTGAGGCGGCTTGATGCTGTTGTCCAGGTCGGTAAGGAGACGTTCGGCATCGGTGACCAGGCCAGCATGCGATGGATCGCTGTGCGTAACTGCTGGCGGGCATCGGTTGGTGCTGAGCAGGCCGCCGTCCCGGCAGCGGCATACGTGGTGAACACCTGTCCTGCCAACACGAGTGCCTGCCCGTATCGGACGGCGAAGCCGCGATTCAGGCCGTCGAACGCGATGTTCGTCGGGCCCGTCAGGGCACCTGCGGCAGCGGGCGGTAGACGGTCAGTGGGGTTGGCGCCTTGTCCAGCAGCAGTGCGGGCGGGGCCGGGGCGGTCTCGCCGTCGTAGGCCACATGGGTGGCGCCGTCGAGACCGGTGACGCGCAGGCGCTCGACGCGCCGAGCGGAGAGCACGGGGGAGCGGCGCAGGGCGCCGGACAGGGCGGCGGCGACCAGGCGTAGCCGGGCCAGGTGGCCGGCCCGTACGACCCGTACGTCGAGCAGGCCGTCGGCCAGGTCGTGGCGGCGTACCGGCGCCAAGCCCAGCCCCCGGTAGGTGCAGTTGCCGATGAACAGCAGCCACATCTGACGCTCGTGGCCGTCGAATTCCGCTTTCACCGGGCGCGCGGTGCGCAGCACACGCAAGACTGCCAGCGTGCCCGCGGCCACACTGCCCAGACGCGGCGACCACTCCTCCCGAATCCGGACCAGGTCGGTGTAGGCGCCGATGCTGAAGGTGTTGACGAAGTACGCCTCACGGCCGTCCGGCCCCGGCCGGAATCGTGCCACGTCCACGCTCACGGCGTGCCCTCCCACGACGGCCTCGGCCGTGGCCCCGACCGAGTGCAGGTCCAGGTCGTAGGCGAAGTGGTTGAGTGTTCCGCCAGGCAGGACCGCCAGGGGCAGGCCACGTCGTACGGCGGCGGCGACGGCCGCGTTCACCGTGCCGTCGCCGCCGATCACCCCCAGCGCGGTGGCGCGCCCGGCCGCCTGGTCGAACAGCTCCTCCAGCGAGTCGCCCGGCTTCGCGGTGACGAACTCCGCCTCCGGCAGTGCGGCGCGTGCCTGCCGTAGCGCCTCGCCTCCCGTGCCTGCCGCGCCGTTGGCCACGACTACCAGTCCGCGCCCGGCGGGCAGAGCCGGTGCCTCGGCATGCGGACGTGCCTGCGGGCCCAACTGCTCCCTGGTCGGGGCAATGCCGCGCACCGCGTACGCCGCACCCACCCCGAGGGCCGCCCCCGCCAGTACGTCGCCGGGGTAGTGCACTCCGGTGTAGACGCGGGAGAAGGCCACCGACCAGGCCAGCGGAGCCAGCGCAAGGCCCCAGCGGCGGGACTCCAGGCCGGCGCCGAAGGCGAAGGCGGCGGCCGAGGCGGCATGGCCGGAGGGGAACGACGTGGTGAAGGGGAGGCGGGCGAGATGCCGCACCGCCGGTACCCGATCCAGCGGTGGACGGGCACGCCGCGCAGACCGTTTGACGAGGGTGTTCACGGTGGCCGAGGCCACGGCCAGCGACGCGACGGCGCGGGCGGCGGCCCGTCGCCGGGTCCGCCCGCCGAGCGTGCCCATCCCGGCCGCGACACCGAACCACAGCAGCCCGTGGTCGGCGCTGCGGCTCAGCCGGGGCAGCACTTTCTCGGCGAGGATCCAGTGGCGGGCGGCGACCTCCTCGAAGACGCGCCGGTCGGCACGGGCCAGCAGTGTCCGCACCGGGCCGGGGGAGGAGCTGGCCCGGCCCCGGGCAGCGGGCGGCCGCGTGAGCAGTGTGAGCAGGGTGCGTGCGGTGTACTGAGGTCGGGACGCCATGCGATCAACGTGCCCGCTGGGTGCGGGGTGATGCCACCGGCCGGCCGGTCGTTCCGGGCGGCCCTCCCGCCCGGCGGCGCCGGTGGCCGCGGACTTCACCCGATCACCGCGCGCACGAGGCACGTCCGGCCGGGCGGCCGGCCCTGCGGAAGTCTGGGGAGGCAAGATCGGCGCACCGGCGCCCGAGCGAGTACAGGGGCGGTACCCGTGCCGGACGAGGCGACCAGGACGACCGGCGACGGGGCGACGGCTCACGAGTCACCGACCTGTCTGGTGACCGGCGCGGGCGGCTGCATCGGCGGGCGGCTCGTGCCCGGCCTGCTTCACGCCGCAGAGCCCCAGTGTCGCCGGCATCCTCCGGGCCCTGGCCGAACATTCACTTCCCTCGCGGGTCCGGCAGGAGTCGTTCGAAGGCGACCGGGAGCTGCTCCGGGCCGCGCAGGATGGCGTTCTCCCGGTACGGCGGGGGGTCGGCGACGAGGCGGGGTGAGACCAGGCGGCGGGCGAGCACGGTCAGGGCGATCTGTGCCTCGGCACGGGCGAGGGTGGCGCCGATGCAGTAGTGGATGCCGCCTCCGAAGCCGAGGTGGGCGTTGTCGGCGCGGTCGGGCAGGAACCGGCTGGGGTCGGCGAAGCGTCGCGGATCCCGGTTGCCAGCGGCCAGGAGCAGGCGGATGCGCGAACCCTTGGGGACGGTCGTCCCGGCGATGTCGATGTCGGCCAGGGTGCTGCGTCCGGACATCTGTACCGGCGGATCGTGGCGCAGCACCTCCTCGACCAGCGGTGTGGCCAGGCCGGGGTCGTTGCGCAGCCGAGTGAGGAGATCGGGGTGGCGCAGCAGGGCGAGGGTCCCGTTGGCGATGAGGTTGACGGTGGTCTCGTGGCCGGCGATGAGCAGGAGCCCGAGGGTGACGCGGAGGTCGATGGCGTCCATCGGTCCGTCAGGAGCCTGGTCGTTCATCAGGCCGGCCAGCAGGTCGCCCCCGCCGTCGGCGCGGTGCCGCGCGATCAGCCCCTCCAGGTACTCCGCCAACTCGGCGCGCGTTTCCTGGAGTTCGCGGATCTCCTTCTCGCTCTGGGTGTCGACGGGGTCCAGGCCGCGGGTCAGGCGCCGGGCGAGAGCCCCGAAGAGGCGCTCGTCCTCGCGCGGCACGCCGAGCAGTTCACAGATGACGGTGACCGGCAGCGGATAGGCCAGATCGCCGACCACGTCCAACTGTCCCGGCCGCTCGGTGGTGTGCGCGTCGAGCAGCCCGGTGACCAGTGCGTCGATGTGGTCGCGCATGCCCATGATGCGGGGGACGAAGTGCCGGGCGACGGCCTGGCGCAGCTGGTCGTGGCGGGGCGGGTCCTCCATCAGCAGGCTCTTGCGGACCGGCTGCAGTTGCGGGTTGAGGCGGTCGGCGCTGATCCGCGGATCACGGAGCAGCAGGCCGATCTCGCGGTGCCCGGTCGCCAGCCAGGAGCCGTCGGCCATCCGCACGACCGGCTGCCGGAGCAGCTGCTCGTACACGGGGTAGGGGTCGGCGCGATTCTCGAAGCGGAGGGCGTGAGCGAACAGCTCCGAGGCGGAGTGCTGCTGGATGGCCGGGGTCATGGTGGGACTCCCTCACTCGTGTCAGGCCAGGACGGACGGGGCGGTCGGGGTGGGTGCGGCAGGCGAGGTCGACGGCGCGGGCAGGTGGCCCGGTGCAGGATCGTTGGGCCGGGGGAAGGCGGCGTCGAGGGGTTCGAGCCGGTCCGGCCCGTCGGTGGCGTTGATCACCGGAGGAAAGGGCGCTCCGGCCTCGATCAGGGCCGCGTATCCGTCCAGGACGCGGGGCGAATCCACCGCGACGACGGCGACCAGGCGCCCACGTTGTCCGTACGCGGCGACGAACTGCCGCTGGTCGAGCGCGCCCTGGGTGACCACGACCTGGTCGGCGAGGGAGGGCAGCCCCAGGCACTTGAGGTTCAGCCCGAACTGGTTGGACCAGAAGGCCGGCAGCGGCCGGTGGTCGCGGTGGTCGCGAGGCGCGTGGATCATGTTGTGAGCGGCGGTGCGGGCCTGCGCGACGGCGTTGTCCCAGTGGTCCAGTCGCAGCAGCTGCCCGGGGAAGAGCGGGTGCGGCCAGCGGGCGACATCGCCGGCGACGAAGACGTCCGGCAGTGCCGTACCGTCGGCGGCCAGCGCCCGGCAGGACGCGTCGCACTGCACCCCGTGGGCGTCGGCGGCCAGTCCCGAGCCGACCAGCCACTCGGTGTTGGCGAGGGCGCCGGCGGCGACGACGGCCACCTCGGCTGTTACGACCGTCCCGTCGGAGAGGACTGCGCGCCGCAGTCGACCGTCGGCGTCGCCCTCCAGGGCGTGGACCGTGGTGTTGAGCCGCAGGTCCACTGCGGCGACGCGGTACCAGCGGGCTGCGGCGCCGCCGATCACCCCGCCCAGCGCGCTCGCCAAAGGAGCGCTGCTGCGCTGGACCACTGTCACCTCGATGCCCAGGTCGCGGCAGACCGAGGCGACCTCGCCGCCGGTGAACCCGGCACCGATGACCAACAACCGGTCCGGTCCTGAGGCCAGCGCCGCGCGCAGCTGGTCGGCGTCGTCGCGGGAGCGCAGCAGGTGCGCCCCGTGCAGCTTTCCGCCCCGCTCCGGTGGCCAGGGCCGGGAACGGGTGCCCGTGGCGATCAGCAGCCGGTCGTAGTCCACCTGTCGGCCGTCGGCCAGATCGACCCGGCGGGCGCGCGGGTCGAGTCCGTGCGCGCCGGAGCCGAGCAGCCAACGGGCGTCGATGTCACGCACCCGAGGCAATTCGGTGTGCTCGGTGGTCAGCCAGCCGGACAGCACCGCCTTGGACAGCGGCGGACGGTCGTAGGGCGGGTACCGCTCGTCCCCGATGAGCGTGAGCTCGCCGGTGAACCCCTCGTCGCGCAGTGCCTCGGCGGCACGCAGCCCGGCGAGGGAGGCGCCGACCACGACGATGCGCTCGGGATCGGTCACCGTACACGCTCGAGGGCCACGGGAGCAGGCTCAGTGGCCCTGCCCAGGGTGATGGCCTGCACGGGGCAGGCCGCTGCGGCCCGCTCGACCTCGTGGCGGAGAGCGGGGATGGGCGCGTAGTCGTACTCCAGTGCCTCCTCGCCGTGGAACCGGAAGACGGTCGGAGCGGCGTAGACGCACTGCCCGTAGCTCTGGCAGCGGTTCAGGTCCACGACCAGGCGGAGCCCGTCAGGCGGGGCCTCGTCGAGACCGGTCGGGTCGGCGGAACCAGCGGATCCGGTGAGCATTTCTTCGCTCTCCTCCCAGGGGGTGACGGTACGGCGATGTTTCGGCAGGCAGCTGTGGACCCAGTGCGGCCCCACCTCCGATCGCGATCGCCATTCAGATGGCAGCCGCTATTCGAACTGTACTCGCTATCTCTGCATTGACATAGTGGTCACTATATGAATAGAGTCAACGATGTGAATGCTGAGCAGGGCGAACCCGTACGACGGCGACTGACGCGCGCCGAGGCCAAGGCCCGCACCCGGCGGCTACTGCTGGACGCAGCCGCCCGGGTCTTCGCGCGGAAGGGTTTCGCCGGGGCTTCGGTGGAGGAGATCGCCGAGTCCGCCGGCTTCTCCATCGGGGCTCTGTACTCGAACTTCGGCGGTAAGGAGGCGCTCTTCCTCGAGCTGATGGCCGAACGCGGCCTCGGCCGCGTCGCCGAGGCCGCCCAAACGCTGGATCGGCACGAGGCCGGCACTGGGGAAGCGGCCGCCGAACTGGGGCGCCTGCTGGTGCACGTCGCCGACAAGGACACCGACTTCGCCCCGCTCCAGGCCGAGTTCTGGCTCTACGCGGTGCGCAATCCGCACGTCCTCGACACGATGGCCGCCGCGCTCCGCGAACCGCGCCAGGCGCTGGAGGGACTCATCGACACCTGGCTCACCGAGCAGGGCGGCCCCGCCGAGGCCCCAGCCGAGTCGGTGGCCACGGTGGTGGCCGCGCTCTTCCAGGGGCTGGTGCGCCTGCGACGGGTCGACCCGGACAGCGTTCCCGAAGAGCTCTTCGGACAGGCCCTGGTCTGGCTTTTCGACGGCATCCGTGCGGGCGCGCCAAGCGGCCGTGACCAGGGCTGACCAGTTCCGATCACTCGCGACTGCTTCCGCCGGGAGCCTCCTTCATGGACCCGCACGTGTCAGAGAGCACCCCTGCCGGGGGCGTTGGCAGGGGCTATGCCGTGTCCGGCGTCGTCCTCGCCTTCATATGTGGCTGGGCGAGGCGAATGAGCCCGCGTGGGCCCACGGGCTGCGCACCGTCGTCCTCCTGCTGATGGTTCCGTCGCTGCTGCCGGCGAACCGCCGCGTCGCACGCCGCCGCGCGCCCCGGCCGGGCCATCGCCCGGCTCATCGCTGTCCGGGTCCTGGTCGTATTGGCGGCTCTCGCAGTCGACGCGCTCCTCGGGCACCTGCTGGACCCGCGCCCCGACCACGGCTTCCGTGCGCTCGCGGCCCGTGTGCTGCTCGTCTTGCTGACGGTCCCGCTCCAGGTCCGCGCCGCCCGCCAGCCCCGTACCCGGGGCGTCAGCCCTCCGGCCCGCCCCGCGCTGTCGGCGCCCCGCCTGATCTGTGGGCAAGCTGGCCCTGGTCGCCACCGCCCTGCTGGCCCAGCTTCCGCTCATCCCCTACATGGCCAATGCACAGTTGGTCGTTGCCGCTGCCCTCGCCGTCACCGTGACCGCCTTGGGCCCTCAAGTCCACACCAAGCTGCTGATCACCTCTGCGCACACCCCTGCCACCTGTGCGGCCGGCCCGAGACGGGGCCGTGTCACGACCAGCCGGTCGCCCTGACGGACGCTTTCCGGCAGTCCGTATGCGACGCCCGCGGTGGGTGCGACGAGGCAGGGGAGACGTCGTCACGCGGCCCGGCCCCGCCGCCGTTGTAGCCTCAGCCGTAGCCGCCGAGTTCGTCCTCGTGCTCGGCCTTCAGCTTGCGCAGCACGGTGACGTCCTCGCGCTGCGTGGGGCCGTCGTCGGGCTTCTCGGTCAGGAGCGGGCGGGTTGCCACTCGACGTCGTCTCCGGCTCCCTGGATGCCGGGGGCCGCGTGCGCGCCTGCCCCGTCCGGTTGGCCCCGCCGGGCGAAGGGCTGGGTGGTGGCCTTGGCCTTCCGCCATGACTGACTCTCCCACCCCGAGCCCGCGTGAAGCCTTCGAAGTGCTACTGGCCGGCAACGACCGGTTCGCCGCAGGCCTGTCCGAGCACCCGAACCAGGATGCCGCCCGCCGCGCCGAGATTGCTCCCGGCCAGGAGCCCTTCGCCGTACTGTTCGGCTGTTCGGACTCTCGTCTGGCCGCCGAGATCATCTTCGACCGCGGGCTGGGAGACCTGTTCGTGGTGCGCACCGTCGGCCATGTGGTGGGCCCGGAAGTGCTGGGCAGCATCGAGTACGGAGTGGGCGTGCTGGGCTGCCCGTTGGTGGTAGTCCTCGGCCATGACGCGTGCGGCGCGGTCGCGGCCACCCGGGCAGCGGTGGACGAGGGCACCACCGCCGACGGATACGTACGCGACGTTGTCGAACGGGTCACCCCCAGTGTGCTGGCCGCGCGCGCCGCCGGCGCCAGCACCGACCAGGACTTCATAGCCGAACACGTACGTGCGACCGTCGCGCTGCTCACCGACCGCTCCCGTGTCCTGGCCGAACAGGTCGCCGCCGGGCGGGCGGCCGTCGTCGGCCTGTCCTACCGCCTGGCCGACGGCCGCGCCCAGATGGTCGCCGCCCGCGGCCTGGACCTCCCGACCGACCGGCAGGCCGCCCTCGCTTGAGACGCTCGCACGACCCGCTTGCGGTTCGAGGCGTCCGGGGTGTCGGGGCAGAGTCCGCTGGTGTGCTCGCCGGTGACCGGGTGGAGAAGGCACCGGCCGGCACAGCGTTCACCGCCCCCGCTGCCGCCGGGCGGTGTGCTTCCGCCGCAGCGGCCACGGGCCGTTGCGTTGCATTCCTGGACAACCGAACGGCGCTCGTGCTGATCACACGGTGGGCCGGGGCCCTGCAGCGCGGCGGAGCCGGTTGGCGATGGCCAGTCCCAGGCCCTCTTCCACCGGCAAGGAGGCGACGATGAGGTCGCACCCCTGCCGGTCGAGCTCGCGCAGGAACCCGTACAACCCGCGCGCGTAGGCGGCCATCGACTCGGGCACTGTCACGACGGCGTGCGCCTTCAGCGGGGCATCGGCGAGGGAGGGGGGGAGGAAGACGCCCACCTCGTGCCCCGTCTCCTGGGCGAGCTCCGCTTCGGCGACGACCTTCTCCGGCTCGACGAGGACGACCCGCGCACGCGGCGCGTAGTGTGACGGATGCTGGCCCGGTACCCGGGTATGGCTGGCCGAAGGGACCGCGATCGGGTGCCCCAGCACCGCTTCGAGGTCCTCGCGGGTCACCCCGCCGGGCCGCAGGATGCTCGGGATCTCGCCCGTGACGTCGACGATGGTCGACTCCACGCCGACCCCGCAGGTGCCGCCGTCCAGCACGAAGTCAACGGCATCACCGAGCTCCGCTCGAACGTGGTCCGCCGTTGTGGGGCTGACCGAGCCGAAGCGGTTGGCGGACGGAGCCGTGACACCGCCGCCGAAGGCCGACAGCAGCGCGAGTGCGACCGGGTGGTCGGGCACACGCACGGCCACCGTCTCCAGTCCGCCCGTCGCTTCGAGGGGCACCCGCCCGCCGCGCCGCAGGACCAGCGTGAGGGGCCCGGGCCAGAAGTGTTCGGCCAGCAGGCGCGCGGTTGCGGGCACGCCCTCGACCCATTTGTCCAAGTGGTCCGCGTCGCCGATGTGGACGATCAGCGGGTGGGAGGGCGGACGTCCCTTGACCTGGAAGATGCGCGCAACGGCGGCCGGGTCCTCGGCGTTGGCGCCCAGACCGTAGACGGTCTCGGTCGGAAGAGCCACCAGGCTACCGGCGCGCAGTACCTCGGCCGCCTTCTCGATATCACTGGTTGTTGCCATCACTCTGGCAATCCTCTCACCGTTCCGGTCTCCCACAGTCCGTGGTCGACGACGAAGTGATACCGGCCGTCGCTACCTCACGAGAGAAGTGCGGCCAAAGAACGCGGTCCGGGAGGCGTTGAGGCGCCCCGTCGCCTACTGCTCGATTTCGCATTCGGTGGGTACAGCTGCTGGTAGAAGGGTGGTTGCGGGTGCCCGGGGGGCGGGTGCTGGGTCATGGTGCTGAGGGCACGGCCGGGCCGCGGCGAGGGCGGGCGAGCGGTGATCCACCGCTTGGCGGCTGTCAGGAAGGCGCCGAAGGTTTGGTGGAACCGTGCCGGACGATCGAGCTGGGCTGCGACGGCTGGCTGGTCCCGCAGATCGCTGACCAGGTTGGGCGCAGTCAGAAGACGGTGCGTCGCTGGCTGCCACGGGCTCGGGAGCTGGGCATCGAGGTAAGTCGCTCCCGGGTGCGCCGGATCCTGCCGGCTGAGGGCGTGCGCTGGCGGCGCACGCGCTCGTGGCCCGTCCGCCTGGAGGTCGACGCCCCGGGTCGGCAGCAGGCCGAACTGAACGCCGGGGAACTCGTATCCAAGGCACTGTGGAAGGCAGGAATCCCAGAGGAGTAAGCCCCCCTCGGCCCGCCAGCCGTCACCGGTATCGACAGCAACTGCTGAGATACGGAAGGCACATTCGGATGCGGGCCTGAGTTCAGTCCCCCTCCCACTCAAGGAGAGCACCAGCACCGTGCCGGGCGAGTGATCACTTCCCCGTCGCACTCCACCGCGCCGGCGCTCCGTCGCCTCGCCAGACCTGCTGTCACAGAGTGCGCCGGTGCGTCGTGCCTGTGGCAGGGGAGAGGTCGGGGGTGCCCCGTCGCCCCCTTCCGGGCGGGGGAGTTCACTACGACCTTTTGCTCGGGCCGAGTCCGCGAAGTGCCGTCACCGTTCTGGGTATTCGATGCCGGTCGGGCGGGTACTCGGCGTCCATGCGTACGACACATGAGCAAGTGGTCGCCGTCGGCCCGATGACAGGGATGGCGGCCATCGTCTTCTGCGGTGTACTTGTCACGGCGGCCCTGGTGGTGGCCGTACGCCTCGGGATCCGGGTGCGCCGCGTCGAGTCGGCACCGCCACGGCGCTCGGATCATCCCACGTTGCCCCCTTCGGGGCCGGTGCGTGAGGAGCGGATCATGCGCGAGCCGAACGAGGTGGCCCCGGCGGAGGGAAAGAATGACCGCCTCACCCCCTACCAGCTCGGGAACGCCCCGAGCAGGCCCAGCCCGAATCAGGTCCGCTCTCGCTGGCAGCACGGCTCCAGCGGATCGTCCGGGCGCGGGGGCAGCGGTGCGACATAGCGCTGTGGGTGCCGGAACTTACGGCTGTTCTGGCCAGGCGGCGTGTCGGTACTCGTGGGGGACTCCGCCGGGTCGGTCGTTTCGGCGGACGTCGAGGGGTGCGATCTGCTCGGCGTGGAGGGGTCCGGGGACGGCGCGGACGGGCGAGCCGACTCGGAGGTAACGCCGCGCTGGACGACGTCGTGGTGACAGCCGAGGCCGGCGGCTGCGGCAACCGGCTCGCCGCGACCGAGGGGCCGGCCACCGTCGAGAGCGACGCCGCCGTGCGCGTCCCGCCGCTGTGGGGACGCCGTCTCGCCCAACCGTCCGGCTGGCACGGCTCCGCCGACCCGGAGGCCTTGCCCGGAGTACCCAGAGTACGAGGACTCCTGGGCGGTTACTGAGGCGCAGCTTCGTGCGCCGGATGTCAAGAGGCGAACGCGCTCAGTCGCGCAGGGTCTCGGCGGGGCTGATGCCGTACACGGTTCGGTAGAGGGCGGCGAAGCGGCCCGGGTGGGCGAAGCCCCAGCGGGCGGCGACACCGCCGACGGTGGCACCGCTGTGGGGGTCTGCCGCGAGCAGGTCGCGGTGCGCGTGTGCCAGGCGCACCCGGCGCAGGTAGGCCATCGGCGTGGTGTCGAGATGCCGGCGGAAGGCGTACTGGAGGGTGCGGATCGTGACATGGACGGCGGCCGCGATGTCGGCGGCGGTGAGGGGCCGGTCGGCGTGGTCTTCGATGTAGGCGATGGCGCGTCTCAGGGTGGCGGGGTGTGCGTCCCTGCGGTCCTGTCCGGTGGGGTCGGTCCGGGCGGTGTTGGGAAAGGCCGCCAGGACGCTGGCGGCCAGCAGCTGGCTGCTGGCCGAGACGATCAGCGGTTGTGCCGCGGTGTCCGGGTCGGCCAGGACATGGTCACGTAGGTAGAAGATGGTGGTTTTCAGGCGGTCGCCGGCGGCTTGGGAACGTGGCCGGTGCCCGGTCAGCCGTACGTGCTCGCGCCGCCGTCCTCCGGAGGCGGCGGCCACCTGGTCCAGCAGAGCGGGATCGAGCATCGTGATGTTGTAGCGCGCGTTGCAGATGCGTCCCGAGTACGGCAGGTCTGGAGGCGCGAACAGCACAGTGTCACCGGGGCCGAACGAATCCCGGACGCCGTGGAAGACATGGTCCTGGACGCTTCCCTCGTGCACTACGCACAGACAGATTCGGCCGAGTGGGGTGACCGAGTACGACATCTCGAAGTTCAGGTCGAGCTCGTCGACGCTGATCGACGTCGTGGTGTCGCGGCGTACGCGTGCCGTGCCGGCGGTGGGGGTCGTGCTGCCGATGCGCATGCGCGCATAGGCGTGACAGAGGAACTCCTCCGTCACGCCGAGGTTGTCGCTTTCGAACACCAGCGAGTCCATCACCCCGTCATCCTGCCAGCGGGAACGCCCGGCGGGGAGGGGCTATCGCGACGTCCGAGGCCGGATTTCGTTTCATGGACAGCCAGGGCACCGACCGTTCGTTCCTGGTCCTCTCGAGGACGCTTGGTGCGGGCAGCAGTGAGAGAGACCGCTATCGCAGTCCGACCAGGGAGCCCTCCTCACGATGTCCGAAGACGTGGAAAACCTCGCCCGGATTGCGGCCCTTGAGACGGAGGTCGCCCAGCTCCGGCACGCCATCACCGCTCACGCGACCGTCGACCAGGCCATGGGTGTCGTGATCGCCCTGAGCGGCGCGACCCCCGAGACGGCCTGGGAGATCCTCCGGGACGTCTCGCAGCACACCAACACCAGGTTGCGGGAGATCGCGGAGCACATCAGGCAGTGGCCGCGGTGCGAACGGCTTCCGGAAGAGGTACGTCACGCCTTGGACGCGGCGGTGCAGGCAAGGACCGTGCCGGCCCCGGCTGCCGGGACCTGAAGCGAACCGCGCGTTCGCAGTGCGCCGCGACGCGATGATGCACGGCGCGGCAAGGCCGGGCACGGGGTCACTGGTGCTTGCCGGAGCCGGCTGCGCCGGGCGCATCGGACGCGGGCCGCTGGAAGCAGGCCGTGATGTCTTTGCCGTGCGGGCAGCGGTGTGCCTGCCAGCTGTCGGCAAGGGCTTCGACCAGGAGAAGACCGCGTCCCCCGAGAGCAGTGTCAGAGAGGTGACGCTGTTCGGGCAGTCGGCAGGAGGCGTCATGCACGGTCACGTGCAGGCATTGTTCATCCCAGGTGAGGACGAGCTGCGCGGCTGCCGGCAGACCGCCGACTGGCGGTCTCCCGGGATGCTGAGCGGGCCGCGGCGGCCGCCGAGCCGGTGCGCCGGGTCGCTCACCCGCTGCCTGCTGCGCCCAGGACCGGCTACCACCGCCTGAGCGTCCGCGAGCACCGGTGGGCCTTCGACGAGCTGATCGCCCCGACGCTGCTGCGCAAGTCGGTCTTCCGCCCCGACCCGCTGGTCGTCTACCTGGTCGGTGAGTCGGGCGCGCAGGAGCTGGAGACGAGGCGGATGCTGCGCCGGGCGATGCGGCCGGGGGGCAGTCCTGCAGGACCCCGATCTGCTGCGCGGCACGCACCCTGACCACTTCCAGCTGGTCAGGGACACTCCACGCATCGCCGATGAACGGGTCCGGCCCGACGCGCAGGACTGGCAGGCCGAAGCGGAAGCGTACGTCCGCGGGCGGCGCGGCGACCTGCTGATCGCGGCCGACTACACCAGCGCCGCCGACTTCGCCGTCAGCGCGGGCCGGTCGGGACGGCTACCGGATCCACGTGGTGGCCCGGGCCGGACGCGCCGCCGACAGCCGGCAGACCAACTTGGTCGGGCATGCCCGGACCCTGCAGATCGACGTGATGACCGCGCTGCCCACCCGGGCCGTGCACGCCCGGGCGTGCACGGCTGCGGACGACTCGTGGCGGCCGCCGCCGACCCGAGCGTCAGCACGGTTCGGGTGCTCGATAGCGACCATCAGGAGCTCGGACGGAACCAGCTGGCCGCCTGGGCCCATACAGCTACCCGGCTGCGCCCGAGTACCGCCCAGGAGGCCGCCCGCTTCCACGCCGTCCAGCGCGGGCCTTGCACCAGGTGCTGCCGCGGCTGCGGGACGAAATCCGCGCCATCACCGTCCAGGCGCAGCCGCTGATGCCCGCCCCGTCGCAGCCCCTACCGGCGGAACACCAGGCGGCGGCCCGGCTACCGTTGCCCGCGGCCGACTTGTGCTGGGAAGCCGCTGCCATGACACACGCCCAGGCTCACGGCCGGCGTTCGAGCCACCGCCCACGGACTCGGCGTCTGGAACTCCGGTGAACGAGCAGAACCGCCGTGATCTGGCGGCAGAGCAGAAGGCTGCTACGGACACGTCGGCGCGGTGTCCGCAGCAGCCTCGCTTCGCCTTCGGAGAGCAGGCGAAGCCCGGCCCGTATGGCCGTCACCAGTGACACCCTTCCCGATCAGTCCCACACTGAAAACGCTTCGCACGGTAGATGAGCTCGGTGTTCAGCTCTGGTCTCCGAGCCCGCCTGCCCCGTCGGGCCTCTGCCCGGGCCAAAGCCGACTTCACCCACGGCGGCCGGGCAAGGGGCCCGCGCGACAGGAGTGCTTCGACCGCGGCTGCGAGCGCCCTCGAGAGGGCACCGAAGCTGCAGCCACGTGTGGCGCATCATGGCCGTCCTCCAGGCCGCGCCCTCGAAGGCGGACTGCCAGCAGAACTGCCTCAGTAGAATGATCAAGGTCATGGGGCTGCTTCCAGCCGCCCCATGGCATCAGCGCCGGGTGTGCCCAGCCCCGGCGCGACCGGCGGTCACCGGGACGGTCCGTCCCGGTGACCGCGCCCTTCAACGACTGAGTCAATTGACCGGTGGCCACGCAAGCTCCCGCGAGGCGAAGGCTTGACCACCTGGGCGTCCACCTCTGATGCCCGAGGCCCGCGCGAAGAAGGCGCACCGCACCCCGTCAGTGCGAACGGTATTTCGTGAATGTGGTGTTTGGTGTCCATGTTCATGGGAACGAGTCGTATGAGTGTTTCGGACTGGAGGCACCCATCCGTGGGAGTGACGTCATCGTCGCCCGGATGCGGTTGTCCGACACGCGGTCGCAATTCCACGGTGATCATCGATCCGCCAGGCATGAGAGTTGCGAAGCCATGGGAACTCAGACGAGCACGCAACGCCGTCCGCACGGGGATGCCCCCGAC
This sequence comes from Streptomyces sp. MUSC 14, assembly GCF_001866675.1. Taxonomy (NCBI): domain Bacteria; kingdom Bacillati; phylum Actinomycetota; class Actinomycetes; order Kitasatosporales; family Streptomycetaceae; genus Streptomyces; species Streptomyces sp. MUSC 14. The sequence continues at coordinate 40,500 of NZ_MLYN01000029.1, forward strand.
ACCGACAGAGCGTTCCGCCGACTGGCCACCCTGCCGCCGGGACCTGAGCACGACACCCTCCGTGAGGAGGTGGTCGGGGCCTGGCTGCCGATGGCCGACCGCATCGCGAGCCGCTTCCGCGGTCGCGGGGAAAGCTACGAGGACCTGCGCCAGGTCGCGGCCCTCGGACTGGTGAAGGCCGTCGACCGCTACGACCCCGGGCGTGGCAAGGCCTTCGAGAGCTATGCCGTGCCGACCGTCACGGGTGAGATCAAGCGGCACTTCCGCGACCACATGTGGACGCTGCACGTGCCGCGCCGGGTCCAGGAGCTGCGCAACCGGGTACGCCTGGCCTGCCGGGACCTCTCTGCGGGCGTCTCGGACCGCTGGCCCACCATCTGCGAGATCGCCGAGCGGGCGGGTCTGAGCCTGGAGGACGTCCGGGCCGGACTGGAGGCGTTGGAGAGCTTCAGCGCGTTGTCCCTCGACGCAGGGCTCCCGGGCAGCGACGACGGCTTCTCCCTCGGCGACTCGCTGGGTGTTTCCGACTCGGCCCTGGAGACCGTCGTGGACCGAGAGTCCGTCAGGCCCCACCTCAAGGCCCTGCCCGAGCGGGAACGCGCCATCCTGTACATGCGGTTCTTCAAGGACATGACCCAGAGCAGCATCGCCGAGCAGCTCGGGATCTCCCAGATGCACGTCTCCCGGCTGATCACCCGCTCCTGCCGTCAACTGCGCGACGAGGTCCTGCAGGACGTCGCCTGATTCAGGCGCCGCGCACGGCACAGGAGGCGGTGGCCAGCCTGCACGGCCCTCTCCCGCGCCGCGCATGTCCGGGAGTCTCCAGTGCCGCCGACAAGGCAGGGCCAGGAGGTGCCGTCGAGATCGACGCCCTGCTCACGAGCGGAGCACCAACATCTCGCTCGATGCTGCGCGGCGATGAGCTTCCCGGGCATCCGATCAGACCCGCGGAGGCCACCCTCACGGATTGAGGTCCCGTACCCGGACTGGCTCGCCGATCCATCGGCCGGGTGCCGTGGTGGCGATGATCGCTCCCTCGGGACGGTCCGGAGTGGGCTGAGCGGCGTACTGGCTATGGGCCGCGGCCCATACGACAAGAAGAGCGCCGACCGGCGGAAGGCCGAGCTTCAGGGCGGCGGCTGCACCGAGGTGGAGATAGTGGAGACGAAGCCCGGCGCACTTCCCGAACCACGGGGCTGACACAGCAGCGGCCGCCTCGACGGGGGATGCAAGACGGCCGCTGAAGCTAGTGTGGCACAGAGGCCTCGACTGCGGCGTAGGCCGCAGCCTCCTCGATCAGCGCCGCGCGGGCCGCGACCCCCGGTCGTTTCGGCGCCGAGTTTCGACATCACCGGGCCGGCTGGGGGCGGCCCCCCCTGGCCAAGAACTCGGCGACAGTGAGAGGCCGCAGCCAGGCAGGGGCGCCGTGCTGGGCTACATGTGGACCTGGCACCACCGGTCTGCCTCAGCGCGAGCCACTTCGGCGTCGTACTGGCCGGCGTCGAAGTGGAACTTTGGCAGCGGGGAGGCGGGGGCGTGCGGAACCTCCCAGTCCGACCACTGCACGGTGTCCCCGAACCGTTGCACGACGACGGACAGGAAACCGCAGCAACCGCCGGTGCACTCCGGTTCCCCCGGTTCCAGACAGCGCGCCTCGCTGGTCGCCTCCAGAAGGCTGGGCCGGCCAGCAGGTAGCACGTCTGCCGCGAACGGCCCACGGCCGCCCTCGTAGACCGCCCTTTCGATCACGTCCCACCCAGGGCTGGGCGGACTTGGGCACCTGGCTCAGCAACGCGCGGGCGTAGTGGGTACGGCAGCGCTGCGAGCTCGCGCCGGGCAGGGTGGCGCCGTTCCTCGTGCACGGCTCAGAAAGGAGCTGACCCGCGGCCCAGACCGCTGTCATCACCGGCGCCAGCGCCGACACCTCCCTCTCCGCCACCCCTCTCTACGACAGACGCGGCGCCATGGTGTGCTGATCGCCCGCGGCCGAGCCGGCGGGAGGCCGCAGCCAAAGAGGCCAGGTCACTCGTCGGCCACCCTCTCTGGGACAGCCGACACCGCCTGCTCAGTCGGCTTGCTCACCACGGGGATGTTGCTACACAAGCGTTTGAACCGCGCTGTCGCGTGCACGCGCCCAGTATGACCCGTTCGAAGCGCGAGACAGAGCGAAAGTACGAAGCTCCGTCGGCCGATGACACCTCGTGGCTGCCGGACCTCACCCGTGTGCACGGCATCGTGTCGGTCGTGGAGAAGGGCCTCGAGGAACTGGACGCTGTGTACTACGACACGGACGACCTGCGCATGGTGGGCGCCTCGGCAACGCTTCGGCGAAGGACCGGCGGGGCTGATGCGGGCTGGCACCTCAAACTGCCCACGTCCGGGGACAGCCGGGAGGAGGTGCAGGCCCCGCTGTCCGACAAGATTCCGGACACTCTGCGCGACCTGACCCTTTCACGTACCCGAGGGGGAGAACTCAGGCCCGTGGTCCGTATCCGGTCCTCCCGAAGCACGCGGCGCCTTATCGATTCCGAAGGCGCGGTCCTCGCAGAGCTGAGCCTCGACAGCGTCCGCGCCGAGTCCCTGCTCGCCACGACCACACGGGCCTCATGGACCGAAATGGAGGTCGAACTCGCCAAGGACGCCGATCCCCTGCTGCTCGACGCCGTCGACAAGGCGCTGCGCGAGAAAGGCATCGACCGCGCCGACAGTTCATCCAGGCTGGCCCGGGCGCTGGAAGAAACTGGAACGGGAGCGCCGCGCCTGCCGGACAGGCGCGCCGAGGCCGTCGTACCCGGCTCAGCCGCCGACGAGGTCCTCAGGTACGTGGACGAGCAGAGGCGCACCTTGGTAAATGTCGATCCCGCGGTACGCCGCGGCCTGCCCGACTCCGTGCACAGGATGCGCGTCACGTGTCGGCGGCTCCGCAGCATCCTGCGTTCCTACCGTGCGGTGCTGGACCGTGAGGTCACCGATCCGATCCGTGCGGAGCTCAAGTGGCTGGGCGGAGAGCTTGGCGTCGAACGCGACCAGGAGGTCCTTGTGGACCGGCTCAGCACGCGTATCGGAGCGTCGCCCCGTGAGCTGATCCTTGGGCCTGTCGACGCACGTTTGCAGGTGTGGAACGTCGCCGGCACCTCAAAGGCGCGCCAGCGCACCCTCGACGCCCTGCTCTCATCCCGGTACCTGGCCCTGCTGACTTCGCTGGCCGAACTCACGGAGCAGCCGCCGCTGTGCCGCAAGGCCAGTCGCAAGCCGGAGAAAGTCATGGTCAAGGCGATTCTCAAGGAGCACGCCCGGCTGGCCGGCCGGGTGGCACACGGGCTGGAGCTTGCCCCGGGCACGGAGCGCGACACGGCCCTCCACCAGGCCCGCAAGGCGGCCAAGAAGACGCGGTACGCCACCGAACCGGCGCGGGCATCGCTCGGCAAACCCGCGAGGCGGCTCGCCAAGCGCGTCAAAGCCGTACAGAGAATGCTCGGTGAGCATCAGGACAGCGTCGTCGCGCGCGACACCCTGCGGAACCTGGCCCTGGCGGCGCACGCGGCGGGAGAGCCCGGCTTCACCTGGGGCCTGTTGTACGGCCAGGAGCAAGCCGTGGCAGAGGGGTGTGAACGAGGACTGCCGGCCACATGGGCCGATGCATCGAAGCCCAAACTACTGAAGGCGCTCGTTCACTGAGAGGTCATGTTCGAACCGCCTCACGGGACCGCGCCGTGGCGGTCCCGTCCGCGGACCCACAGCCGCCTTCCTGGTGCGTGGCGGTAACGGAGTTCGCCGATACGCGCCGGTAAATAGGCGCCCGAGGCGGCGGTACCGCCGAGCATGAGCGAGAGCCCCGACGAACAGGGCACGGAAGCCGGCGTCCAAGACCACCGCATGCAGCCGATGCCCCGCCGGATCCATCGTGTCGAGGCCGATCTCGGCGAACACCTCCCGGAGCCGCAGGCGCTCGACGGCGCGGTACAGCAGTCCGTAGTCCAGGTCCGCCGGCGCTGAGGCGCGCGTACACCTGATCGCGGTCGAGCAGCGTCAGCGAGCGGGTGTGGAGCAATGCTCGGAACCTGTTTATCGGCCAGGGAGGACGTACCTTGTTGCAGGCTCCGTGCGTGAGCCCGAGCCGCTTGTTCGCCAGTGAGTAGTGCAGAAGTGCCGAGGGCGTCAGGTGCTCCAGGGCGATGCCCTGGGTGGTGAGCGCGCAGGTGGCGTCGAACTTCGCCCTGTGCTTGTGGACCGAGTTCAGCCGTGTATGGGCGTCGACCACCTTGACGAATTCGTCCAGCGCCGGATCGTCCTGCAGTAACCGGAACGGCTCCGCGTAGCCGGAGAACCTGTTCACCCGGAACCCCGACAGGGACGGCTGGATGATCCGTAGGCCGAAGGCCATCTTCAGTGCGGAGGTTGCGCTGCTGGCCCGGCTCCGGTTTGCGGCAAGGATGCTGACCGGCGGGGCGTTCTCCGCGTTGAAGCCAGAGGCATCCCAGCGCTCTTGCCACGTCTCGCCTGGATGAGTCGCCAGGTGGTCGAACAGCATGCGGATACCGGCGCGGCGCGCTCAATGAGCTGAACCAACGCCTGACCCAGCTCGTCAAACGCCACGCCCCGCAGCTGCTGGCACCAGTGGGTATTGGTCCGGACAGCGCCGTCACTCTGCTGATCACCATGGGGGACAACCCCGAGCGGCTGAATACCGAGGCGTCCTTCGCCGCCCTGTGTGGGTCAGCCCCGTCGAGTATTCGTCGGGCCGACGGAGCACGTGCCGGCTCAACTACGGCGGCGACCGGCAGGTGAACGCGGCCCTGCACCGCATCGTGTTCACCCGACTGCCCCACGACCCGCGCACCCAGGCGTACTACGAACGCCGCACCCAGGAAGGCAAGACCCGACGTGAGATCATCCGATACCTCAGGCGATACGCCGCCCGCGAGGGCTTCAACCTGGTCAGGACGGTACCCGGCGTCCCTCTGCTATAGGGGCGCCTGTGAATGCGGTGTCTTGCTCACGCTGTGTCGACCGCCGGCCCGGATGGTGCGTTGCTGGTACCGGACCGGCCGGGTGTGATGGTGCTCTGACCGTCCGGCCCCATCGTTTTCCGGCAGGTACGGGCGTGGATGCGAGCGGATCCCGCGGCGTTGTCAGGATTGCACGGTGGGCCGAACGACCCCCTCCTGGCGCCCGGTTGGTCAGGCATGGTGCCGGATTCAGGGGCGGCCTGGCTCGTCGCAGGCAGTCCAGATGAGGCGACGGACGAGCTCGCCGGTGCGCTGGGCGGGGCCCTGGGGGCCAAGGACGGTGGCGGTGACGTACACACCATTGAGGACGAGGACCAGATCGTCTGCGAGCTGCTCGGGGTCGGGAGCGCAGGCGTCGGCTGCCAAGTCACGCATCCAATGGCGGACCCTCTGCTCGTGGGTGACCGCCACACGGTTTGCGGAGTGCTGCGGGTCGGGGAACTCGGTATGGGTGTTGAGCATGGGGCAGCCACGGAAGGTGGGCAGTCTGGTCTCCTCGATGACGGCCGTAAAGATCGCGAGGAGCTTCTCGCGCGGGTCGTCGACCTGGTCGGAGACCTGGCGCATACGCGCGAACCAGGCGTCGGCGCGGTCCTGTGTGTAGGCGCTGGCAAGAGCGTCCTTGTTGGGGAACTGCCGATAGACGGTGGCGTTGCCGACCCCGCTCTCTTTGACCACCAGGTCCATACCGACAGCGCGGATGCCGCGCTGGTAGTACAGGCGGCTCGCCACGGCCAGGACGTGGCGCCGGTTCTCCTCCGCTGTCTTGCGAGCCATGACGCGCTCCTTCTGCTTGTCATGCGTCGCATCGAGTCGACGCGGTGCGCGGTGGGCCCTTTGGCCGCGCGCTGGGCACGGTGTCAGTTTGACAGACGGATCGTTCCGTCACAAACTCCATGACGGAACGATCCGTCACTAAATCGAGGCATGGGACACGTGCTCCATCAAGTGAGTGACACCTACGTCACCGGCAGACCTGATTGACGTCCACGGTGGCGTACGGGTCGCCTGCTCCGCCTCTCCCGTAAGCCGACCACAGCCAAGGATCAACTCCGATGCGTCATCCCAGCCCTCTCTCCGCGACCTCAGCCGGCCCGCCCTCCTCGCGCACCCTGGTTGTCGTTGCCCACCCCGACCTGGCCTCCTCCCGCATCACTGCCCGCCTGGCCGAGGCCGTGAGCGACCTCGCACACGTCACCGTCCATGAGCTCGGCCCTGCCTACCGCGATGGCCTCTTCGACGTCGCCCGTGAGCAGCAACTGCTGCGCGACCACGACCGGATCGTGTGGCAGTTCCCCTGGTACTGGTACTCCGTCCCCACAGTGCTCAAGGCATGGATCGACCAGGTCCTCACCTACGGCTTCGCCTACGGCAGCAGCGGTTCCGCACTGCGCGGCAAGACCCTCCAGTTGGTCACCTCCACAGGCGGGCCGGAAGAGTCGTACGCTTCCGTCGACCCCACTTCCCGTTTCACAATGACCCAGTTGCTCGCGCCCCTCGACGCCACCGCCCGCCTGATCGGCATGCGTCTCGCCGAGCCGCTGGTTCTGCACGGCGCCCGCACCATGTCCGACGAGAACCTCGCCATGCACGCAAAGCGCTACCGCGAGCTTCTCGGCTCCACCCGACGAACCGACTGAGCCTCGCGCACAAGGCGGTCCGGGCCAGAGTCATAGTTAATGAATCCGGCCCGGACCGCTTTCGACTGTACGGGCGCCCGGCTCTCGTTGGCGCCCATAGCCGTCGAGAGGGGCTGCATCGCCGGCCGGAGGGATCTGTCACCGTGATCGCCGTCGCTGTGTTGCTGCTTGTCCTGTCTCACTCAATCGAGTCGTTTTCTCAACGAACCGAGTCGTTCGGGCTTCTGTCTCAGCGAACCTAGTCGCGCGACTGAGGGCGCCGGGAGTACTGGATGGGTTGGACCCCTGGATCGCCGTGCGCTCAGTTGTCGTATATGGACGCGCTGCACGGACGCTGTCGGTGACCGCTGCGGACTGCGTGACGGGCCGTTTCGAGGTTGCCGTTCCAGTGCGCACGTTTCCTGGTCGCGCGGCGAACGACATGACAGGCTCGTGCCCCATGATCGATGATTTCGCGAAAGAGTACCTGCACAGCGATCTGCGAGAGATCCGCGAGGCGGTGCTCTGGAAGCTCGACGGGCTCGGCGAGTACGACATCCGCCGCCCCCTGACCTCAACGGGCACGAACCTTCTCGGCCTGGTCAAGCACCTGTCGATTTGGGAGTCCAGGTACTTCGGGGAGGTCTTCGACCGGCCGTTCCCCGAACCTCTGCCTCGATGGGACGACGCCGGGGAGCCCGGCGGCGACATGTGGGCGACCGAACACGAGACACGTGAGGAGATCATCGACCTTTACCGTCGCGTTTGGGAGCACTCAGACAAGACGATCACCGACCTGGCCATTGACTCCCCCGGCTACGTGCCCTGGTGGCCACGGCCCAACGTGAGGCTGTTCAACATCCTGGTCCATATCCTCACCGAGACCAGCCGGCACGCCGGACATGCCGACATCCTGCGCGAACAACTCGACGAGTCGACAGGCACAACAGCCCAGTACGCGACTCCCCAACGCGACGCGGCCTTCTGGGCAGCCCAGTGCGCGAAGATCGAGCGAGCCGCCAAAGCAGCCGTCACCAGGCTCGATCACGCTGGTCCCCACGACACCACGCTTTGAAAGTCAGCTGGCCCGCCTCGATGGATCTGGTTCAGAGTCAGGGCCGGGACCTTTGGGAACCAGATCACTTGAGATGGTGAGCTCCCTCGAATCTCATGTGATCTGGTTCGCCGCCCGCAGATGGCGTCCGTCGTCTCAATCGTTGTGGTCCGCGGCGCCGTGTCGAGACAGGCCTGGCTACCTGCCCGCGAAACGTGCTGCCAGGTCCATGGCCTCCTGGGTGAGTTTGATGTGCAGGCCGGCGTCGTCCTGGGTGGCGACCTGGGTAAAGCTGCCCTCGTACCACCAGAACACCGAGGGGCTCAGCGCGCCCGGTGACTGCTCGAAGCCCATGGCGGCGAACCGGGCCATGGCGTGCAGCGAGGAGGCCACGTTCCTGTCGCGGACGACCTGGAAGGCGAGTTGGTGCCGGTGCGGCAGCGCGACCAGGATTCCGTCCGGCGCCGGTGCGTCCTTGGTGTAGCGGAGTACGACCTCGTCCAGGACCAGGGCAAGGCTCGCGGTGAAGTACGAGCCGCCTGTCAGCACGTCGAAGTGGGAGCCGTCCTTGTCCCTGACCACCTTGTGCTTGTCAACGCGGACGGCTCGTAGGTTCTGGAACGCACGGTCTCGAAGGGCCGTGATGTCACCCAGGTTGGAGAGGGAGTCCGCGGTCAGCATGTCGACGGTTTCCGGGAGGTCGAGCGCCAGCACCTCCAGCAGCCCGGGGACTGAAGGGGGACCGTACCCGAAGGCCTTCAGGAGCGCGGGATCGCTGGGAATGAAGCGGGGGTAGAGCTGGGCCAGGAGCTGTTCGTGCGGCAGGGCCTTGAGAGCCTGAGGTCCATCCAACGATCGGATGACCCGGTCGACATGTTCGTCTACGAGCGTCCGCCAGCACCGGGGGCCGCGGCTGTCGTTGTGGCAAACGGCCGCGAGATTGGAGAGACCGAAGCGCCAACCCGAGTCCGTGGTCACGCGGCCCGGTTCGACCGCTACCTCGATGCCGCGCTCCGCGAATGCCTCGCGGACGAAGGTACGCAGCCGGGCGGCTTCCGCCTCGGACAGGAACTCGAACTCGCCGTCGCGCGGCAGGTCCACCCCATCACGACGTTCTCCGCGCCGAAATATCCCCACCAGGTCCCCAATCGCTCGAAGATGCGGATCATAGCCGCGACCGGCCCAGGCACCTTCTTCAGGTGTGCACGCCCCGGTAGGGGCGTGCACACCGACGGCTCCTCGACATCCCTTCCTGGTGGCCTGCTCCCATGCCAGGAGCCAGATCACCTGAGGCGACGAGCGGAACATCAGCAAGTCCCCATCGGTCCAGGCGCCGACCTTTCGTCTCAACGAACCAAGTCCACCCGTCTCATCCGACCTAGTCCACGCAGGTCAGCGTCGCGCGGACGACTAACTTCCTTGAGACAGGACACTGCTGCCTGTACTGAGCCTGCTGCTGTACGGGATGGACCGCATCGAGGACTGGCTGCCGGACCGGCCGAAGGTGGCCCAGCACGCCCGTGGACATCATCTCCGGCTGGTCCACAGCACAAGCCGGTCGCAGGGCGCTGACCGGCCCCGCGCTACCGCGACGTAGCCTGATCACGTCGGTATGGCAGCTGGCCATGGGGCTGCCCGCTGCAAGCGGGGTCCGGAAGCAAGGCCCGCCGAGCCGTGCGAGTCCCATCTCGGAGAGCTCACCTCTTTTCCGGTCATGGTGTTGTGGCCTTCCCTCGGCGCGGGGATTTCCAAGGGGTGACGGGGGCAGGCGAACCTGCGTCCCGCTCCGCCGGCACCCTCGGTGATACGCATGGCCCCACCCGCGTTCCCTGGCCGAGAACGCCGCGCTTGTCTGCGCGTCGACGTCCTCGTTCTGCAGGTCAAGCAGCTGCGGGTGGAGGTCAAGCAACTGCAGGCGAAGAACGCGCCTGGGCGGTGGCGTACGGCGCACCGCACGACGATGCGACGGAATTGGCCGCTCAGGCGCAGGACCGAGGAGACGGGACGTGATCCGTTTGTCCGCGGTCATGATTCCGAATTGGCTGACCGTCAAACCGGTTGCCGCCGCACCGCGCAAACGGGTCGGGCGTGCTGGGCGCCGGAGCGGTGCAAGCGGGCGACGCCGTGTGCCCTGGACTCGCCTGTTAGGGGTACTCGTGCGCTCATCGGAGGGTCGGGCGCATGGCACCGTCCGGCCTGCTGGAACTTGAGAGGGACGGGGAGGTGAACGCCGTGTCGAGTACCCAGCTGCAATCTGCCGGATCCGGCCGGAGCGCGGACCATTTGGGCCAGGAGGCGGTGAGTGAGCTGGTGCAGCGGGCCTCGCAGCAGCTGACCGAGCTGGTGCGCGGCGAACTTCGCCTGGCGCGGGCGGAGATGAAGGAGAAGGGCAAGCGCTACGGCAGGGGCGGTGGTCTGTTCGGCGGCGCCGGTGTCGTGGGCTTGTTGATGCTGCAGGCGCTGATCGCCACCGTGATCGCTGCGCTGTCAGTGACGCTGCCGGTATGGGCAGCCGGGCTGATCGTGACCGCGGTCCTGGGTGTGATCGCCGCGGTGATGGCCATGAGTGGAAAGAAGCAGGTCGACCAGGCCGCGCCGCCCACGCGCGAGCAGACGGTCGAGAACGTGAAGGCCGACGTGGCCGAGATCAAGGAGAGTGCACAGCGATGACCCAGCCGCCTCACGACGAGCCCACCGCCGCCGGCCCCGACGAACTGCGCGAGCAGGTCGAACGCACCCGCGAAGAGCTCAGGCAGACGGTCCAGGCACTGGCAGCCAAAACCGACGTCAAGGCGCGCGCCCAGGAGAAGGCCGCCGAGGTCAAGGACCAGGCCGCCGCGAAGGCCGGCGAGATCAAGGGGCAAGCCACGGCCAAGGCCGGGGAACTGAAAGCGAAAGCCGCCGACCTGGCCCACCAGGCGCACGACAGGCTGCCTGACGCAGTCAAGGACAAGGCCGCCCAGGCCGCCGAACAAGCCCGGACGAAGGCGGCCCAGGCCGGTCAGACGTGGGAGGAGAAGGCGCCCGAGCCAGTGCGGCAGAAGACGGCCCAGGGAGCGCAGCTGGCGCGGGACAACCGCAAGGTGCTGTTGGCTGCAGCGGGCGTGACGGCCGTGGTGTGGCTGGCATGCCGCCACCGCAAGGGATGAATTCCGGATGAAGGCATCCAAGATCGCTTACAAGCCGGTCGGTCTGGCCCTCGGTGCCGTCAGCGGCATGGCCGCGGGAACGCTGTTCAAGCAGACGTGGAAAATGCTCGGCCACGACGAGGACGCCCCGGACGCCACCGACGAAGACCGCTCCTGGCGCGAGGTGCTGCTCGCCGCCACGCTGCAAGGCGCGATCTTCGCCGGGGTCAAAGCGGCCGTCGACCGCGCCGGCGCCACCGCCACCCGCCGCCTGACCGGCACCTGGCCCGGCTGACGCGCTTAAAGATGCGGGAGGGCCGGTACGACACGGATACCGGCCCCCTCTCCCGACCAATACCCAACCGAAGGACCCTCACCGCCATGTCCGAGCAGCACGCGGCCGCCGCGCTGACCGCCGCCGCAGTCATCGCCACGATCCTGGTTGCCCGTGCAGCCATCCTCCATCAGAGCGGCCGAGCCACCTGGTTCGGGTTCACCCACCGGGTGCACGGTCGCGCCGCATCCCGCGCCGGCAAAGCCGTGCCCTCTGCGGTGACGCTCTCCGACGACGCTACAGCCTCCGTCGTGCGCGAGGCTGAACAGCACGTCCACCACTGCTGGCAGCAGCTCCAGACACGGGTCGAGCCCGAGTGACCAGCGAGAGAGCCGAACCCCCACGAACACTGAGAGTGAGGTTGATGTAGGTAGAGACCCTGCTTGATGTGGTGCTGTGCGGAAGATGAAGGTCTTGTGGCGCTTCGGCGTCGCCCTGCGGTAGGAGGCGTCAAACCGCCCCGAGCTGCGTTGGTTGAAGACCGTCGTGGTGAGCGTCCGGGGAAAAGGCGCCGGTCAGGCGTCATGGCGGTGCCCACCGTCGCTGACAGGGTCGCGCAGACGGTGGTGGCCGGTCACCTGTCGGAGCGAGTGGAGCAGATCTTCCACCCGGACTCCTTCGGGTATCGGCCGGGCAAGTCGGCACTGGACGCCGTCGCGTCCTGCCGGGAGCGGTGCTGGCAATTCGACTGGGTGGTCGAGTTCGACATCCGGAAGTTCTTCGACACCGTCCCCTGGGACAAGGCGGTGGCCGCGGTCGAGGTGCACACCGGCGCCCGTTGGGTGGTGCTGTATGTCAAGCGGTGGCTGGCCGCGGGGCTGTGTCTGCCCGACGGGTCCACAACGGAAAGGGCGGAGGGCACGCTCCAGGGTTCTGCGGTGTCGCCCGTCTTGGCGAACCTGGTTCTGCACTATGCGTTCGACGCGTGGATGGTTCGGGAGTACCCGGCCTGCCCGTTCGAGCGTTACGCCGACGATGCGGTGGTGCACTGCCGCACCCTGGCGGAAGCGGAATGGGTCCTGGCCGCGTTGCGGTCCAGGATGGCCGAGGTCGGTTTGGAGCTTCGTCCGGACAAGACCAGGATCGTGTACGGCAAGGACGACAACCGTCGGGTCCGGTTTCCGGTCACCGAGTTCACGTTCCTTGGGTTCACGTTCCGGCCGCGGGGAGCCAAGGACAGACACGGGGTGATGTTCACCGCGTTCCTGCCCGCGATCAGTAAGCAAGCCCTGAAGAGGCTGAGCAGGACAGTGCGGTCCTGGAGACTGCACCGGCGCACCGCGCAGGAGTCATCTGACCCGGGCCGACGGTCAATCCGGTGGTCAGGGGATGGATGAACTACTACGGGCGCTTCTATCGCTCAGCGCTGTATCCGCTGCTCGACCGCATCAACACCTACTTGCTGCGGTGGATCCAGAAGAAGTACCGGGTCGGGACGAAACAAGCCCTGCGACGGTTGGGCCCACGGCCATACCGTGCGCCCGAAGTACTTCGCTCACTGGACCTGGGCGGCCCCGGCAGGGGCGAGGCCCAGAACGATGAGAGCCGTATGACGGGAGACTGTCACGTACGGTTCCGTGGGAGCCCGGGGGTGAAATTCCCCCGGGTGCCCCGACTACTAGAGGCTCTGCTAGCTGTCGCGTCCCCCGGGGTTCATCCGCACGTACAGGCCCTGGCACTCGCCGAACCACCTGTGGCCCTCGGCGAGGGTGCGCGCGCCCTCGGTGCGCATGCGGTCGCTCGTGGGGATCACGCACGAGCGGACCACTTCTCGCTGCCGGTCCGTCCCGAAGTGAGAGGCTGCCAGTTCCACGCTCCTGGCCATGGCCGTGGCGGCATCGTCGACGGACGCGAAATCGGCGCCCGCCATCCCGTCCACCTCCCACGCCCACGACATTCGCACGCCCACACCCCAAGCGTAGGCGTGTACCGACGGCAGTGGGCTGACCGGCACCGGCGGCTACCCGGCCGGATCCCCCTCGGCGTGCCGGACTGCCTTCTTCGCGGCCTGCTCCAGCTCGAACCTGTTCTCCCCGGAGGCTTCGGCGTGCGCGGTGACGGCCGCCTTGAGGCAGCGCCGGCGACACGGGGTGAGGCTTGTGCGGCGTCCATGGTTCGATCGCTCAAGGATCGACGAGATTGCTGAAGCTTCGGTGCGGCGGGTGGGGGCGGTATCCAGGTCCCGGAGCGCAGCACCTACATGGTGGCCTAGCGGTTGGTGATCAGGATCATGCCGAGCGTGCGTGCCGATCACCGTCGCGAGACGCATCGAGCCGTGGGCGCTCGCACGAGGAGTGCTGTTTGTGCTGTGGATCCGTCATCCGCTGCGGTGACGGCGTCCGGCCATGGTGCGCTCCTCCTGCGGACGGGGCGCTGAACCCCAGGCCAGGGCTTCGGGCGGACCGTACGGTGCGACCTCCGGTATGCGGTGGCGTTTGGTCCCGAACTGTGTTTCGTGTGGGCACACGAGGGGGCTCGGCTATGTGTCCGGACGTTCGTCACCTCCATGCCCCGCTGCTCGGACGATGGCATAGGCGCCGAGCGACACCACGGCCCATGCCGCCGTCGCAGCCCCGAGCGCGAGCCATGCCGAGTGGTGATCGAGAAGAACCGTGGTGACGACGGCGAACGCCACAAGCCCGAGAGTGCCCAGGACTGCGCCACGCGTATCGTCACGGGCGCTGCTGAGCCCTTCCTCCTTGGTCATCAGAGTGAGGCTGGCCAGCAGGATGGCGGGAAAGGCGAGGAAGACTCCGCCGACGAACGGACCGAACACCGCCGATGCGACAGCGGCGAGGAGTGAGACACCCGCGCCGAAGCCGAACCGAACCAGCAAGTCCTTGCGCGGCATGTGCGAGGCCGCCCGCACCTCGCCCCGCACCCGGTCGGCGTCCTGGGCGTCGTGCTTTCCGTTCCCGCCTGCGGGCCTCGCCGACCTGCTCATGGCGCCACGGCAAAGGCGATGACGCCCGCCGCTGCGAACCACACCACGAGTGCCACAGCCAACCCGCGCACGGCCCCGAACCGGCCCAGCGCCGGAACGTCGACGAGACGGTAGACGGTGAACGCGAGCGCCCCGGCAACCATCCCCCGTGCAGCCTCCTCAGCGTCGCCGTCACCCTTGAACGCAACCGTGAGGATCAGACCGCCCAACGCGACCGACGGCGCAGCGGCGAACACGCCCGCCAGCCGCTTGGGCCGCAAGGCCTCCGCCAGCAAGGCGAACCCCACCACGAACACGCCGCCGACTAGAGCCTTCAGGACGATCTCGATCAGGGACTTCATCCCTACAACGTGAGCGCCGGGCGCCGGCGGTTCAACGGACCACGAGGGCAAGTCGTGAATCGCCCATGGCGCCGGGGTATAGCAGATCCCGCCATGGACGCCATTGCGAGTCTTGAACGCCATGGGAGTGCCCCGGGCCCGCGCGCGGGGCCACGCCGTGGGTGGGAGTGTGAAGGCAGCAGGCAATTGTGCTCAGGCAGGTGTGCATGCGGCGAGCGAGGGACGAAGCAGGGGTATGGCTCGGGCGATGTGGACAGGGGGTGACTACCTTCGGACATCGTCGCCGCCGCGCCGTAGGCGGCGGCGACCGAGTTCGCCCTGGCCGTCCGCGGTGCGCTGAAGAAGGCGGCCCGCGAGGGACGCACCACCACCTGGTTGGAGATCCAGCAGAAGACCGGCCTGAATCAACTGGGCCGCCTCGACCACGACGACAAGGTGGAACTGCTGGCGCTGGTGGAAAGCGACACCTCCCCCGAAAACCCCCTGTGGTCGACCCTCCTCGCCGCTGCCGGCGACGACGCCCGGCTGCGCCTCCATCGCGACGTCTCCAACGTCTCGGCCGGCCGCCGACGCCCTGGTCCGCCGGGGCAGCCCCCGCGTCCCGCGGCGGCGGACCGGGTGGGGGCGGCGGTCAGTTGTTGGGCGACGGTGCAGCCTCGTACGGCCGGGAGAGCAGCAGGGAGCGAACGCGGTGGGTGCCGGCGCGTTGCCGTCGGCACCCGATGGCGCACAGGTCGTCGCGGTCAGGCGGTGGCGAACTCGGGGGCGATACGCGCCGCTGCGGCCACCGCGTGACGCTTGACCTCCTCATCGTCCAGGTGGTCCAGGCCGAGGTCGACCACGAGCCGGTCGGCCTGCTGGCGGGCCAGCGCCTCCAGGGTGTGGGACAGGTTCTGGGTGTCGGTCGGCTGTCCGGACTTCTTCAGCTTCTGGGTGGCCTCCCAGGCGGCCGCGTGACCGGCCTGCTCCTCGGTGACGAGACGGTCCAGGCTGGTGCTGCCGTAGATGACGGTGTGCGCGTCCTTGTACTGCTTGATGCTCTGGGACACGGTTTCTCCTCGCATAGGGCCAGACCGGGCTCTTGCGCGCCGGCCGGTTACCAACCCAGACAAACCCGACCCGACCGGCCCGCGCCCGACAGCGCCCCCCGAACGGGTGGTTGGGACGCCACGGGATGAGGACAGTCATCGCGGGTCCCTCGGGGGGGCTTGAGTTGTGAGCCAGTGCCGGTCACGCTGATGACCAGGCGAGTCACCCGCCGGACCTCCCGCAGGAGCGGACAGCCGGCCTCCCGCGAAACCCACGGGACTGATCGTTCTCAAGGTGGCCGTCAGCACCTGTGCTGGGGCGGTGAGCACGTCGGTTTTGACCGTCCACCGAAGCCCACAAATCACGCTGTTCGGTGACATCATGAGTAATGAATTCCGCATCATGACGGTCGTCCGACCAGGCGACACCTGAAGCCTCCTCCTGCCTGTCAGCACGGAAAGGCGGTGAGCACGTGAGCGACACCGAACAGGAGCCCACTGCGACCGAGGGGACAGAGGCGGAGACCACCCCCGAGGAGTCACCGGCCACGACTGAGGCCGGCCCCGCGGAGGGCGAATCGCCGACCCCCGCAGCTGAGGAGACGGACGCTGAAGAACCCGCGACCCCCGCGGCCGAGGAGACCGAGGCTGAGGAACCCGCCACAGAGGAGTAGGAGAACGGCTGTGCGCGACGGCCGTCGCGCACAGCCACGACGGCGGTCTCGGGACGTCCCTCAAGCAGACTTGCTGGGCTCCGGCTCGCTGCCCGTAGGCACCGGCCACGCATCCCGCCGCGCGAGGGGCGGACGTCCGGATGCCTGCAGCACCGCCGTTGCCACCGCGGACGGGTCTCCGCTGACCACCCACCGGAAGCGGGCCACCATCATCATGTCGTCGACGCTCTCCCGCACGAACCCGTCCACGATGCGAAGACCGCACGGGCGTTCACGCAGCACCACATCGCCCGGCTCCTCATCATCCGCGATCTGCTGGTAGTCCCCGGAGTCGGGGCAGCCCGAGAACTCGTACACCCAATGGCCCATGCCTGCCATCCTGCCGGGAACAACGAGCACCCCACTGATCAGGCACGAAGTCAGTGCAGCGGATCCGCCCGAAGGGATCAGTGGCACTGCTGATCCAACTGACATCAGGAGTGGTTCGGATGCTGATGGAGTAATTGTCATTCCTGAAGGGGCGGGTTCTGTCAACGTTGGTGTTTTTGCTGGTTGTTGGCGGTATAGGGCAGGGCTGACCGACTCGTGGCCGGGGTGTGGTCCCGGGGTAGGTGTGAGCATGCGGTTGTGGGTGTCGCTGTTCTCCAGTCCGCGATGCGGGAGGGCAGGGCCGTACTCGGCTGCCGGTCATTCCTTCGCGGCGCTGGGCCGCATGGAGCGATACGACGTGGGGCAGACAGGGCCAATCAAATCCACGGCCGCGCCGTTGAGGGGGCCAGACAATTGCCCGGCCGCGCGCCTGCCGCCACCCGGGCTGCTCACGCCGCCTGGCGGGCCAGGGCGCGGATGTGTCCGTCGCGCAGCCCGTAGGAGACCAGCGGAGCAGTTTGCGGGCCGCGGCGACCTTCGCGATGTTCCTGCCGCGGCGGGCCTCGATCCGTGCCCGGTCTTCGGCGATCTTGGATGTGGTGGCGCGTCGGATGGCCTCCACGACGGCCCAGCGCACGAGCTTGCTGCCCTGCTTGGTGACGTGCCCGCGGCGCACGACGGTGTCGGATTCGTAGTGGCGCGGGGTCAGTCCGGCCCAGGAGCACAACCGGTCGGCGCAGGGGAACCGGTGCATGTCGCCGATTTCGGCGACCAGTACTGCGGCCAGGACCGGTCCGATGCCGAGCAGCCCCGGATGGCCCCACAGTGGGCGTGGCCGCGAAGCCGCTCGGCGATCCGGGTGCTGAAGACGGCTTCCTCGGCGTCGACGATGTCCATCAGCTTCAGCAGGGAGACCACGCGCTGGGTGTCGGCACCGGACAGCGTGGTCTGCCCCAACTGGCGGCGGCCGTCGGTGCCGAACAAGTCGGAGACGGCGATGAGGACCCCGGCCTTCGCAAGCACCGCGTGGACCTGGGCCTTCAGCCCACTGCGCAGGTCCACCAGTTTGGCCCGGTAGCGGACCAGTTCACGCAACTCCCGTAGGTCGGGCGGGGCGATCCAGGACTCCGGAAGACGCCCCATGCGCAGCAGGTCGGCGAGGCCCGAGGCGTCCTTGATGTCGTTCTTGACGCGCCGGTAGGCGAAGCCCTTCACGCCCAGCGGGTGGGCCAGGTGGACCTCGGCCCCGGCGGCCTGAAGCACGTCAACTGCCCAGTACCAGCCGTAGGTAGCTTCCACGACCACGTCCGGGCGGCTGCCGGCCTGCTCAATCTGCAGGCCCAGCGCGACCGGGTCGTTGGCGATGCGCACTGCGCTCAGCTGCGTGCCGCGGTCTGACGCACGATCACGGAGCGCCTGCGATGCAGGTCGATGCCGACGTACTGGTGTCCGTCGTACTCGTTCATCAGGGGCCTCCTTCGCCATGACGAACGTGAACACCGGGTATGTACCCGGCCCCCGAGGGCGGAGGCCCCGCCCCTTCATCGCATCAAATGTTGTGGACCTGGGCGAAGCTGTGCCAGCCTCGCCTGCGGTGCTCTCCGGGGGTTCCCAAGGTGTCACTCGGAGGGTGTCGAGGAGACCCGGTTGAAGAACCGTCCGGCCATGTCGGCCCCGATGATGGCGCCGTCGGCATCGCGGGTGAGGAGGCCGCGCTGGCCGATCAGGCCGCCGCCGGTGACGATGTACTCGTCGCCGTTCCCGGGGAGCAGGCCGAGGCCGGCCGGCGGCAGGTCCGCCGGCAGTTCCCTGTCGGCCGCCGCGCGGATCTCAGGCTTGATCCGGCATTCAACCGTCATCGTGTCACCGTCGGTGTCGATGATCAGCGTCATGAATTCGTTCTCGTAGTGCCCGGTGATCTCCTGGGCGCGCTGCGGGTCGTACGGGAGCGGCTCGGGGTCCCGCTCGACCACGCCGAGGTAGTGTTCGAGTGCCCAACGGAGCACGGCCTGGTTGAACTCCAGGCCGTTGTCGGGCCCGGCGTTGGACTGCGCCACGACGGCGAAGTCCCGCTCCGGAACCAGCAGCAGGTTGGCGAACTGACCGTTGGTCGATCCGCCGTGCCCGACGGTGCGCGCGCCGTCCACGTCGCGCAGGAACCAGCCGAGGCCGATGGCGTCGCCGAGCGTGGAGCCGTGTAGCTCCGCCGTCGGCTCCTGCATGCGCCGCGCCAGGTCATCGCCGCCGAGGTGGAACCGGGCCCAGCGCAACTGGTCGGAGACCGAGGACACCAGGCCGCCGCCCGGGTTGTTGCCGCGTGTGTCCTTCCAAGTTCGGGCGACCTTGAGCGCCCCTTCGCTGAGGTTGTGGCCCACGGCGAACCGGCGGGTGATGGCCTGTCCGGCGGTGAAGACGCTGTCGGTCATGCCGGCCTGTTCCAGGACGAGTGAGGTGACAGCGGCCTCGTAGGTCTCGCCGGTGACGTTCTCGACGACCCGGCCGAGCAGGTTGTAGCCGAGCTGGCTGTAGGAGGCGCGGCCACCGACCGGGCCGATCAGCGCCACCTCGGCCATGTTGGTCACCTCGCGGGCCAGCGCGTCGTCTCCGTCTCCGCTGTCGAAGACCATCCGGGTGTCCAGCCCCGCGGTGTGGTTGAGCAGGTTCAGGATGGTGATCTGCGCGGCCGCGTCCTCATCGGGGAGCCGGAGTTCGGGAACGTAGCGGCGCACCGGCGCCTCCAGCTCGACCCGCCCCTGCTCGACCAGGCGCATGATCGCGGTCGCCGTGTAGGTCTTGGTGACCGAGCCCAGCACGAACAGTGTGTCCCGGTCGACGGGCAGCGGGTTGTCGATGCTCGTCACGCCGTGGCAGACGGTCAGCTCCCGTCCGTCCACCCGGACTCCCACCGCCGCACCCGGGATACCGAACTCCTTGGCCTTCTCCTCGACGAACTCCGCCAGCGCATCGTGTGACATCTCGATTCCCCCTCGATCGGTGTGGTTCTCGCACGGCGCCTCGGGCATCGCGGCGACTTGCACTGTGTTCAAGTGGAGGCTACCGAACGACTTGAACACAGTGCAAGAAGTTTCTTGAACGGCGTGCAAGTCGAGGGCTATCGTGAATCCATGCCCCGCAACACACTGACCCGCGAACAGATCCTCGCTGCAGCCATCACCCTGCTGGACGCCGAAGGGCTGGAGGGCCTGAACATGCGGGCACTGGGCCAGCGGCTGGGCTCGGCGGCCACCGCGGTCTACTGGCACGTGGGCAGCAAGGACAACCTCATCGCCCTCGCCGGCGACCAACTGTGGCACGAGATCGCGCTGCCCGACCCCGACGGGGTCGGCTGGCGCACGGCGGCCACCATCATGGCCAGCGACCTGTACGCAATGCTCACCCGCCACCCGTGGCTGCTGCAGGCCTTTGGCTCCCTCCTCATGTTCGGCCCCGGCAAGGCCCGCCACGACGACCACCTCCTCGCCATCTACGAGGCCGCGGGATTCGCCGGCCCCGCAGCCGACCAGGCCGCGGCCGCCGTTTTCACCTTCGTCCTCGGCAACGCCCTCGGCCCAGCCGCGACAGCCTCACTCACCCGCAAACTGCGGCGCGACGGCAGCGGTGACGCCGAACAGGCCATCGGCGAAGCCCAGGCCGAAGCCCGCGAGATCGCCGCACAGTTCCCTCGACTGCGCGCCCGCCTCGACACCCACAGCGCCGACTACGGCGCGGCGCCCGACAACACATTCCAGATCGGCCTTCAGGCCATCCTTGACGGGCTGGAGGCGCTGCAACGCGGGTCTACTCAGTGACCATCACGCGATGATCCGGGAAGGTGCGCTCGGCCCACGGTTCGAAGGCGGGGCCGAGGCGGCCGCACATCTCGAACGCGTCGGACTCGCCCTCACCGAACACCCCGAGGTCGCCTTCGTCGCCGCCACGAGCGGGTCCCCCAACCTCCACGCCTCGCTGGCAACACGCGACATCCCCGCGCTGTACACATACCTGAGTACGCGGATCTCCACCTTGCACGGCGTACAAAGCGTCGACAGCGCCCCGGTGCTGCAGACCTTCAAAGGCGCTGGCGGCCTCCACGGCCCCGCCACCGATACCTGAGTGCCTCGCCGCGGGCGATGGGATCGGCCGGCACCTTCGGGAGCTCGGACTCGCCCTCCGGCTTCCCCCATGGCCAGGCGCGGCCCTCGGCCCACGCGTGATGCCCCCTGTTCGCGGATCTTCTGCAGACCTGGGCTGAGGGTGTACTCGGGACCTGCGCGCCGAGCGGCGGGGCGGAATATACCTTCGACGTGGATGTTCAGCCGCGGTCCCATCGAGTTCCCGGTGCGCCATGCTCCGCCTCACCGTCAGGGTTCGGCCAGTTCGACGCGCTCGGGCAAGCCCCTGCCCCGCACACGAAAGGCGGCGTTCGTCGCGGCACTGGCGGCCCCGGCCACGTCGTCGCCAGCGTGTCGGCCGAGCGACAGCCGACGCCGTCTCATGTCGACAAGCGTCATCCGATCGCGGTCCCATGTCGAAAGGCCACGAGATCAACTTCCTGGATCAGAACCCGCCGTCCCAGCATGGCTGCGTAGCGCCTGCAATGAAATCTATCCGCGACGGGGACGGCTAACGGCGCCGGTCGTGGGTCGGGAAACCATGGAGGCGGCAGTGGCGAACGTCGTGCTGGTGCACGGAGCCTGGAGTGACGGGTCGATCTGGCAGGCGGTGATTGCCGCCCTCCAAGACGAGGGGCACCGTGTGCTGGCCATCCAGCTGCCACTGACCTCGCTGGAACAGGACATCGCCTGGACGCGGCGGGAGATTGCGACATTCGGCGGTCCGGTGACGTTGGTGGGGCATTCCTACGGCGGCGTGGTGATATCCGGGGCCGCGCATCAAAACGCCCGGGTTACCGCGCTGGTGTTCGTCGCGGCCTACGCCCCCGACGAGTCCAAGACGATCCGGATGCTGAGCGACCGTGGCGCGGTGACCCGTGGCCGCGATGCGATCCGGTTCAGCGAAGATGGCTGGTCGATCGTTGACCCCGACCTGTTCGGGGATGCGCTCGGAGCCGATGTTCCGGCGGCGACGACCCGGGTACTGGCGGCACTGCAGAAGCCGACTCACGGCGCGTGCTTCTCGAGCCCCTCAGCGCGCGGTGCGTGGCATGACCTGCCATGCACCTACGTCCTCTCTGTGGACGACCAGATCCTCGATCCCGGGCTGCAGCGGTGGTTCCGCCGAACGGACGAATGCCACGGTCACCGAACTGCGCTCCAGCCACCTCTCACCGGTCTCGCATCCCGAAGACGTGGCCGCCGCCATTGTCAGATGCTGCACGCCGGAACCTCGCCAGAGCTGAGGGCCCGGCAAGCCATCAGGTCAGCGTTCCTGGCGTGCGGCCCATTCCGCGCGGACGTAGGCGCGGGCGGAGTCCTTCGTCTGGTCGTCGGCGGGGCCGTGGCCGGTGGCGATGTCGGGCAGGCCGGTCCGGCTCGCCTCGGGCTGCTGCCGGTCGTGAGCGACGAGGAGCAGTGCCAGGGTGGCGGCGTCGCTGCGCACTTCCGCAGCCGGGTCGGTGATGCCCCGCTGGGTGGCGCTGTCGTGGTAGCTGCCGGAGCCGTGGCACAGGGCGATCAGGTCGAGTGCGGCGGCGGCTTCGAGGATGTCGTCGCGCTGGTCGAGGTGGGAGGCGATGAACACGTCGGGCTGTGTCTCGGGAGAGTGCTGCCAGGCTTCGACGGCTTTGGCCCAGTCGTAGGAGCGGGCGAACAGGGCGGTGTGGATGGCGCGGGCGGCGTCGTGCAGGTGGCGGCCGTAGGCGTCCTGCGCGGCCTGTGACGGGGTCCATCCCGGCCAGACCTCGGCAGGAGTGGGGGAGTGCTCCGGTGTCGTCATGCCCGGACCGTACCGTGCGCACCTTCCCAAGACGGCGGTCACGGTGCCGGGCTCCCTGGGGTTGCCGCCCGATCGGGTACCGCAGTGGACCAGCCCCGCGCGTAGTGCCTGGGGCTGGTCCACTGTTGTATGCGGAGCCACGGCGGGCGATGGCCCGGCATCTCATGCGAGGCCAGGCAGTCTGGCGCGTACCACCCGGAGGCGGTCAGCGGCTGGCATTCTTCGGCCACAGCACCCGTACCGGGATGCCCGTCCGTTCTGCGTACGCGACGACGTCCGCCGTTCCGCCGTAGCCCTGGCCGCGCTCAGGCCGATCCGCGCGGCTCGCCCGGACGGCGCCCCGCTCTACGTCATCTTGGACAGCCTGTCCGCCCACAAGGGCGAGACCATCCAGCATCGCCTGCACCCTCATCTGCTACCGCAGACTGTCCGCTCCCTTCACCCCTCGGCGTTCAGAATCATGAAGTTCTCCGGGTGCGGTACCGGGGCGAAACCGGCCTTCGCGTAGATCTCGTGCGCGTCGAGGGTCGACAGGAGGACGCGCTTGAGCCGATAGGGAGCAAGGTGGTCGCGAACCGCTGTCGCAAGCCACGTCCCGAGTCCCTTGCCGCGGTGGGCGGGGGCAACGTAGACGTCGCAAAGCCAAGCGAAGGTGGCACGGTCGGTGACCACGCGAGCGTAGGCAGCCTGGTCGCCGCTGGCGTCGTAGATGGCGAAGTTCAGCGACCCGCGCACCGACTCTTCGACGGTTTCCCGGGTACGCCCCAGGGCCCAGAACGCGTCCGTCGAGAGCCAACGGTGCACTAGTTCCACGTCGAGGCGATCCGGGTCTGTAGAGAACTCGTACCCGTCGTTTCCACCGCTAGTGATCATGGAGCGGCAGCGTAACCGTGATACTTGGTTTTTCCAAGTGAATGTCATGCCAAGTGAGATGACCTCTTTTGGACCAGGGGGCACGTCAAGGCCGAGTTGCTGACCTCACCTCATTGCCTGTCGGTGCCGGGACGGGCTGGGTAAGGCCGGCGAGCATCAGGTCGATCATGTGGCGGGCCTGGTAGTCGGGGAAGGTTTCGATTCCGATGCACAGGTTGCCGATGGCGAGCATGAAGTCGTAGGCCCGTACGTCGGCGCGTGTGTAGCCAGTGGAGGCGGACGCTTTCAGCAGTTGGTCGAGCACGGGCAGCAGGCGCTCGACGAACTCGTTGTGCAGGCTCTCGAATCCGGCTCGGTCCGAGTGCAGCGCCTCGGCGAGGCCGTGTTTGGTGACGAGGAAGTCGGCGAATTGGTGGACCCACTGCCGCAGGAGTTCGTAGGGGGCATCGGCAGTCTGCGTCGCGTGGGCAGCTGCGGCGAGTGCGTCAACCTGGTGCCGGAAGACCGCGACCACCAAGTCCGCACGGGTGGGGAAGTGGCGGTAGATGGTGCCCATGCCGAGGCCTGATTCTGCTGCGATCTCCCGTACGGGAGCGTGGACCCCCATACGGACGAACACGGCCGCAGCTGCGTCCAGGAGCTTCTGCTCGTTTCGGCGGACGTCGGCTCGCTTGTGACCTGCAGCTGCTGGCGGAGTGTCGGCTGTGGACATCGTGAACACCTCCTACTTGCAAAACGGAGCGTTGCTCCGTATTTTGATCCGGAGCGGCGCTCCACTTTTTCAATGATGCCAGACGCCGCGCCGCACGAGCCCACTGGGCATACTGAGAAAGGCATTCACCAGATGAGCGGCATCACGTCAGTCGACGGCGGCAACGCCTTCACCACCTCAGTCATCTCTGTCAGCCCGATCGCGCTGCCCGCTCCGGACCGCGGCCAGGACATGCAGGTACGGGTCACAGCGCCCACGGCCGGCCACAACCTGCCTGTCGTCGTCCTCTCGCACGGCATGACCCTGACCATGGACGATTACGCACCACTGGTCGGCTTCTGGGCCGCCCGCGGCTTCGTCGTCATCCAGCCAACACATCTCGACTCCCTCGGCCTCGCTCCCGACGACCCGCGCACCCCGCTCATCTGGCGCATCCGCACCGACGACCTCACTCACGTCCTCGACCAGCTCGACACCATCGAAGCCGCCGTGCCCGGGCTGGCCGACCGCATCGACCACGACCGCATCGCGGTCGCCGGACACTCCTGGGGCGCACAGACCGCCAGCACCCTGGCGGGCGCACGGGTCGTCGACGCCGACGGCACTCCCGGTGAGAGCATGGCCGACCCGCGAGTCAGCGCGGCCGTGCTGCTGTGCCTGCCCGGTACCGGCGGCGCCGACCTGAGCCCGCTCGCCACCCGGTACTTCCCGTTCATGAACCCTGATTTCGCTGAGCTGAAGACACCCAGTCTTATGGTCGCCGGCGACGCGGACCAGTCCCTGCTCACGGTGCGCGGTCCGGACTGGTTCACCGACGGCTACCACCTCAGCCCGGGCGCCACCGATCTGCTGACCCTGTTCGGCGCGGAACACGGACTCGGCGGCATCCAGGGAGCCAACGACACGCGCACCACCGACGAAAGCTCCGAGCGTGTCGCGCTCGTCCGGCACGCCACCCTGGCGTATCTGCGTACCGCGCTGGGCCTGGACAACGACGCGTGGCCTACCGCCCGTCGGGCTCTGGCTGCGGCCGCCGACCCGCTGGGAGGCATCGACTCGAAGTGACCAACCACCTCGCAATGGCCGGTAAATCCAGTTTCGGAATCATGACCGCCCCGGCGCAGATCGCCTACGACGACATCCTGCGGGTCTGGCACGAGGCTGACGGCATTCCTCAGATCGAGCATGCCTGGCTGTTCGACCACCTCATGCCGCTCGGTGGCGATCCGAACGGGCCCACCTTCGAGGGTTGGACACTGCTGTCCGCTCTCGCGGCCCGAACCGAGCGGTTGCGGCTCGGGGTGATGGTTACCAGCAACAGGTTCCGCCCACCGGCCATGCTGGCCAAGATCTCCGCCACTGTCGACGCCGTCTCCGGCGGCAGGCTCGAGTTCGGTATCGGCGCGGGCTCTCGCACCGACGTGCCGCCGGCCCGGCGTGAGTACGCAGCTCACGGCCTTCCTTTCCACGATGCCGCCCACGCGGTCGGAAGCCTTGCCGAGGCGTGCACGATCATCCGCAGACTATGGACCGAAACCGCACCCATTCGACTTCCACGGCGAGTACCACCAGCTGACGGGTGCGTTCTGTAGTCCCAAACCCGTCCAGCATCCCCGCCCCCCGATCCTGGTCGGCGGCCAGGCCACCCGGACGCTGCGCGTGGTTGCCGAGCATGCGGACCGGTGGAACATGCCCGGCGGCAGCATCGACAAGGCGGTCGAGCGTAGCGCCACGCTCGACCTGTGCGAGGAGACCGGCCGTAACCCGGCTGAGATCACCCGATCCATCGTCCTGCCCGTCTCCTACGATCGGCCTCAGCACACCCGCCACACCATCCGCACGGCGCTCGATGGCGGGTTCAGCCACATCGTGCTCGGCCTAGGCGCGCCCTACCCGACCGGCGTCGCACGCTGGGTTGCCGACACCATCATCGCCCCTCTCTCCGACAAGATCACCGCCCCCTGAACCGAGGAATCGCAGATGGCCAGGACGCACCCGCCGCTCGACCCTGAGCTCGCCGCAGTGCTGACGGTGGTACACGAACACCTATCACCGACCATTACCCCCGAGAACATCGAGGAACTGCGGACCAACCCCATGTTCGCGGTCCCGGACGAGCTCCTGACGCGCAACGGGACGGTCCAACTGCAGAACTTGTCCGTACCCGGCCCGGAGAGTGCTCCGGAGGTTTCGCTCCTCGTCCTCAAGCCGGTGGGTCTGGCGGCAGGAGCGCCCATCCTCTACTACATGCACGGCGGCGGCATGATCATCGGCAACAACCGCACCGTGGCCGGCGGCGTGCTGGACTGGGCCGTCGACATCGGCGCCATCGTGGTGTCGGTGGAGTACCGCCTGGCACCGGAGCACCCCGACCCGGCGCCGATCGAGGACTGCTACGCGGGTCTGCTGGGGACCCATGGACTCGCCACGGAGATAGGCGGTGACCCGAACCGCATCGTGGTCACCGGAGCGAGCGCCGGCGGCGGGTTCGCGGCTGGCGTGGCGCTTCTCGCACGCGACCGCGGTGGCCCTGAGCTGCTGGGTCAGTTGCTCATGTGCCCGATGCTCGACGACCGGTTCCTCACACCGAGCAGCCAGGAACTGGACGGCGAGGGCCTCTGGGACACCACCAGCAACATGACCGGATGGAACGCGTTGCTCGGCGAACGCAGAGGTGGCAGCGACGTCAGCATCTACACGGCGCCCGCGAGGGCGACCGACCTGACCGGCTTGCCCAGCTCCTTCATCGACGTCGGAGCTGTCGAGACCTTCCGCGACGAGGACATTGATTACGCCGCTCGGCTGCTGCAGGCCGGTGTCCAGACCGAGCTGCACGTCTGGCCGGGCGGTTTCCACGGGTTCGACGGCATCGCGCCACAAGCTGCGCTCTCGCAGACCGCATCGGCGACCCGAAGCGCCTGGGTCCGGCGACTCTTGGCTGCGGGCTGACCAGCAGCAGGACGACGTGATCTGCCCGCGCGTGAACTCGCAGGCCGAACTCGCGGTCGACTCCTTGACACGGCCCCAAGCGTGCCTGCCTGGAGCGGGAAGACAGACCACTGCCCGGTGGGCCAAGTGATGTCCCCGACATTCACGACGTCGGCTGAGCCGCACTGAGCCAGCACCTCTACGAACTCAACTCTGAACTGTGAGGAAAGATGGACACAAACGAAGTTGCCCGGCCGCAAGGAGAGAGGCCGCTGACCAACCGGGGCCGCTGGGGCGCCGACGACGACCGAGGCACCCTGAATTTCATCACGGCCGCTGCGCGTGTCCGCGGCGTGGCCGAAGCCATGACGGGTCGTGTTGTCTCCCTGGCTCACCCGATCACACCGGTACCCATAGCCGCGCCGGTCGCCTTCGCCGAGCACAGCATGCCGGCCGCAGTACTGCAAACGATGACGTTCACGGGTTCGCCCGCCCCGGCGTTGACCGATGTGTTGCTGATCAACGTCCACCATGCGCGTTCGACGCACATCGACGCGTTGGCGCACATACCGGTCGACGGCACCGTCTACCCCGGTGTTTCAGTCGCCGAGGCAACTGCCGGGGCGACGGTCAGCCGGAGTTCATCGTCAGCGTTCGTCCACGGAATCGTGACCCGGGGGGTATTACTCGACCTGGCGCCGGGAGAGCGGCTCGCGGAGAACCATGTCGTGACCGCGGACGACCTCGCGGCGGCCGAGGAGCGACAGGGAGTGCGGGTCGAGTCCGGTGATGCGCTGGTTGTGCGCGGGGGATGGGTCGCAGCCGACGATCCTTTCGGCCCCCTGCCCACCACCTCGCTGAGCGCCGTCGAGTGGATGGCGGAGCGTGAAGTGTGTCTGTACGCCGGCGACATCGGCGACAAGCTCCCTGGACCGTCAGGCGGATCGCCCGTCCTGCACAACATCGCCCTGGCCGAGCTGGGAATGCCATTGATCGACTGCGTCAACGTGGCTGAGCTGGCGCGGGTATGCGCCGAAATCGGGCGATACAGTTTCCTGTTCGCGCTTGGCACGATTCCCGTGCACGGCGCGACCGGGCTCCCGGCCAATCCCCTCGCAGTCTTCTAGGTTCGTTGCGAAAGTGCTGCTCTCAGCCACTCGTTGTGATGGCTGCGAGCAGCGCGGTCGCTCCGTAGCGGACCGCGAGATCGTCGTACCTGGTGGCTGCAGACCTGTGGCGTCTCGCCGGGTTCATCCCACAGTCCACGACATGGTGTTGCCAGTAGCCACTTCGGTGGGCGCCCACGAGGGAACCGAGATCCCTGCGGTCGTGAACCTGGCCGGGCGCGCTGCGTTGCGTCGCTGACTTCTCCCGCCAGCCAATCTGATTAGTCATTATTCTGCGTGTTGTGGGTCAGGGCTGGTCGCCCACGAGGGCGATTGCGTGCGTCTCGGGAACTCCCAGCAACAGCAGGCTGGTGATCGTCGCTGCTCGGGCGTCGAGGGTCCCGTTGGACAGGTCGCTGTCCGCGATGGCGAACACGACGCCGTAGGCAACCTGGCTCAGAATGCCCGCCGGCAGGTGCTGTGCGAACACGTCGGTGTCCTGGCCTCGTTTCACGAGGTCGGCGAGGAGCTCATCGACTGGCCCGAGCAGGCTGTGGATCGCCTCGCCGTACTCGCCACGGCGCAGCGCCAGCAGCACTCGGTAGCGGGTGACGCTTCCGGTCGCGGTGACCGTCTTCCCGAGGGACATCCCACGCGTGCCGCGTAGCTGGATCGAAGACACCTACAGCAATCTGATCCACTACGGCGAGGCCGACAAAGGCGGGCACTTCGCGGCCTTGGAACAGCCCAAGATCCTGGACAGCTCACCAGCTCCAGGCACCCATCGTGCTGATCTGGGACAATCTCAACACCCGTCGGGCCGCCGGAATGCGCGACTACGCGGCCGCGCACGACTGGCTCACCATCATCCAACTGCCCTCATACGCACCGGGCTTGAACCCGGTCGAGGGCGTCTGGTCGCTGTTACGGCGCGGCCCGCTGGCCAACTCCGGATCGTGTCCCATCGGGTGGTGTAGTCACTGGCCGAGCTGATTCGGTTCTGACTGTGGAGGAAGCCGGCGGGCGTCTTCACTGGGTTTGGGATTGAGGAGTTCGGCCATGGAGCCTTCGGAGAGGTAGCGGCGGTCGAAGACCTGCCACTCGTCGTGGAGTTCCGCCAGGACCGCGGCGGCGAGCCGGCCGAGGGCGGCGGGGTTGGGGAAGACCTGGACAACGTCGGCCCGTCGTTTGATCTCCCGGTTCAACCGTTCCAGCGGGTTGGTGGACCAGATCTTCTTCCAGTGCGCCGGGGGGAAGTCAGCGAACGCGGTGATATCCGTGGCAGCGTCCAGCAGCATGGTCTTGACCTGCGGGAACTGCCGTCCGAGCATGTCGGCGACCACGTCCGGCTGGGTGTGGACGGCCGTGGCGGTGGTCTGAGCGAAGATGGTGCGGATCGTTGCCGCCACCATCTCGCCCGAGCCCTTGTCGATCACCGAAAAGACGTCGCGGACGAAGTGAACCCGGCGCCTTTGCCAGGCCGCTCCGAGGAAGACGGTGCGGATCGCGGCCACCAGCCCGCTGTGGCTGTCGGAGATCACCAGCTGGACGTTCTCGAGGCCACGGGCCCGTAAGGACCGCAGGAACTTCGTCCAGAACGGCTTCGACTCGCTGTCGCCGACCATCAGCCCGAGGATCTCGCGGTGCCCGGTGGCGGAGATCCCGGTGGCGATGACCACGGCCTGGGACACGATCCGGTGGTTCACCCTGGCCTTGCAGTAGGTGGCGTCCAGGAACACGTAGGGGAAGACGGTGTGGTCCAGCGGCCGCTCCTTGAACGCGTCGATTTCCGTGTCGAGTTCGCCACAGATCCGCGACACCTCCGATTCGGAGATCCCGCTGTCCGCCCCGAGTGCTTTGACCAGGTCATCGACCGAGCGCATCGACACACCATGCACGTATGCATCCATCACCACGGCGAACAGAGCCCGGTCGATCCGCCGGCGCCGCTCCAGCAGCGAGGGGAAGAACGACCCGGTCCGCACCTTGGGGATCTTCAGGTCCAGGTCACCCGCCTGGGTGCTCAGCAGCCGGTCGCGGTGACCGTTGCGTCAGGTCGTGCGCTGGTCGGAGTGCTCGCCCGGACCGGCACCGATGGCCTCGGTCGCCTCGGCCTCGATGAGCTCCTGCAGGATGCGCTCGCACAGCACCCTGATCGTCTCAACTCCATCGGCCGTACGTAGTGACTCCAGCAGCCGCGTCAGGTCAGACTGGGACAAGACCATCGTGCACTCCTCCGGTCGAACTGCCCGTTCACCAGGGAGGCTTGCGCGATGGCCTGCCCATGTTCAGGGAGCACTCAAGGACAGCGGGTGCACGCCCCGAGCAGACACCCGCGCGTTCACGACGCTCGACCGGCTACACCACTCGGCGGGACGCCATCCAACTCCGCCTTCACCGACGACGAACACCTCGAACGCACCCTCCGGCGGGGCCTACGCCACATCCAACTCCGCCCCGACCTGATCGACGGCTGCCTTGCAGGCACCGGACTCACACTCACCCACCAGCCGCCACCAATCCGAAGAGATCAGTAGGGCGGCGGGCCATCGGCAACTGGGACCCGGGCCTGATCTCGCTGGTGCCGAACCCCGCCGCCTCGCTGCTGCGCGCCGGACGCGGTACCGAGCCTGCCGTCGCGGCGGTGGAAGCGGGCCGGCTGGGTCGCGAGACCCGGTCGGCTCTCGCGCCCGGCTGGCTCGGTGACCAGTTGACTCAGTGATCGGAGATCAGGTCGACGTTGCCGTCGAACTGCCACAGGGGGTTGGGGGTCGGCTTGCCGGCATTGATGATCAGGAAGTACCCGTTCACCTGCACCGGTCCGTCCCCGTCGGCGATGTAGCGCCCGGTGGGGGTGACATCGACCTGGTAGATGGCCTGGGCGGTGACGTTGTAACCGGGGACGTTCCAGGAGACGGTGCAGCGCCAGTCGTTCCCCGGCCCTGCCTGCGCTCCGAGCCCCTCGCTCTTGTCGCAGGCCGCTGTGGTCTGCAGTTGCGCTGCGGTGACCGCCGGCTGGTGCATCTGTGCTTGCTGGGACGGGTAGAGGTGGGAGAAGACCGTGGCCACCGAGCGTTGCACCTTGTCCTGGGTGATGCCGGAGCCGCCCGCCCCGGTCCCGACGGCGACGGCACCGACCGTCGCGGCCAGCACGCCCGCCAGCGGGAGGACACCCAAGGTCAGCGCCCTGCGTCCGGCGCCGTCGTTGTTGAGGTTGGTGAAGTCCCGGCGCAGGAACAGCAGACAGGCCAGTGCCGTCGCCACGACCGCCCACACCAGGCTGACCCCGATGCCGATCAGCAACGGCCCCAGCTGCTGGGGATCGGTGAACAGGCCGTTCCAGGAGATGAAGGCGTAACTGGGCAGCGCCAGGCGCACCGTGACCGGCAGCGGCAGCATCTGCGCTGTCTGCATCCCGAGGGCGGCGATCACGGGCAGCAGCAGGCCCATCGGGGATCGGCCCAGGGCCACCGACCCGAGCAGCCCGATGGCGGCCAGGGCGAGTGTCGGCGCCAGTACGCAGACCCACGCCAGCGGGATCTTGACGGCCGCGTCTTCGCCGGTGAGCAGGTGGCCGTCCAGGCCGATCAGCGGCTGGTTCCCCTCCGCGAGCAGTCCGCCGAGCATGCTGGAGACGGCCAGGCCGGCTACCAGCAGTCCGATCACGGCGACGCTGGCGATCGCCTTGGCTGCGAAGATCCGCCGGTGCGAGCGGACGGCGATGATCAGGTGGCGCCAGGTGCCCAGCCGGTCCTCGCAGGCGAAGACGTCGCCGGCGACCACGGACGTGACCAGCGGCAGGGCCCATGTGCCGGCGACGCCGAGCACCACCAACGGTCCGGCCCAGCCGGTGGCGTGCATCCACCGGCCGAAGAGGGTATCGGACGGCAGGGTGTTCTGCTGGTCGATCGCGAACACCAGCAGGCCTGGACCGAGCCAGCACAGCAGCACCAGCAGGCGCACCCGCCAGGCGGAGAATTGCTTGACCAGCTCCATCCGCAGGATCCGGACCACCGGAACCGGGCGTCTGCCGGCCGTCCGGGGCTTCAGCGCGGCCCCGGCTCCGGCGGCGGGGGCGTCGGTGAGGGGCGTGGTCATTGGTCGGTCTCCTGCCCGGTGAGGGAGAGCTGGTCCGTCAGGGAGAGAAAGGCTGCTTCCAGCGGCGAGACGACGGGCGCGAGTTCGCGCACGGGGATGTTCGCGCGCACGATCCGCGCCAGGAGTTCGTCCAGAGCAGCCGTCCGCGCGCGGACGACGATCACGTCGTTGTCCGGTTGCGCCACGGCGTCGGAGTCCTGGACGACGCGAACGCCGGGCGTTGCGGCCGCGACAGCGTGCGCGGCGGACGGATCCAGGGCGCGCAGCCGGTAGTCGAGTTCGTGGTTGTCATCGGTGAGTTTCTTGGGCGGGCCGGAGAACACCACATGCCCCTTGGCGAGGATGGTGACCTCGGAACACAGCGCCTCCAGATCGTCCATCCGATGGCTGGACAGGACGACCGTGACGCCCTGGGCCGCGAGCCGGCGCAGGACCTGGTGCACCTGCCTCTTGCCCGCCGGGTCCAGGCCGTTGGACGGCTCGTCGAGCACGAGCAGGCGCGGTCTGGTCAGCAAGGCCGCGGCCAGTCCCAGTCGTTGGCGCATGCCCAGGGAGAAGCCGCGGACCTTCTGATCGCCGGCCTCGGTGAGCCCGACCTGTTCCAGAGCATCGCCGACATCACCGGCGAGCGAGTCATCAGGCTGCAGCGAAAGCAGCGTCGCGAGGTTCTGCTTCGCGGTGAGAGTGGGGTAGAGGCCGGGTCCGTCGACGAATCCGGAGACACCGTCAGGCGCCGGCAGCCCACGGCCCACTGAAGTGCCGAGGATCTCCAGATCCCCCTCGTCGGCGACGGCCAGGCCCAGCATCAGGCCCAGCAGCGTGGTCTTTCCGGCACCGTTCGGGCCGACCAGGCCGTAGATCCGACCCTGCGCGACGCTTACATCGACATGGTCGAGCGCGACGACGTCACCGAAGACCTTGGTGATGCCGTGGCCCCTCACTGCGATCGTCGTGTCCATCCGTTCCTTCCTCAGCTGGCGAGCAAGTGGGCCCCCGTCCCGCTGGGGGAACGGGGGCCGTTACCGAGTGGCGCTGGTCACTGCACGTTGATCGCGGTGTCGTCGAGCGCGAAGGAGGTCTGGTACTCGTAGTCCTCCGCGCCGGTGAACTTGAGCGTGACCGTCTGTCCCGCGTAGGGGGAGAGGTCGAAGGTGTGCTGCGCGAATCCGGTGATGCGGTCGAGGTTGGAGTAGGTGTGCAGGGTGCCCAGCACCGTGCCGGAGCTGCTGAGCACCTGCACCTTGAGCGTGTCGTAGGCAGTCGTGGTCGAAGTCTCCGCCGTGTCCACGTGCAGCCAGAAGCTCAGCTGCTCCGAGGTGCAGCCCTTCGGCAGAGTCACCGTCTGCGACAGGGTGTCGGTGTGGGTGGTCCCGTAGCCGTCCAGCCATGTGTCCCAGCTGCCGGAGTGCGGCGGCTCGGAGGCGGAGTTGTTGATCACGCCGGATGACGCGGTCCACGGAGCGGGGTTGGAGCTGCCGTTCTCGAAGCCGGGGTTGCCGAGCAGCTGCTTCGCCTGGCAGCCGGTGCTTCCGGTGGGGGTGGCGGACGCCTCGTTGCTCTGTGCCCCCTCGCCCACGCCGTTCACCGCGGTGACCCTGTAGTAGTAGGTCTGCCCGGCGGTGAGTCCGGTGTCGGTGCACGAGGTCACCGCGCCCAGTCCGCTGCAGCCGCCGCTGGTCAGCAGCGACTCGGTGCCGCTGGAGGTGCCGCGGTAGACCTTGTACGAGGTGATGTTCTCGCCGCCGGTGCTGGCCGGTGGCGTCCAGCTGAGCGAGACCTGTCCGGTCCCTGCGGTCCCCGTCAAGCCGGTGGGCGCACCCGGTGGCGTCGCGGCAATCGGGTCGGCTGTGACGGTCACCGTCGAGGATGCCGTGTTCGCGGGCGAGGCGCTGTCGGTGACGGTCAGTGTCGCTGTGTAGGTGCCCGCGGTGCTGTAGGTGTGGCTCGGGTTCTGCGAGGTGCTGGTCGACCCGTCACCGAAGTTCCAGCTGTAGCTGTACGCCGGGGTGCCGCCAGTGGCCGTGCCGGTGAAGGCGACGTTCAGTGGCACCTGGCCGGAGGTCGGGGTGGCCGAGGCGCTTGCGGCCAGCGGGTTGCCGACGGCGCTGACCGTGGTCGTCACCTGCGAGGTCGCGGTGTTGGCGGGCGAGGCGCTGTCGGTGACGGTCAGTGTCGCTGTGTAGGTGCCCGCGGTGCTGTAGGTGTGGCTCGGGTTCTGCGAGGTGCTGGTCGACCCGTCACCGAAGTTCCAGCTGTATGTGTACGGGGCCGTGCCGCCGGTCGCCGAGCCGGTGAAGTTCTCCGTCAGCGGCGCGTTGCCGGTGGTCGGCGAGCCCTTGGCGCTCGCGGACAGGGGGGTCGCACCCTGGACCCAGAAGTCCTCCAGTGGGTCGCCGAGCGCGGCCTGGTCCGCGGTCGTCATCGGGAACGTGGACGCGCCCAGGTTGTTGCTCGGGTCGATGACGCCGGAGTGCACGTTCTCCATCGTGCGCTCCATCGCCGCGAGGACGTTGGCCGTCGTATACGCCACGTGCGAGACGTAGTGTTGCTTGACGTAGGCCGGGTTCCCGATGACGAGCAGCGGCACGCGGTAGGTGTTGCTGACGTGGTCCGGGCCGTTGCTGCCGTTCTGGGTGTCGTCCTCGGTGACGACGATCAGCGTGTTGTTCTTGTACGTCGGGTTGCTCATGATGGAGTTGACGATGTTGTTCGTCGCGGTGTCGTTCCCGGCGATGTCCTGGTACGTGCCGGGGTGGTCATTGAAGAGTTCGACGTAGTTGTAGGCCGGCATCCCGTACTGGTTGACGAATTTGAGATAGTCGCCGGAGACGGTGCTGTCGGGGATGCTCTGGTTGTTGCAGGTGTACTCGTTGGTGTGCAGCTCTTCGGGGATGGTCGTGCCCGGACGGTTGGGCGGCAGGACCTCGATCTTGCCGTCGGCCGGGTTCTTCCAGTAGCCGCTGCCGCTGTTGAGCATCCAGTAGATGTCACCGTTCACGATCATCGAGTACGGGCTGGTGCCGCTGCTGGTGCCGGACGGAGCGGTGCAGGCACTGGTGCCCTCGTCCGTGGGGCCCTGGTCGCTCTGCAGGAACCGGTCGAACTGGGTGCCGTTCGACGGGTAGGACTGCTGCTGGCTGCTGGACGAGGACTGCCCCGAGAACAGGAACCAGTGGTTGGGGCCGGACGGCGGCTGGACGCCGGTGCTGTACGAGTCGGACAGCGAGTAAGTCTTGGCCAGCTGGTGCAGGTCCGGAACGGAGCTCATGTGGTTGGTGCTCTCCACCTGGCCGTTGCAGCCGGCAGCGATCGTTGTCGCGCAGTCGCCGAGGTAGTCGTCGAAGGTGTGATTCTCGCGATAGATGATCACGAAGTGCTGAAACGGCGGGAAGTACGGCGCCAGCGGGTTCACCGCCGCTGCGGGCTTCCCTATGATCGTCTGATGGCCACCGACCGTCTGCACGACGCTCTTGTCGGTTATCTTGAAGTTCCTGGGCTGCGGGAACTTCGCGAACTCCACGCCGGGCGCGGCGAACTTCGCGCCGGAGCAGTCGAAGTCGTCCGGCTTGTACGTCATCGGACGCTTGCCGAGCGGCATGTCCTTGGCGTTCGGGGGGGTCGTCGCCGGGTTGTACCCCTTCAGCGTGCACGAGCCGACACCCGTCGCGTGGTGGGCGGCGTCAGCGATCCCGACGCCGTGAGCCACGCTCTCCACCCCGCCGAACAGCAGGGCGAGGCTGGCGACACCGGGCAGCAGTAACCTCTTCGATCTCTTCATTGGCACTCCCGTGTCGGAGGCGCGCGAGGGCGCGCGAATCTACGCGCGCTGAATCGAGCCATACGGGATTGTGGCGACAAGTCAGGGGCACGACAAGTCAGTCGGCATGATCCACTTTCCTCGCCACGCAATGTTTGCCTACGTCCCCGGTGAGCCGACACGCCCGCGTCATCGCGCGCACTGCCTCTCTGCATGCATCCCGGACACCCTTTGGCAGCTACGCCCCCCAGCCCAGAACCGTGATCAACCTCAGCGCCAACGGCTGTACCGATATAGAAACTGCCGCCAATTGCATCGGATGTGAACTCGCGACGGTTTGAGCTTCGTCGCCGCCTGGTGCGGGGTGCCCCTGTGTGACCAGCGGTGTTGGGCTGGGGCGACGCGAGCGACGGTAGCGACTCACGGTGCCTGATCGCCAGCCGGTGTCACTCGTACGACTGACTGACCAGCGGACAGCCCGCCGACTCGCATCCGATGCGGCTTTCTCGCATCCAACGCGAGCGACGGAGGGTGGTGGACCGGTGAGGATCGATGTCGTGGCGCCGGGTGCGGCGAGGCTTCAACTGGTGGGCGGGGTCGCGCTGCTGCGGCCGGAGGAGCAGGTCTTCGACGCGATGCTGGAAGGGTTCGCCAATCAGCAGCTGGCCCGGAACCTGGCCCGCTCGACGGTTGAGGGCCGGGAGAACACGGTGAAGGCGTTCGCCACGTACGTCAACGCCTTCCCCTGGCAGTGGACGCCGGCGATGGTGGACGAGTGGCTCGGTGACCTGCGGACTCTGCGTGATCTCGCGCAATCGACGATCCGCTCCTACTCCGAGGCCGTCCGGTCCTTCCGCCACTTCGTCACCGACCCGCTCTATGAGTGGACGGCCACCTGCGAAGAACGGTTCGGCATCTAACCGGTGCAGGTCGTGCACGAGGCGCATTGCGCGTCAACGCGCACTATCTCGACAGTCACGTCCACCGACAGCACCGCGACGTCCGCGATGGACGGGAACAATAGCTCCATCAGCCGGAGCGCAGCCTCTTCCACGGCCCCGGACTGTCGGCCCAATCACCTTGTTCACGGCTCATTTTCGGGCAACTTCGAGTCGAGTCTCGAGGTGCTCAGCCCTCTTTTACAGTGGCCGCTGCGCGGAAGCTAAGTCACAGGTCGCAGCATTGACCGATATCACGGCCGCAGGTCAGAGACCTGGCCCAATTCTAGTCACAGTAGTCCACGACAGGCACGAAAGTGCCCCAGACCAGCGGTTTCCCCACGGGTGCCGTCGGAGCAGTCGGCGATG
Organism: Streptomyces sp. MUSC 14; assembly: GCF_001866675.1. Classification (NCBI taxonomy): domain Bacteria; kingdom Bacillati; phylum Actinomycetota; class Actinomycetes; order Kitasatosporales; family Streptomycetaceae; genus Streptomyces; species Streptomyces sp. MUSC 14. The sequence goes on from NZ_MLYN01000029.1 coordinate 77,676, forward strand.
GCGACGGCTATCGAGTCATCGGCATTGTCGGCGACGGCTTCTTCGTCATCGTCATTGTCGGCGATGGGGACGCAGTCTTCGTCATGGTCATTGTCGGCGACGGCTTGTTCGGATTGGTCACCGAAGCAGTCGGTGAGGGCATCTTCGTCGGCTTGGCCGTTCCTGTCGACGTGCAGACCTTGTGGCCTTGGATCCAGACGCGCTTTTTGTGCTGGCCCTTTCCCTTGTCTTCCCAGTGCCCCTTCACCCAATGGCACTAGGGTTTGGCTGGAGTGGCGTGCGTGCTCACATCAGCGGAGTGTTGCGCGGTAGCGATTCCAGCCGCTCCGCTGAGCGCCAGGACGGGCACCGCTGCTGCCACAACTACAGCCCCTCTCACATGAGTTCGCATGGCAGCTCCTTCTCGCTGTTGGGTTTCCAGTCCCTGCTCACCCCTCGCTTCAAGGCTGACATGACGCGAAATAACTCGCAAATTCTGACAAAAATGACCATTTTTCCAAGGTGTCGACGAGGTGAATCCTCTCTGCGCGAGCCAGGGCAGCCGTCACGTCTCTGGACGCGCATGGGTGCCACGACTGCCGCCATGGTCACTGCCGTCGGTGGAGTGCTCGGCACGCTCCTGGCGCCAGTGATCACGACTTGGACGACGAAGCGCCAGCGGGCGGAAGAGAGACAGGCTGGGGAGGGAAGACGGGTCTTTGAGGAGCGGCGCGCTGCGTGCAGCGGTATGAACCGTGCGTCCCGTCACTTTCACACCATGCTGAAAGACGCCCTCCACCGCATGGGAGACGGTGTCTACACCGACGATGACCGCGCCCAGGTTGAGGAGGCGCGGTGAGACTACCGGGATCGCTACGCCGAGGCTCAGATGATCGTTCCCGAAGTGGTACTCAGGGCATCTCGCGAGTTGAACGCTGTCCTGGCCGCGATCGACGCTACAGCGATGTGGCATCGGGTTATACGGAGAGCTTTCCAGCGCTCCACGCGCCGTCGGAAGCCAGGCAGCCGCATGCTCTGGGCTTCATCGGAGCCGATGCCACCGTCGGTGTCGCCGGCAGCGGCGCGGGGCATCGGAAGTGTCTTCGGCAACCTCATCATCGGGTACGCCCGCTAGGCATGTGAGTTAATCCTGGGCCCCATTGTTGTACGGGCCCTGACCCAAGGCCGGGTAGCTAGCGTATTTCCGTTGGCGGCAAGGAGTATTGTCAATATGTGTGGATAAGCTGGCCTGGGTCGGGCTTGTTTTTTTAGTCGCCCGTCAGGTCCTCCCCGCGATACGGGATCCATCGGTATCCAGGCTGGAACACTTCGTAGTCGGAGCTCAAGTCAAGTTCCGCATGCAGCTCTTCGCAGAGCACGAGCCCGTGGATGCTGCCGATATTCAGTTCATCTGACCACTCGCGCCTGAGCTCAGTAGGGTTCACGAGTGATTCTGGATCCCAGCCGACCTTCGCGGCGACATATCCATGGAACTGCGCGAGCAGTTCGTAGAGTTGGTTTCCCAGTTCGGTCAGCTCTGCTGCGGTGAGCTCGAATCTGGGGAGGCTGCCGTCCAGGCCACAACCCCAGCTGACGGCCACGGGCAGGATCGAGAGCTCGATGTATGAGCCCACCTTCGCCAGCATCGGCCGGTGGAGAGGGATGCGGTGGGCGCCCGCGCGAAGCACCCGCGGCTTGGGGTCGATGCGGGCGGCAGTCTGTGCTGCCTCGGCGTCATCGCCGAAGTTCACCACGAGCTCGAAACAGATCGCCACGGTTCTTCTGTCTCCCCAGCCCCACGGCCTCACGCAGCCCGCGATTCAGTACGTTCGACGAGGATGCGATTCTCGAACCTGGCGCCCGCGCGGACCAAGGGCACCAGGTGGGATCCGGTGATCGCCCGCCAGCGGGCCTGGGCGGACTCGACGAGCTTGAACACCATCGCAAGGGCTGCGGCCGGGCTTCCGGCCCCGCGGGTGACCTTGGTCCGGAGCTTGACGGTGGAGAACGTCGACTCAATCGGGTTCGTGGTTCGCAGATGGACCCAGTGCTCGGCGGGGAAGTTGTAGGACGCCAGCAGCTCGTCCAGGTCGTCGGTAATCTCCGCGACGGCTTTGGGTCATTTGGTGCCGTAGTCCTTCGCGAACGCGCGGGCCGCCTGCTCTGCATGTGTGCGGTCCTCGGCGTTGTAGATCTCCTGCAGGGCCTTGCGGGCCCCGGTGCGCACGGACTTCGGCAGGGAGTTGATCACATTCCTGGTTTTGTGAACCCAGCACCTTTGATGCCGGGCCTGCGGAAACACCTCCGCCAGAGCCCGCCACAGGCCCATCGCCCCGTCCCCGCCCACCAGGGCCGGGTCCTTCATTCCCCGCCGCCGGCAGTCGCGCAGCAGGTCGGCCCATGATTCGGTGGACTCCCGCAGACCCTCCGCGAGCGCGATCAGTTCCTTGGCGCCATCGAGGCGGAACGCCCATCAGGACCAGGACGCAGGAGTGGGCCTGGCCGAGGCGGACCCTGGGGTGGACGCCGTCAGCCCACAGGTAGACGTAATCGGTGGCGGACAGGTCGCGGTTCTGGAAGGCGGCGTGGTCGTCCTGCCACTGCCTGGTGAGCCGGGTGATCGTCGCTGCAGACAGGCCGGCCGAGCTTCCGAGGAACTGCTCGAGTGCGGGCACGAAGTCGCCGCTGGACAATCCGTGCAGGTAGAGGAGTGGGAGGAGCTCGCTGATCTTTGGGGGCTTGCGGTACCAGGGTGGCAGGACCTTGGAGGAGAACCGGTGACGCTCGCCGGTCTCCTCGTCGACGCGACGATCGTTGACCCGTGGCGCCCGTACCTCAACAGAGCCGGCGGCCGTGGTCACGGTGCGGGGACGGTGATGGCCATTGCGCACCACCAGGCGGCGGCCGCGTTCGTCCCGCTCGGCCGTCAACTCGGCTATGTACTGGTCGACTTCTGTCCCAAGGGCAGCGGCGAGCATTCTTCGGGCCCCTTCCCGCACGATCTCGTCGATCAGAGATCCGGTGGACGTGGAGCCGTCTTCATTGTCTACGCTGAGCATGGGCGTGCCTTCCGGGCCCGCGCTGATGCCGGGGTGTACTCGTACCAGTCGAAGGCGACCGTGCCCTCGGTGGCGTACATGCCGATAACGCGGCCGGTGAAGCCGCAGGCGACCTCGGTGGACAGATAGCGCCCGTCCAGTTCGGCGAGTGGCTGGACGTCCGGGGCGTCGGGATCGCCGAGCCAGAAGGCGACGGTGTCAGGGCCGGTGGTCCCGCCATCGGTGAGTTCGGGCGACGCGGGCACAAGGTCGGACGTGCGGATCGCGACGGTGAGGGTCAGCGGTCCGGACGGGACCGGCCGGCCGGCCACGGTCTGGCGCAGCGGACCGATCCGGGCGACGACGCCGGCCTCTCCGTTCCCGACCTCCAGTTCGTAGTGGTGGGCTTCGTCCAGGCGCACGCTGAGGCCGCCGCGTCCCGTTCCCGGGTCGATCGCAGCGGTGACGCGGCAGTCGTGGTGTTGCTGGCGGCGGCCGACGAAGGTGTACCCGGGGCGGTCCAGGGTGGCGCCGGTGGCTCTGAGGGCCAGCCAGCCAGGGCGCTCGGTGAGCGACCAGGAGCGCTCCGGGCGGGCGAATGGCGAGACCCAGTGGGGCGCGAGAGCGGGCTCGTCGAAGTCGTCGCGGGCGGGCAGGGGCGGAACGGGGTGCCAGACCCCGCCCGGGGCCGCGTGACTCTCGGGAACGGGCGCGACGACGGGCCAGCCGTCCTCGTCCCACTCGACGGGGGTCAGGAACGTCTCGCGACCGAGCACGTGCACGTCGGGTGTGAAGCCGCGGGGCCGGACGCCGAGCAGCACCATCCACCAACTGCCGTCGGTAGCCTCCACCAGGTCGGCGTGGCCGGTGTTCTGGATGGAACGGCCGGTACCGCTGTGGGACAGCAGGGGGTTGGCGGGTGCGCCTTCCCAGGGCCCGCGCGGCGAGCGGCCGCGGGCGATGGACACGCTGTGGCCGCGTTCGGTGCCGCCCTCCGCGATCAGCAGGTACCACCAGTCGCCGATGCGGTAGAGGTGCGGCGCCTCGGGGTGCTTGAGGCCGCTGCCCGACTACGTGGCAAAGGGCCCCTCCAGCACCTCCCCCTTGACCGGGTCGATCCTGGCGATGCTGATGCCCCCTGCGGGCCCGGAGAAGGCGCACCAGCAGGTGCCGTCCTCCTCCCAGGCCAGATCGGGGTCGATTCCGGTCAGGTCGATCCAGACCGGGTCGCTCCACGGCCCCTCGGGCCGCTCGGCCGAGACGACGAAGTTGCCGCCGCCGTTGATATTGGTGTTGATGACCCAGTAGCGGCCGTCGTGGTAGCGGATCGTGGGGGCGTAGAGGCCGCCGGACGCCTTCGCACCAGGGAGAGGGAGCGGCAGTTGCCCGGGCCGGTCGAGCACGTTGCCGATGTGCTCCCAGTGCACGAGGTCCTTGCTGTGAAAGAGCGGCAGCCCGGGGAAGTACTCGAAGCTGGAGCACACCAGGTAGTAGTCGTCACCGACGCGGCATACGCTCGGATCGGGGTGGAACCCGCTGATCACAGGGTTGTCGTACGTACGCACAGAATGTGTTCCCTTCGGGCCGCCCGGCGTCGTGGAGCGTGTGCAGGAGGTGCTGTGACTGCCGGTCGCAGGTTCCGGGTTGAGCCCGCTTCAGGCCGGAAGGCCGTTCACCGCGCTGCGGCTGGAGGGGGCGGGCCCCTCCACCCCATGGCCGGGCAGGCGCAGCCACGCCTTGACCGGCTCCCGCCGCCCGGGAAGTGACGTCGAAGGTGTCCACGGCGCTCGGTCGGGTGCTCACTGACCGGTGTCAGCCGGGCCTTGGGCACGTCGATGTACGCGCGCGGCCTCTCGCAGCGTCAGCGGCACTCGACGGTGACCACGGGGTGCAGCATGCGGGTGTGGTCGACTTCCCGGACCGGACCGGTCAGGTGCAGCGGGACCGTGATGCGGTGGTCGGTGCTGCTGGCGGAGATCCGCAACTCCAGCTCGCCTGGTTCGACGATGCGACGGCCTCCGCGGCCGGTGAAGGACGCCAGGTCCGCAGGCAGTTCCAGGAGGACCCGGCAGACTTCCCCGGTCTGGAGGGACAAGCGCCGGTAGCCGACGAGGCGCTGCACCGGCTGGACCACGGAGGCCACCGGGTCGTGCAGGTAGAACTGCACCACCTCGCAGCCTGGGCGTTCGCCGGTGTTGCGGACCTCGAAGGCGATCCGGAAGCTGCCGTCGGTGCCGGTCTCCGCGACGCTGACGTCGAGCGCGGACCACTCGAATTCCGTGTAGCCGAGCCCGTGGCCGAACCCGTAGGCCGCGCTGGTAGTGGTGCTGGACACGTCGCTGTCCTGGGCCAGCCGGGCGGCCAGGTAGGTGGAGGGCTGGACACCCTTGTGCCGCGGCACGCTCACGGGCAGCCGTCCGGAGGGGTTCACTCGCCCGCTGAGCACGCCGGCGATCGCCTCGGTGCCCGCCTCCCCAGGGAAGAAGGACTGCAGGATCGCCGCCGCCTCCGTCTCGGCGCGCCCCAGTGTGTAAGGGCGACCCGCCAGCATGACGAGCACCACCGGCGTGCCGGCATCCAGCAGGGCTTCGAGCAACTGCTCCTGCACGCCGGGAAGTTGCGTCGACTCGACATCACATCCCTCGCCGCTGGTGCCGCGGCCGAACAGGCCGGCGCGGTCCCCGAGAGCGAGCACCACGACGTCGGCGCCACGGGCCGCCGTGACCGCCTCGGCGAAGCCGGCCTTGCTGTCGCCGTCGACGGCCGCACCGGGTGCGGAGAGGATCTCGGCGTCGGGGAACTCGGCCGCCAGGGTCTCGCGCAGCGTGGGCAGCGCGATTCCGGCCGGAACCCCGGGGTGTTGCGAGCCGACGTGTACGGGGAAGGAGTAGCAGCCCAGCACGGCCGTCGGGGTGTCGGCGTTGGGGCCGATCAGCGCGATCCGGCGGGGGCGGCCGAGCGGCAGCGTGCCGTCATTGCGCAGCAGCACGACTGCCTGCTCTGCCAGCTCGCGCGCCAGCCGCCGGTTGGGCGGTGGGTCGAGGTCGACGCTGCCGCGCAGCGCCTCGGGATCGCTGAGCTTGGCTCCGGAGATCGCCTGCGGAAGCGGGTTCCAGCCAGGGTCGAGCAGGCCGAGCTGTGCCTTCTGGACGAGGACCCGGCGCAGGGCGCGATCGATCAGTTCCTCAGGGACGGTGCTGGCCTCGACCGCGTCGAGCAGCGGCTGTCCGAATGTCTTGACGGTCGGCAGCTCGACGTCGACGCCGCTGGCGAGGGCGAGACCCGCCGCCTCGTCCCAGCTTCCGGCGACGCCGTGCAGGAGCTTGAGGAAGGCGATGCCGAAGTAGTCCGCCACCACGGTCCCGTCGAAGCCCCAGGTGTCCCGGAGCAGACCGGTGAGCAGTTCCTGGTCGGCGGCTGAGGGGATGCCGTCGGTGTCGGTGTAGGCGTGCATGACCGAGCGTGGTCGGCCCTCGCGCAGCGCCATCTCGAACGGGGCAAGGATGACGTCGGCGCGCTCGCGGGTGCCCATGGTGACCGGCGCGAGGTTGCGGCCGGCCCGCGAGGCGGAGTAGCCGGCGAAGTGCTTGAGCGTGGCGACGATCCCGGCGGACTCCAGGCCCTGCACATAGGCCGTGGCGAGAGTGCCGACCAGGTACGGGTCCTCGCCGATGGTCTCCTCGACGCGACCCCAGCGGGCGTCGCGCACCACGTCGAGCACGGGGGCGAGGCCCTGGTGGACGCCGACGGCGCGCATGTCGGTCCCGATGGCGGTGGCCATGGTGCGCACGAGCTCGGGGTTGAAGGTCGCTCCCCAGGACAGCGGGACCGGGTAGGCGGTCGCCCCCCAGGCCGCGAACCCGGCCAGGCATTCCTCGTGGGCGATCGCCGGTATGCCGAAGCGGTTGGCGGCGACGATGCGCTGTTGGGAGCGGGCGAGCGAGAGCGCACCGACGGCGGCGTCCACGGGAACGGTGCCGAACGGCCGGGTCAGCTGGCCCAGACCGTGCGGCAGCAGCTCGTCCAGGTCCGGCGGCTCCTCCATCTCGTTCTGGTGCGGGGCGACCTCGCCGCCCTCGTCGGAGGCGCCCACCCAGACGCCGACCAGCTGCGCTGTCTTCTCCCGCAGGGTCATGGCCGCGATCAGGGCGTCGGCTCTGATGGCGGGGTCGAGCGAGACGTCCCGCCACACAGGAGTGGTGAGTTCGACGTCGGGGTTCATGTTGCCGGTCACTTTCCTCCGACCCCCATGAGCCCCTGGACCAGGGCGCGGCGGGCGAACAGGTAGACGACGAAGACGGGGAGCATGGACAGCACCACGGCGCTGAGCAGTCCGGGGACGTCGACGCCGTGTTCGGTCTGGAAGTTGTACAGGCCGAGGGTGATCAACTTGGTCGAGTCCGACTGGGTGAGGATCAGTGGGAAGAGGAAACCGTTCCAGGCTTGCAGGGCCGAGAAGACGACGATGGAGGAGAGCCCGCCTTTCGACAGCGGCAGGACCAGTTGCCTGAAGACCCGCCGCGGGGAGGCTCCGTCCATCGCCATGGCTTCGTACAGGTCGGGGGTGATGTCGCGCATCGCCCCGGTCAGCACCAGGGTGCACACCGGCAGTGAGAACGCGGCGGTGGGCAGGATGACGCCGATCAGGTGGTCATAGAGCCCGGCCTGGCTGATCACGTAGAACATCGGAACGATCACCGCCTGCGCGGGGATCGCGAGTCCCAGCAGGAAGAACCGGAAGACGACGGTGATGGTCCGGCCCTGGGCGCGCACGATGGCATAGGCGAGCGGCGGCACCACCACCAGCACGATGCCGACGACGCTGACGGTGACGATCAGGGTGTTGAGGAAGTCCTGGCCGAAGCCGTTGGAGAACGCGGTGAAGTAGTTGCTCAGGGTCAGCTGCGACGGAAAGCTCAGCGGGCCCTGGTCGGAGTAGTTGGAGGTGGTGCGCAGGGTCGCGACAAGCAGCACGTAGAGCGGCAGACCGACGAGAGCGAGCCATATCAGGGAGCCCAGCCCGGCAAGGTAGTTGGGGTGCTGCCGCATCAGATCCCCTCCGCCGTGCTGCGCATCTTGTCGTAGCCGGAGAGCCGGACCACGGCCAGGGAGATGAGGGTGGCGACCACGACCAGGACCAGCGCGATGGCCGAGCCGGCACCGAAGTCGAATTCCTTGAAGCCCTGCTCGTACATGTAGTAGGCGCTGACCGTGGTGTCCGTGCCGGGGCCGCCCTGGGTGAGGATCAGCACCGTGTCGAAGGTGGTGAGCCCGCCGACGACCATGAGGATCACCGAGGTGATCATGGTGTTGCGCAGCTGTGGCAGGGTGACGTGGAGGAACTGCCGTACGGTGCCGGCCCCGTCGATCGCCGCGGCCTGGTAGAGCACCTGCGGAACCGCGCGGGCGCCGCCCTGGTAGAGGAGTGCGTGCAGGGGGGTGAACTGCCACATTCCGACGAAGGTCAGCACCGCGATCGAACCGGCTTGGCTGCCGAGCAGGTTGCCGTTGCCGAACAGCCAGGGAAGCTGGCCGGGGATGCCGAAGTTGGGGTCGAGCAGGGCGCGCCACAGCACCGAGACCGCGGTCGCCGAGAGCAGCAGGGGGACGAAGAAGATCGCGGACAGCACGGCCCGGTTGCGCTGGGGTCCTGCTGCCCAGACGCCGAGCAGGATGCTGACGGGCGTCTGCGTCACGATCCCGAGCACGGTGAGCACGAGGGTGAGCCAGATGCTCTGGGTCATCACGGGGTCGTGGATCAGCTTGGTCCAGTTCGCCAGGCCGTTGAAGTGCGGCGCGGTGACGCCGTCCCAGCTGGTGAAGGACAGCACCGCGACCAGCACCAGCGGGAGGATCGCGAACAGCAGGAAGAACAGGGTCGCGGGTATGGCCCAGGCGAAGCCCGGGCGGGTCACCCCGACGACGGTCCGGCGCGCCCTGGGGCGGCGGCCGGACACGGCTGCGAGAGAAAGTGAGCTCATCGGTCCTACTCAGGAATTGGACAGCGACTGCATCGCCCGGATGAAGCCGTTGGCGTCGGTCTTGCCGTCGAAGAACTTCTGAACAGCCGTGTGGAGCGGCGTGGCCGCCGCCGGCGGGTAGGCCTGGTCCCAGGACAGCTGGAACGACGGCGCCGCCTTGACCAGGTTGAACTGGAACTGCGAGTAGTCCGGGCTGGCCGAGGTGGACAGGAAGCCGGCCGTGTTGGTGGTGGTCGGCAGGTTGCCTATGCCGAGCTGTGCCTTCACGAACTCGTCGGAGTACATGAGCTTGAGGAAGGCCGCCACGGCGTCGGGGTGCTGGGTCTTCTTCACGGCGGAGTAGAAGTTGTTGGTGTTGCCGACGACGTCCTTCGGGTCGCCCTTGCCGCCGCTGACGATCGGGAAGGCGCTGTAGCCGAGGTCGTTCTTGGCGAAGTCGGGGTTGTTGGACTGCTGGGTGGAGTACTCCCAGGAGCCCATCAGTTCGAAGGCGGCCTTGCCCTTGGCCAGCAGCGCCGGGGATCCGCCGTCGGTGAACTTCACCGAGTCGAAGTGGCTGCCGAATGCGCCGGCGTCGATCAGCTGCTTCAGCATGCCCAGGGCCTTGTGGCTGTCCGGGCCGGCCCACGCGCTCTTGTCACCTGCGAGTGCCTTCTGGAACAGGTCCGGTCCGGCGACCCGGTCGAAGACGTACTCGAGCCACATGAGGCTGGGCCACTGGTCGCCGCCGCCGAGCGCGATCGGGGTCAGTCCCCTGGCCTTGAGCACCTTGACGTCGTTGATCAGGTCGTCCCAGGTCCGCGGGACGCTCAGGCCGGCGCTCGCCAGGACCTTCTTGTTGTTGAAGAGCAGCACGGGCTGTGTTCCGCGCATCGGGACACCGTAGGACTTGCCGTCGACCACCGCGGTGTTGAATACCGAGGGGAGGAAGTTGGACTTGAGCCCCGGGTCCTTGGCGATCATGCCGTCCAGAGGGAGCAGGAGATTCTTCTTGGCGAAGGGCGCGATGCTGCCGCCGCCCCAGTTGAAGAAGATGTCCGGGGCCTGCGGGGTGTTGATGATCGTGTTGAGCTTCTGCTGGTAGTCGGCACCCGGGATGGTGTCCAGCACCGCCTTGACCTTCGAGGTCCTGTTGAACGTGTCGACGATTTGCTTCTCGACCTTGTTCGCGGCGTCCCCGTAGACGAGGACGTGGATCGTCCCGGAGTTGGAGCCGCCGGTGGACCCGCACGCGGAGGTCAGAGCGAGCACCAGCGCGCTCGTTGCCGCTACTGCGGCGAATCTGTTCCGGGTTGCACCGTGGTGAATGGTCACGCGAAGAGAACCCATGGCTCGCCGTCCGTCGATAGTTTCGAAGAAAGTTACGAATGATGCGGGAAACCTAGGCGTCACATCGACCGCCGTCAAGGAGGTGGCAGGCCCATCTCGATGCGGGCCTGCCGACGAGGCCCTGACCAGCTAACATCCGTCCCGTACAGGCGCAAGGACTTCGTACGTCGCACACCGGGGCGGCGCAGGAGGGATCGTGACCAGAGCGGCGACACTCGTCGAAAATCGCACGCGAGACGGGAGTGTCCACACCGACTGTTTCGAAAGTCCTCAACGGCCGCGCGGACGTCGCCTCCTCCACCCGGGAGCGGGTGGAGGAGCTGCTGCACCAGTACGGATACCAGCGGCGGCGCAGCAACAGCGCCCCGTCCAGCCCATTGCTGGAGCTGGTGTTCCACGAGCTGGAGAGCGCCTGGGCGGTGGAGGTCATCCGCGGGGTCGAGAACGTCGTCCGTGAGGAGGGAATGAGCGTCGTCCTGTCAGAGTCCACTGACACCCACCGCGTCACAAGATCAGCGCCAGAGCCCGCAATTCCCCAGGCGGCCGTGGCATCTGCCGGACCCCGCTCGTGATGCGGAGTCCTACTGGTCAGTCCAGTCCGTCCGACTGTGATTCGGGGATCCTGACGGATCACGCGTGGTCCGCAGCCTGCCGTGAAGCCGCCTGTATCCGAATCCGGTTGCCGCTTCGTGGCCGGTTGCACATCCTGCTGGGATGCGCTTCTCCATCAACATCCCGAACTTCGGTGACTTCGCCGACCCCCGTAACGTCGCGACCGTTGCGGCTGCCGCCGAACAGGCCGGCTGGGACGGACTCTTCGTCTGGGACCACGTGCTGCACCGACAGCATCAGGGGCGTCCCTTCGGAGATCCCTGGATGCTGCTGACCGCGGCCGCGCTGGCCACCTCCCGGATCCGACTGGGCACACTGCTGACGCCGGTCCCCCGGTACCGTCCGCAGCAACTCGCCCGCCAAGTGGCCACGCTGGACCACCTCAGTGGCGGCCGGGTGACCTTCGCCGCCGGCCTGGGCGGTCCGGTCGAGGACGAATACCGAAGCTTCGGCGACACCGCCGAGCCGCGCCTCCTCGCCGAGCGGCTGGACGAGGGAGTGGAGCTGTTGCGGCGCTTCTGGTCCGGCGAGCCGGTGAACCACCACGGCCGGCACTACGAGGTCCGGGACGTGGCGCTGCTGCCCGCCACCGTGCAACGGCCCGGTCCGCCGGTGTGGATCGGCGGGTTCTGGCCGCGTCGTGCGCCCATGCGGCGGGCAGCGCGGTGGGACGGCGCGGTGCCGCTCTTCGAGACGGCCCGGCACGGGCATGTGCCGGACGTGGCGGACGTACACGAGCTGGTCGGCTATGTGCGCAGGCACCGTACGGCCGAGGCCGAGCGCCCCTTCGAGTTCGTGCTCGGCGGTGCCACACCCCCGGACGCGGCCAAGGCCAGGGACGTGATCGGCCCGCTGCACGACGCCGGCGCCACCTGGTGGGACGAGCGACAGGTCCAGACCGGCTCCGACCTGGACCGCCTCTGTCCGGTGCTGCGTCGCATCGAGGCGGGGCCGCCGGTGATCTGATCAGCCATTCGATACGGGACCAGGCGAGTTGTGTCCGGAATGCTTCACCTGTTCGCCATGTTGACCGGTGAGGCAATCGCCGACGGCAGGGGGATGAGAAGGTGACACAGGTCAGGGAGCTCTACCTGAGCGTGGCGGAATCAGCGGGGAGGCTGCTGGCAGAGCCGGCGGTCGCAGACGGCTGGCACCAGCCCTCCGCGCTGGCGAAGCTCAGCGTCCGTGGGCTGGCGGGCCATCTGGCCGGGCAGGTCTTCTTCATTCCCGCAGTGCTGGCTGAGCCCGTACCTTCCGAGCCCGCCATCTCGATCCACGAGTACTACAGGCGGGTGAGTTGGATCGGCTCGGACATCGACACGCCGTTCAACCAGGGCATCCGATCCGGCGGAGAGGACGAGGCGGCCGATGGTCCCGCCGCACTGGCCGCGCGGGTCGCCAAGTGCGTCGACGAGCTGCGCGGCACCTTGCCGGCCGCGCCGGATCGACTCGTCCGCCGCCCGACCTGGGGACCGTGGTCGATCAGCCTCGACGACTTCGTCACCAGCCGGACCCTGGAGCTCATCGTCCACTCCGACGACCTCGCGTGCAGCGTCGGGCTGCCCACACCTGCGTTCCCGGCCCTGGCCGTTGAGACAGTCGTGGACCTGCTGTCGCGGATCGCACTGCGACGCCATGGAGCGACTGATGTGCTGCGCGCACTGAGCCGCGCCGAACGCGCACCGGCCTCCATCTCGGCTCTCTAGGCATGTTCTGGGGTGGGAGAGCCGGCACCGGGACAGGTATGGGCAGGGCCCGTGGGACCGTGCGGTAGACCATGCCCACACGTCCCCGCTGGCGGTCACCCGCACGGCGTCGATCAAGCGGGCGGGTGGAGTGTCCTTCAGGAGGAAGCCCGCGGCGCCTGCGCGGAGCGCCTCGAAGACGTACTCGTCCAGGTCGAAGGTGGTGAGCACCAGCAGGTGGACGGGCACCGGAGAGGGGCCGCCGAGCAGCGCGCGGGTGGCCTCGATGCCGTTGAGACCGGGCATCCGGATGTCCATCAGGGCGACGTCGGGGCGTTGTTCGCGGATCACCCTGACCGCCTGGGTCCCGTCGGCCGCCTCACCCACGACCTGGAGATCCTCTTCCGACTCGATCAGCACCCGGAACCCGGCACGCACCAGTGTCTCGTCGTCCACCACGACGACCCGCACCGTCATGCGCCCTCCAGGCCGGCGCCCACGGGGAACTGGGCTGTTCGCTCGTCCGTGGCGTACGGCAGCCGGGCGGTTAAGCGAAAGCCGTGCGGGGAGAGCGGGCCGGCGTGGACCTCGCCGCCGTAGAGGGCGGCCCGTTCCTTCATGCCGGTCAGGCCGTGGCCCTCGGTGATCGGGGTGGTCGTGCGGCCGGCTCCGGCGTCGACGACGGTGAGAGCGACCTCGCCCGGTGCGTAGGCGACCGTCGCCCGGGCATGGCCGGTGCGGGCGTGCTTGACGACGTTGGTCAGGGCTTCCTGCACGATGCGGTAGGCGGCGCGGTCCCACACCTGGGGGCAGGGCTTGTGGGTGACCGCTGGTCGTCAAGTCGACCTGGACGCCGGCCCGTCGGGTCTGTTCGATGAGTGTGTTCAGGTCGTCGAGGCCGCCGGGCAGCCATTCGGCGCCGTCGTCGCGCAGGACCCCCAGCAGGGAGCGTAGCTCCCCCAGCGCGGCCCTGCTGGTGGTCTCGATCGCGGAGAGGGACTTCGCGGCCTCGTCGGGCCGGCTGCCGATCACGTGGTGGCCGACGCCCGCCTGCACCGCGATGACGCTCAGGCTGTGCGCGACGACGTCGTGCAACTCCCGGGCGATGCGTATGCGTTCCTCGACGAGGAGGAGCTGTGCCCGCTCCTCGGCCTGCACGACCAGGCCTCGGGTGTAGGCGCGGCCCCGTCTGGTGGACCACCCGATCGCCCAGGCGGCGGCCTCGACGACGAGGACTTGGACCATCCCGGGCAACCCCCAGGAGTACCCTGTCATGCCCTGCAGAGGGATCATCAAGGCGAGTTGTGCGGCGACTGCCGCCGTGCCCGCGTACGCCGCGACGCGCGCGGGCCGGGTGACCGCCACCTCGTACACCAGCAAGGCAGTTGCCAGGATCCCCGACAGGCCGACCGCGGCCTCGGTGGCCATCGTCACCGACGCCACCGCCAGTGCCGGCAGTGGCAGCGGCCGCCGGACGGCGACAGCCAAGACCAACGAGCACGTCAGCACGGCCTGCCATGCCGGCCAGCCCGTGCGGTGCGCGCCAAGCGTCCACCACAGGACGTTCCACACCATCAGGACCATG
>NZ_MLYN01000003.1:0-239 GCF_001866675.1 Streptomyces sp. MUSC 14
TTCGTGGAGTTCGGTCGTCAGGGTGGTCTGGCGGGTGATGGTCGGTGCAAGGCGTTTGCGGAGGAGGCGGATGGTACGGGTTGGGGTGAGGGTGTGGGTGTGTTGCTGGTGGAGCGGTTGTCGGATGCTGTTGCTGCGGGTCGTCGGGTGTTGGCGGTGGTGCGGGGCAGTGCGGTGAATCAGGATGGTGCGTCGAATGGTCTGACGGCTCCGAATGGTCCGTCGCAGCAGCGGGTGAT
>NZ_MLYN01000030.1:0-98737 GCF_001866675.1 Streptomyces sp. MUSC 14
GCGGAGACCGCGGAGGCGACCGCGGAGGCGAGCGCGGCGGAGACCGCGGCGGAGACGGCGGCGGCGACCACTTCGACGACTGACCCCGAACCGACACACCCCGGCCCGCCGCAATCGAGCCGGAAACCACAACCCACACACGCACCACCGGGCCCGGACACCAGGCATCACACCCCTGGCGCCCGGGCCCACACCCATCCCCACACATCCCCCCACACACAGACCAGCCCACCCCCTCCCCTCATCCACTCCTCGGCACATCCCTGCACCAGGCCACTGATATCCACCCATTCGGCCGATAACAGCCGGCAGACCATAACCCCAGGAGATTCACAAACGTTTCACACAACGCGGGCAAGTACCCGCGATCACCTCCGAAAGGCAGACCCCATGAAACGGCCCATCCGCAACAGCGCGATCGCCCTCGCCGTCGCCTCTGGCGCCATGGCCGTCGCAGGACCGGCACACGCCGACTCCACAGCAAACGGCACCGCAACCGGATCCCCCGGCCTGATCTCCGGCAACGCCGTCCAACTACCCGTCCACATCCCCGTCAACATCTGCGGCAACACCATCGACGTCACCGGCCTCCTCGACCCCGCCATCGGCAACACCTGCATCAACTACGAACACACCACCCACACCCGCACACCGAGCCAGACCACAGCCGCCGCCCGCACACAGGACTCACCCGGCGCCATCGCCGGCAACGCCCTCCAACTCCCCCTCCAGCTACCACTCAACGTAAGCGGCAACACAGCCAACCTCGTCGGCGCAGGCAACCCCGCCCTCGCAAACGACTCCTCGAACTCCACGAACACCCCGGTCGACCACCCCAGCCAACCCGCCCGCACCACACCCCCCACCCACTCCACTCCGCCCATCCGCACCACACCCCCCACCAGCCCCGCACCACACAAGGCACCCACGCCACACACCACCCCCAACACCACACACACGACCACGCACAAACACACTGAAAGCTCACTCGCCCAAACCGGCGCTGACGGCACCTGGACAGCCGCTGCCGCAAGCATCACGGCACTCATCGGCGGAGCAACCCTCTACCGCCGCTTCCGCGCACCGACCACACGCTGAGAACGACCCCAGAGCAACACCACGCCCCCGCCCCCGCCAAGCACCCACCGACAAGCACCAGCCTGGCGGTGCAAGACACGCGGCACCGGTGTCACCCGGCGTTGAAAATGCCGACGAACTCTGACGGCGACGCCCCGCCGGTGGGTGTTCGGCGGGGCGTTCGCCGGCGAAGTGTCGCTCTCCTCGGCGAGGTGCCGGTGGATCAGTGCCTCCTGCCGGCCCGGGACTCTGGCCCGAGTCGACCGCCCTGGCCAGGTTGTGCTTCGGGATGCAGGCCGAGGCGCATGCGAACGTAGCGCGCGTTACCTGGACCAGGCCGATGATGTCCGTCCGGCCTCCATCCGTGCCGGGCGTAGAAGGCTTGTGCTCGACTGTTGTGTTCCCATGCCTCCAGCACGCCGGTGTCCAAAGACCCGTCTCGCAGAAACTGCACGAATGCCGCGTGCAGGTGGCTGCCGACGCCGCGTCCCCAACGGCCGGGGCAGACGTGAATCTGGTAGAGCTGCCCCACCGATGAGGCATCGACATCAGCTTCGCATGGAGGGCCCATGGACACGACGCCCACCAACTCGCTCTCTTGTTCCGCACACATCACAGTCCGGTCGTCGGACTGAATGGCACGCAGCCAGCTCTCCTGCCGGCTGGAGAGCATTCCGGCAGAAGCAAGCTCCATGTCCGACAGTCCACCTGCCTGGTAGTACGCCGTGCGAGCCAGAGTGTGCAGGTCAGCAATCCTGTCCACGTCATCAGGGTTCGCAGTGCGCAAGAACGTCCGAGAAGTCGTCACGCTCACGTGACGCACTCGCCTCGATCCGTGGTTCCCCGCTGACGGCAGCCCGGGCGGAGACCTCGTCGACGGGTTCCTACCACTGGCACACAGACGTACCGGCGCACACCGCAGGCTCCAAAGGTCGGACACTGGGCGACAGCCAGCCCCCACACCACACCCCACCACCCTGCGCCTGCACTAAGGAGACCACGGCCGCCACAACCCCTGGCGAGCGTTCCTCGTCAACGGCCGACGCGGACCGGAAGCCCTCGTCCTCCAAGGCGCCCCGAAACCCACCCCCTGGTCACCCGAACAACCCTGGACCACCTTCACCGTGTCCACATTCCTCAGCGTGAACCACCCCACCCAGACCTCCGGCCAATACGAATGCACCATCCACGACTTCTACCGAATCCACCCCCTCACCCCGCAAAGACACCCCCACAGACACCGCCGCCGAATGGAACACCGGCCTCCTGAGCACCCAACGCATCCTCATCGCAACAGGCGGCCTGCTCTTGCTCCTCGGAATGCTCGCCACCGCCTGGCACCGCCGACGCCGCACCGACAGCTCCGACGACTGACACCCCATCCAAAAGACGAACGGAAGCACCTCCGGACCCCGACCTCACACCACGTCAGGAACCCGAGACACCGCCATTCCAGCCGTACCAGCCACCGAACAACCCACCGCCGACAAGAGACCCCAACCACCCACGCCCGGACACCCCCGCGCCCCCACCCACACAACCGTCCCCAACGCGCCACCCAACCGCCGAACACACCAACACGCCATCCCCCACAGCCACATGAACCGCCGGCACACCACCGCCCGCCACTGCTCCACCATCCCCGCCACGCGGACCGGTACCAACACTCGGCACATCCCTCTTTCCCGGCACCTCGTCCGACACCCTCGGCGCCACCACCATCGGCGAACGCACGCCATCACCCGCCCCACGCCTCCCCGCAGAACGCACATGAACCAGCCGCCGCCCACGGTGACGACTCACACCGCCAGAACCACCCGACATGACCGAACGACCCGACACAGCCCGACGGCCGCGGCCCTCTAACCCACCCAGCCCCACAGAAGAACCACCACCCTCCGCAGAACCCGAGCCACCATCAGAGCCCGACGGGCTCGGTGAACCGGACGGGCTCGGCGAAGCAGAAGAACTCGCCGCACCCGACGACGTCGGACGAGGATCACGAGGACACAACACAGCAGGGTCCTTCACCCCGAAACTCAAACCCCACTCCCTGTCGCACCCGCCCCAATACGCCCTCACCCAACCGCAATACGGACCCTCATACCTACGACACGACCAACCCGCCCCTTCCCACCCCGGATCCGCGAACGGCAACCCCGACGACCCACCCGCACCCCATGAAGCCCCCACCGCACTCACCATCCGCACCGGCCCACCCCCAGAACTCCGCGACACCCAATCAGTGAAAAACAACGGCAACCCAATCACCGAAGCAGAAACCGCCACCCCCGCAGCAGCAACAACACACCGAGCCACACGCACGACAACTCCTCCCGACAACACAGCCAGCAAAAGACGCCAACAGACTCTGCGGACAGGTGCCGCCACAGCGAGCGCCGAAGCCGAACATATGCTTTACAGACCACCCAACAATTAACAAACCACCAACCAGACGACCATCCCTCACATAATTCACCCGGAAGGTCGAATCCAGGACTCCCGTACGCCCGGTGGAGTAGTCACAAAGGCTCCCCCCGCAGGACGACCGCGGGTGTGCGGTGGGCGATGCTGTGCGCTGTGACAGCTGATCTTTACCGAGCCGGAGACGGAGACGGACCCGCAGACGGAGATGGCGACGGAGACGGGGGCACCCGACCATCGTCCGCTCCACCGTCAAGCCCTGCCGAGCGCGCGCTCCGGCCACGCCGTGCCTGGCTGCGTCGGTGGCTGCGCCGCGCCGCTCTGGGCTGCGCCGTCGTGCTGGTACTCGTGACGGCGGCCTCGTTCGTCTACAACGGCGTCACGGCCGGGCGCGCCGCGCCGCCGCGGGGGCTCAGGTATGTGCAAGCCGCCGACATCCGCACGCGCTACCAGAGCTGGGGTACGGCCGGCCCACCCGTCGTCCTGGTGCACGGCGCCTTCGAATCCGTGGACACCTGGTCGCGCCTTGCCCCGCTGCTCGCCCGCAATCACCGCGTGTATGCGCTCGACCTGACCGGCGACGGATACAGCGAGCATCACGGCCCCTACACCGTCGACCATTTCACCCGGCAGCTCCTGGGCTTCCTGGACGCCATGCACCTCGGCGGTGCGGGCGAGGCCCCGCTGCTGGTGGGGCACTCCAGCGGAGCCGCCGTAGTCACCGAGGCGGCGTTGCGGGCTCCTGGCCGGCTGGGGGGTGTGATGCTCCTCGACGGCGACGCCCTCGACACGGGTGCCGGGCCGCCGCCGGCCTTCAAGTACGCGCTGATCGACCCGTACCGCACCAGCCTGCTGCGCATCGGGCTCGGCATCGACGCGGTGATCCGCAGCCTGTACGACGCTCAGTGCGGGCCCGCCTGTCCGCACCTGGACGCCGCCGGCCTCGATCAGTGGCGACGCCCGCTGCGGGTAGCCGGCGCGGAGAACGCGCTCTGGAGCATGCTGGCCGCCGGGGTGCCCGGTCTGCCCGCGGATGAGGTGGCCCGGCTCGCCGGGGTGCGCCTACCCAAGTCGGTGGTGTTCGGTGCCCAGGACGACGTGTTCACCCGGCAGACGCCGCAGGAGACCGCGCGACGCATCGGCGCACCGCCTGCAACGCTCATTCCGGGCGCCCGGCACCTGACGATGATCTCCAGTCCTGCGGCGGTCGCAGCGGCGGTAGACAGACTCACGGCGGCATCGACCGCGACCTCCCGGTGACTCCGCCTACCATCGCCCAACCGGCAGGAGAGAACCACAGAGCGTGGGGCTCCGGCCACATGCCCAGCCGGAGCCCCACGCCGTTCAGTACCTATCAGGCAGTACCTGTCGGGAACGCCCTCACGTCCGGCGTACGGCGCGGACGTGAGGGCGGATGCCACGGGCCGGGCGCGAGCCGGGTTCGGCCGCGGCCCGGCGCAGCGATCAGTACTGCTCGGTCTCCATGAAACCCGTGCCCCCGTTGTCGTCGGCGCCGAAGGCGTCCGCGGCGGCCGTGGGGTCGAATCCGGGCGGGCTGTCCTTCAGGGCCAGGCCCATGCCGGCCAGCTTCGCCTTGACCTCGTCGATGGACTTCGCACCGAAGTTGCGGATGTCCAGGAGGTCGGCCTCGGAGCGCGCCATGAGCTCACCCACGGAGTGGACGCCCTCACGCTTGAGACAGTTGTAGGAGCGGACCGTGAGCTCCAGCTCCTCGATCGGCAGCGCGAGGTCGGCGGCCAGGGCGGCGTCCGTCGGGGACGGGCCCATGTCGATGCCCTCGGCGTCGATGTTCAGCTCGCGGGCGAGACCGAACAGCTCGACCAGGGTCTTGCCCGCCGACGCCATGGCGTCACGCGGACGCATGGCCTGCTTCGTCTCGACGTCGACGATCAGCTTGTCGAAGTCGGTCCGCTGCTCGACACGCGTCGCCTCGACCTTGTACGTGACCTTCAGCACCGGCGAGTAGATCGAGTCGACCGGGATACGGCCGATCTCCTGGCCCACCTGCTTGTTCTGCACGGCCGAGACGTAACCGCGACCGCGCTCGACGGTCAGCTCCATCTCCAGCTTGCCCTTGCCGTTCAGCGTGGCCAGGACCAGGTCGGGGTTGTGCACCTCGACACCGGCCGGGGGCGCGATGTCGGCGGCGGTGACCAGACCCGGGCCCTGCTTGCGCAGGTACATCACGACCGGCTCGTCGTGCTCCGAGGAGACGACCAGCTGCTTGATGTTGAGGATCAGGTCGGTGACGTCCTCCTTGACGCCCGGCACGGTGGTGAACTCGTGCAGGACACCGTCGATACGGATGCTGGTGACAGCAGCGCCGGGGATCGACGACAGGAGGGTACGGCGCAGGGAGTTGCCGAGGGTGTAGCCGAAGCCCGGCTCCAGCGGCTCGATCACGAACCGGGAGCGGAACTCGTCGACGACCTCTTCGGTCAACGAAGGACGCTGAGCGATCAGCACGAGGTATTGCCTCCAGATTTTGGCGCCCGCTATCTGACGCCGTAGACACCACAAAGAGTACGGGCCTTGCGGCCTCATAGTGAAGCCGAACCGCCCGGCACCGCCCGTCTGCCGACCGACGAGCAGGCCCAACTCCTACCGAAGTGGAGTCGAACGATGAGCGAGGCAGCCACCAGCACGGGCGGTAGGCGCATACTAGGGGCAATGACAAAGCCTGCTGCACCGAAGCGACACTTGCCCACCAGCCCCTTCAAGGCTCCCGTCACACCGACCCCCAAGCATTTCACCGAAGGCGACCAGGTCACGCACGACGTGTACGGCCTCGGCCGGGTTATCAGCATCGAGGAGGGAATCGCAGCACTCGTGGACTTCGGCTCGGAGCAGGTGCGGGTCCTGAGCCCGTACGCCAAGATGACCAAACTTTAACCGCCCTATACCCGAGCACGACCATTGGCATAGACATCAGCACGCCCCCAGGATCGTCGCGCTGCTGGGGGCACCCCCCATGCTCCATCGCTCGGACCGGCTCCAGACGCTGGCCGACGCGTCGGCCACCGGAGCGGGGTCGGCTGGTTCGGCTGCGGCTGCGGCACGTCCTGCCGCAAGGCCGACGTCGCCAGGCAACTCGGCGCCCGCCCGCTACGCGGACAGCACCTCCGGCACACCGGTCGCCGAGTCTGTCCAGTCACTGGGCGGCGCCAGGGCTGTCCTCGCCACCGCCGAAATCCCCGAAACCGTTCACCACCACCCTGCCCGCCCCCGCTCCCGCCCTCGCGGGGAACTCGCGGTCGTCGGATCCGATGCCACCCCCTTTGGACGTCCCCCGCCCCAACCGCCCACAGGCGACTCCGTCCAGCACGGCATCCGGCCGATGATCGAGATCGTTCTGCTGGCCCGACGTGGACACCGCCTTCCAGACGATGCCGGCCGACGAGGCGCACTGGCCCGTCAGCGATCGCTTCGCCTTGGAAATCCGGTACGGCAGGAGGGCTTGCGGACAAACATCACACAGGCGCGGGCCGGCACACGCGCAGGCGACCGTCAGAACCCAGGGCCGGGCGTTTCCGAGCGATCGGACACCCCGGTCCGCACAACAGGAGGCGATCGACATGGGCGCAGGACCCATTCTTGTCACCGGCGTCGGCGGCACGGTCGGCGGAGTCGGAGACCTGGTTCTCGACCACGTGCGTGCCAACGGGGTGCCGGCGAGGGCTCTGGTGCATCACGACGACGAACGGGCCGCTGCGCTGCGGGCGCTGGACGGCGTGGAGGTGGTGGTCGGCGACCTCACCCGCGGCGCCGACGTGGTCGACGCGCTCTCGGGCTGCCGCCGCGCCTATTTCGGGATGAGCGTGTCCCCCGCGTACCTGGAGGCCGCCACGACGGTCGCGGCGGCCGTCCAGGAGGGTGACGGCCTCGATCTGCTGGTGAGCATGTCGCAGATGACGGTGTCGCAGATGAGCCTCACCAGCGCCACCGAATCCCGGCAGCAGCGACTGCACTGGCTGTCCGAGCATGTCCTCGACTGGTCGGGGGCGCCGGTCGTGCACGTGCGCCCCACCGTCTTCATGGAGAACCCTCTCTTCGCCCAGGTCACCGCCGCCTCGATCCAGCGTGACAGCACGATCCGCCTCCCGTTCGGCTCCGCCCGGACCTCTCCGGTCGCCGCGGCCGACGTGGCGGAGGTGATCGCACACCTTCTGCTCGCCCCGACCGCGCCCTCCCGCCGGGTCTACGAACTGACCGGCGAGCAGTCCCGTGACATGAATGCCATCGCCGCCGAACTCTCCACGGCCCTGGGTCGTACGGTGACCTACGTCGACGTGCCGTACGAGGAGTGGCTGGAGAGCGACCTGAAGCAGGCAGGCCTGCCGCCCCACGTCTTCGAGCACATCGCCACGATGGCCCGGCTCCACCGCGAAAACCGCTACGACCGCGCCACGAACGACATCACCGAACTCCTCGGGCACCCCCCGCTCGGGTTCGACCACCTCCTGAGGAACACACCGGCCCCGTAGCCCCAGATCCGGTCGTGATCTGGACTCGTTTGTCACGGCCTGGTGCGTCGCCGTGCATTACCGTGCATCGCCGTACGATGCCTGGCCGTCGGGCAATGCGTCTGGGGTCCGCCTACCCGAAGAGCTCGGTGCAGACCGTCGGCGCGGTCAGCTGAAGAACGGGCCGTCCACGACGTGGCCCCAGCCACACGGCACGTGCCGCGGCGCCTGCTCGCCTCACGAGGGGGATGTGCGGCTGGAGTTGGAATGCAGTGCTCTGTTGCCAGCTGGGCGACGAACGCACCGATGTACGCGGCCACCTGGTCGGCCACCTCAAGCGGCGAGACGTGCCCGGTGTCCTTCAGGACGGTCAGCGAGGCGGTCGGGGTCACCGACAGCAGGTGATCGGCGAGCACGGTTGGGGGGCGACCCTGACGTGACTGCCCCGAGCACCAACGCCGGCTCCACGATGGCCGAGACACCGGCCGAGACGTCCTGGACCAGGCCCTGGCACGGCCACGCGAGACGGACTTGGTCGCCACCGCGCAGGCCGTCCTCGCCCACCTGCCGGCGCAGTTCGGGACTCAGCCCGCCGTGGGCCAGCATCAGGTCGATGCTCTGAAGAACCGCCTCCTCGTTGTCACAGGCGTGGCCCCTCGGGCCTGCGGGCGGCCGGCATCTGAGCCACCGTGCCGCCCATCGAGTGCGCGACGAGCACATGGCTGGAGCATCCGAGCACGTCGATGACCCGCTGTGCGTCGTCCGCGAGCTGCTCCAGGTCATAAGGCCCCGGCACACTCGTGGAGTCACCCCCATCCGCGGTGGTCGTAGGCCACGGAACCCAGACCGGTCCAGGCGCTGCAACACGGGGATCCAGGCGATTCCACGACACCTTCGGCATCACGACCACGGCACATCGTCGCGCCTTCCAACACCGGGCTTCGAACTGCCCGCTGCGCGCTGCGAGTCAAGATCGATTGTCAGTGGTGCGTGAGACGGTAGGAGCATCGAGTCGGAACGAGAACGAGGGGGAGCTGTCTTGTCCGGAAGCCAGAACTACATCAATCACGTTGCCCTTGTGCTGGATGCCAGTTCGTCCATGTCGCATCTGAGTCGCAAGGTCGTCGAGGTCGCCGACCAGCAGATTGCCTATCTTGCCCGTCGGTCGAGGGAACTGGACCAGGAGACTCGCGTCACCGTGTACGTCTTCGCGGACAAGGTGGAGTGCGTCATCTACGACAAGGACGTGCTGCGGATGCCGTCGCTGAAGCAGTTGTACCGGGTCGGTGGCATGACTGCGCTGCTGGCGGCCGCTCTGAAGTCACAGCGGGAGCTGGCGCAGACGGCTCAACTGTACGGCGACCACAGCTTCTTGACGTTCGTCCTCACCGACGGACAGGAGAACGCAAGTCACCGCTGCTCCGATGCACCTGCCAGGGATCCGCGTGAGCTGGTCGAAGGTGTGGCCAAGATGATGGAGACCCAGGGGGACAACTGGACGCTGGCCGTGCTCGTGCCGGACCAGATGGGCAAGCGCGAGGCCATGCAGTGCGGTTTCCCCAAGGACAACATCGCCATCTGGGACGCCACGAGCACACAGGGCCTGGAGGAGGCCGGGCAGGTCATCCAGCAGGCCACCGAGAAGTTCATGGTGGGTCGCACCCAGGGTATCCGGGGATCGCGGGCGGTGTTCTCCACGGGCGCCGAGGCCGTCAACAAGGACACCATCAAGGCGGCCGGCCTCACCCCGGTGAATCCGTCGCAGTACCAGCTGATCCCGGTGACTCGCGACGCGGCGATCCGGGACTGGGTCGTGGCCAGTGGACACACCTACCGCACCGGTGGTGCGTTCTACCAACTGAGCAAGTCCGAAAAGGTCCAGGCGCGGAAGCAGATCGCGGTGCTGGAGAAGAAGACGGACCGGGTGTACACAGGACCTGAGGCCCGGGCCCTGCTGGGCCTGCCGGACGAGGAAGTTCGCGTCAAGCCGGACCACAACGACGACTTCACCATATTCGTGCAGAGCACCAGCGTGAACCGGAAGCTCGTCCCGAACACACGGCTCCTACTCATGGTCTGACGCCCCGAGGCCCACTGGACGGCCTGCGCGCCGGAGGCGACGACCCTGTGCACCGGCCGGTGTGTAGTGACTGTCCTGCCGCCCCGGCCGGCGCCCTCGACATCCCGCCCACACGGAACACCGCGCCCGAACGGGCCTATGGACGCCGGAACTTGGCTCGGCCCCCGGGCCGGTTGAGGCGCCCCCCTCATACCCTGCGAACTGAACCACGACAGCGTCACCGAGCCGCGTCGTACCACTCCCGCCACAACCAGGGCGCAGAAAGCAGGACAGGAAGCAGTGGCCGGACGCGGCCCGCCAGGACGGCTTGAGTCTGGTCCCCGGGGGGCAGGGGCCCTCAAGGTCTTTCGAGGGCGCCTGTCGCGTCCCGGGGCATGCCGGGGATCGGGGGCGTGTGCGTCGCGATGGCAGCCGGTCACGGGCGCGCGTCCAGGTCGTCGAGGCGTGATTCGTGGCGCATCAGGCCGCTCTTCCCAAGGAGCCCGGCATCCGTCGAGGGAGTCACCGGCGGCGGTGGGAACGTACCGCGGATGGTCTGGCGAACCGCCGAGCGTCCGCACGGGATGTCCCGGGGAAGGTGTGGGCAGGAGCGGCGGCAGGCGGTCCCCCGTCCGCAGCCGCAATCCGGGATCCAGGACGGGAGCGCTTCCGCCGCGCCGGACGCCTGGTCCGCTTCAGCGGGCAGGGCCCGACCACCTGGTTCACGGACAGCGTCGTGCCGAGCGCTTCCCCACCTACCGTTCCGCACCGCGCGGCCGGGGCGGACGGACAGGCCTCCGGCATGACGGCGGGCAACCGGCCGCTCCTCCCTGGAAACGGGTGCCGGACCAGCGGCCCGGCGGTGAGCGTGAGCGCCCGGCCCCACGACCTACCAGCCCCGGTGGCGATGTCGGATGGGTACGCGGTCCGGCGGGGAGGAGACACGGTCCGCCGTGCACCGAGGCAACGGCGCTTGATCCACAACCACGCCCGGGCACCCCTCAGGCAGCGGGACGTCGGCCTCAGCCGACCACCGCGTCCTGCCGGATACATCCAATGGAGGACGTTACATCCTGTTTGTTCTGCGCTCGGTGTGACCTCCTCCATTGCGGCTGGCGTGTCGAAACTGTGAGCCTTCGCGCGGGAGCAGTCACCAAAGAAGCCGAACAATTCTCCGAGTAACCGTTATCGGCGCCGCACCCAGCGGTCTCCCAGATATCGGACAGCACCGTTCGGCGTCGAGCACAGGGAAGTTTTGATGAGTACACAGCGCACGGAGGAGACGGCGGCACTGGTGAACGCCGCCCGAGCGGGAGATCCGGCGGCCCAGGACGCCCTGGTCAGCGCCTACCTCCCGCTGGTCTACAACATCGTGGGGCGGGCACTGAACGGCTCCATCGATGTCGACGACGTGGTCCAGGAGACCATGCTCCGCGCCCTCGACGCGCTCGGTGATCTGCGCACCCCCGAGAGCTTCCGCTCCTGGCTCGTGGCCATCGCCATGAACCGCGTGCGGGCATACCGGCACAACCGGCAGTTCGCCCCCGCCGACGTCGAGGAAGCCGGTGAACTCGCCGACCCGGGCGCCGACTTCGTGGACCTGACCATCATGCGACTCCAGCTGTCCGGGCAACGGCAGGAAACCGCCCGTGCCACCCGCTGGCTGGAGCCGGACGACCAGGAGGTGCTGTCGCTGTGGTGGCTGGAGTGCGCCGGTGAACTGACCCGTGCCGAGGTCGCCACGGCCCTGGAACTGTCACCCCAGCACGCCGCTGTCCGCGTGCAGCGGATGAAGGCACGCCTCGAAGCGGCCCGCGTGGTGGTACGGGCACTCGACACACGCCCGCTGTGCGAGGACCAGCGTGCCCTGCTGGCCACCTGGGACGGCCTGCCCTCGGCGCTGTGGCGCAAACGAATAGCGCGCCACGCCCGGGACTGCGCGCGCTGCGGCGGTCTGTGGCAGGGCCTGCTGCCCGCCGAGGGCCTGCTGGCCGGACTGGCCCTGGTCGCGGTGTCGTCGGCGCTGCTCGCCGCCACCCGTTCGTCTGTCGCCGCGGCCCTGGCCGCGGCAACCACCCCGTTCCCGGCGCAGCCGTACCCCGCCCCGGCTGATGCCGGCGCGGGGTACGGCGTCCCCTCCGCTGCCGAGCCGTACACGGGCGGCGGCTATGCGGCCGCTCGTCCGGGCTCCGGTCCGAGCGACGCAGCACCGGCCTCCGCGTCCGGCGAAGGCCCGGGCGGCGCCGGGCACCGTGCGACGCCCGGCCGCCAGGCGTCCCGCAGCAAGGCCCGGCAGCGCCGACGCATACGACGGCGAGCCGCCGGCACGGCCGTCGCGGTGGCGGGCCTGGCGGGCGCCTGCATCTGGTACGCCGGCTCGAACCCCGCACCGCACACCGCTGCCGCCGCCCGCTCCGCCGACGACCCGTCCGTCGACGCCGCGAAGCCCGACGCGGCACCGGCCTCGTCCTCGTCCGCGGCCTCCCCGTCCCCCTCCCCGGCCCACACGAAGAAGAAGAGCCCCGTCAGGAAGAGCCCCCGCCCCGCCAGGACGACCGGCACACCTGCTCCCCGACCGTCCGTCACCACCAGCGCTCCCGTCCCGCCGCAGGCACCGCCGGCGGCCTCCGGAGAGGTCGCCCAGGTCATCGCGCTGGTGAACCAGCAGCGAGCGGCCGCCGGATGCTCGCCGGTCAGCGAGAACGCGGATCTGGACAAGGCCGCCCAGGGTCACTCCGACGACATGGCCGCCCGCAACTACTTCGATCACGTCAGTCCGGACGGCACCGACCCCGGACAGCGCATCACCGCGGCGGGCTACCACTGGTCGACATACGGCGAGAACATCGCCAAGGGCCAGTCGACCCCGCAGGCCGTGATGGACGCGTGGATGAACAGCCCCGGCCACCGCGCCAACATCCTCAACTGTGCCTTCAAGGAACTGGGCGTGGGTGTCAACAAGGCCTCCGGCGGTCCACTGTGGACCCAGGACTTCGGCGCCAAACTCTGACAGGCCTCTGATCGTGGGTCGGCGCGCGCCGGACAGTCCGGTCGCCCGACCCACAAGGCCGGGACATGGTCCTGCCAGCCCTGCACTCGGGATCCGGGACTGCCTCCACGAGCTGCGGTCCCGGCTCAACTTCCGTGATCGGTAACGCCGGGCCATCCGGTCCCCGCATGGTGCCGGGTGCCATAGGAACTCCCTATGCCCCCTGCTGATATTTCGTCTTTGCCTCTCAATCTTTTCTCTACGTACCGTGAAGCAGCTCGCCGAGATGTCCAGCGAGATTCCATTTACACGATCGAGAGGACCGATGGCATGACGACGATCGACAACGGATCGGGAACGCGAGAACTCAAGGGAAAGCGAGCCTTGGTCACGGGTGGTTCTCGCGGAATCGGAGCAGCCGTCGTGCGCCACCTGCTGGACGCGGGTGCCGAGGTGCTCACGACCGCCAGGTCGGCGACGGGCACAGTGCCGGAGGGGGCCACCCTGGTGGCGGCCGACGTCCGGACACGTGCCGGTTCGGAGACGCTCGCCGCGGCCGCGCAGGAAGTGCTCGGCGGGGTGGACGTCCTGGTCCACAACGCGGGTGGGGCACGACCGTACAAGGACGCTTCGGCCATTCCCGACGAGGAGTGGCAGGACGCGCTGGACCTGAACTACCTGGCATCGGTTCGGCTGGACTCGCTGCTCGTACCGGGGATGCGGGAGCGGCGCTCGGGGACGATCGTGCACGTCTCCTCGGCCGTGGTCCCCACCCCGGTCGGCCCGTTCCTGCACTACACGGCGGCGAAGGCGGCGCTGGAGAACTACAGCCGGGGACTGGCCTCGGAGCTGGCCCCGTTCGGGATCCGGGTCAACACCGTGACTCCCGGCAAAGTCGCCACGCCCGGCGGCGAGGCAACTCGGGAGCAGTGGGCGCGCCTGGACCCGACGCAGGGCGGGAACACCGCCACCGTGCCGTTGGGGCGCGTCGGCCAACCCGACGACATCGCGCACGCGGTGTTGTTCCTCGTGTCCGACAGGGCGAGCTGGCTGACCGGGAGCAATCTCGTCGTGGACGGCGGCGAATTCCCCAGGGGGTGACGCCGCCGGATTTCCGGAATACGTCGTCCAACAAAGGGAATTCAGCAGCGCCTGCTTCCTTCCGGGCCGTCAGGAAACCGGTGAGAAGAAAGCGGACTCGGACCACGTCTCCTGACGCAGGAATTCGAGCAGGGCCGTCTCCGCCGGGCCCGCGCCGGCCCTGAGAACGGCGATGACGGGCTGGGACACGACCGGGAACACCGGGCGCACGAGGTGCTCATGACCGTGCGGCACCACGGAGGCCGGGACGAGTGTCACCCCCAGCCCGTGGGCCGCCCAGCGCACGGCCGTCGCCGTCTGGGACACGCGGGCGACCGTGGTCGGGGCCAGATCGTTCTCCCGCAGCACGTTCAGCAGCACGCCGTCGAGCGCGCTGTCGCGGTCGAACCGCACCCACGGCTCCCCCTCCAGCTCGCGCAGCTCGACCCGGTCCGCGGCGAGCTGCCGGTGCCCGGGGCCCAGCACCACGACGAACTCCTCGTCGCCGAGGTGGTGGGCGTCGGCCGGGCTCCGCTCGCACGCCGCCATCAGGGCGAGGTCCAGCACCCCCCGGCGGCACAGCCGCTCCAGCTCTGCGGAGCTCGGCTCCTCGAAGACGGTGACCTCCAGCCGCGGGTAGCGGTGGCGCAGCGCGCTCAGCGCGCCTGGCAACTGCCGCGTGCCGAAGCCCAACTGTGCCGCGACCACCAGCTCGCCCACCAGTTCATCGGCGCCGGCCCGCGCCGTCGCCCTCGCCCGCCGCGCCGCGCTGACCGCAGCCTCCGCCTCCCGCAGGAACGCGCGGCCGACCACGGTGGGCACCAGCCCGGTCGGGGTGCGGGCGAACAGTTCCACGCCGAGTTCCCGCTCCAGGTTACGGATCTGCTGGGACATCGACGGTTGGGCGACGTGCAGCAGCTCCGCCGCCGCCGTCACCGAGCCCTCCGCGGCGACGGCCAGGGCGTACTCGAACTGACGAAGGCTCATCGGCTCCCGTTCCCTCCCCGCGGCGGACCGCGAACCCGTCCGCTGTCAACGTCGTCATGGTAAGTGAGCAGGACGACGAGTCGCACTGTAGGGCAGCGAGGGCAGACCACCGTGGTGCCGAGGTCGCGCACCGTATCTGATGGCCGTTCAGCGGGCGGTGCCGGGGATCTCGGCTGCGAGGACGTCGGTTGATTCGATCGTCGGCGGGTGCGCGAACGGTTCCTGGAGCGGGGCGGAGGCGGAGTGCCCTCCGCACGACGGCGCCCGGTTCTCGCGCGGTGCCGGCCTCGCGCACGGCTGTGCGCGAGGCCGGCCGGTCCTGGGTCAGTGCCACGTCCCGTCGACCTCGACGCCGTTGCGGTCCCAGACCACCACCTGGCTCTGGTATCCGGGGCCGTCGTAGTACCAGGCGCTGGCGTCCGAACCGTTGGTGGTTATCTCGCGCGGGAAATCGCCGATGAAGCCCGTCGTCCCGTTGTGATCACGCCGGATCCCGGCCCAGCAGCCCGCCGAACCACCGTCGGTGTAGAACCGCATGTAGTCGTGGGCGAGTGAGCCCTGAAGCTCCACCTGCTCGTAGACGTGGCAGGTGACGTCCTGGTTGATCGCATAGCCCGCGGCACTGGCCGGAAGCGCCAGGGCCGCGGTGACGGCGCCTGCGCCCACCAGCATGACGCACAACCGTCGAGCGGTCCGCATCTTCAGCATTCCTCTTCCCTCCCGTAGGCAATGCGACGTCGCCCTGAGCCAGGGCAGAGGACTCGTCTCGCATCCCCCGCGCCGTCGCATCGGTCGGCCTTTCGACGCCCTCAAGCTACGGCGCGGGCACGGGACGGCGCTTTGGCGCCGAGTGCCTGGATTCTTGTCGCTGAGGCACCGTCGCAGGGTTGTGGCGGTAGTCCTTGGGCGAGGCGCCGTAAGCCGAGCGGAAGGCCTTGGTGAAGGTCGGGTGGTCCTTGGAACCCCAACGGGTCGCGATCAGGTGGATCGGCACGGTGTGCAGTGCCGGATCGGCGAGGTCATGGCGGGCGTATTCCAGACGTTGTCGGCGGATCCAGGCAGCGACAGTGGTCTCGCGGGTCCGGAACAGGCGGTGCAGGTGGCCGATCGAGATGTGATGGGCGGCAGCGACGGTTTCCGGCGACAGCTCCGGATCACCCAGATGCTGTCGGACGAATCTCTCGATGCTCAGCATCAGCGTTCTTCGGCGCGAGTCGCCCGGCACCGCGCCGTCCGCTTCGAGATGGTGGGCGACCAGGTCAGCAGGTCCTGGGCAAGCACGCCGAGCCGGGGCAGGTCCTGGGGCCGGTAGGCGGTGGAGCCCGAGGTGACATCGGTGAGGAACCGCGTCAGCAGCCCCTCGAACCCCGCTCCCGTCGGTAGCGGTCGCGCCAGCCGCCTCTCCAGCCCGTCGGCGGGTAAGCCCAGCAGCGCCCGGGGGATGTGGGCACGCAGCAGCCTCGTCGCCCCGCCGCCCTGCGAGAACCGGATACGGAACGGCTGCGAACTGTCGTACAGAACCGGCTCATCGGCGCCCACCGCCCTGTCGCGCCCGGCCTGGCTGACCACCAGCCGGCCGTTCAACGGCACGATGACCGAGCACAGTTCGGGGTCGGCCCGCCGGATCAGCTCCGGCGTCCGCAGCACCTCGCACGGCGAGACCGCCAGTCCCACCACGTTCACCGCCCCGAGGTCCAGCATGCGCACCGTCGCCCGGAACCGCTCCGGGGTGTCGCTGATCACCCGCATGGGGTGCGCGTCGTTGGCCCAGAGTTCGTCCACGGCGGCAAGCCGGTCCTGCGCCGGCAGATCCCCACTGCGGAACACCGCCTCACTCAGCATGCGCATCCCCCACCATCGGTCATGACCCCGGCAGTTACCACCGAACGGCCCGTCAACCGCAGGCCGATGGACAGGCGACAAACAGGGGCTTCGGCGGCGGAGTCCAGAGGTCGGCGTGCTGGGCGAGGGTCTGGCCGATGTGGGCCGAGCGCCAGGCGATGGTGCTGAACGGCGGCGGTTCCGGTACCGGGAACGCCCAGTCCGGTGTGGTCGTGCCGGCGCGTGCGGCGCGCAGGGACCAGCAGCCGTCGGCCGGCTCCCAGACGGTCAGCCGGCCCGGTGGGGTTCACGGGTTCGGGGTTGCGGCCGGATGCGGCGGCCACTCGACCGCCGCGTCCATGTCCGAGCCGGCGCGGTGTTCGCAGTCCAGGCCTGTGCTACGGCTGCCCTGTGCCGCCGTTGACGCATTCGGAGAAGTGAGTGCCCCTGCCCACTCCGGTGATCGAAGCGAGTGCGCAGAACAGCGTACGGCCCGTGTCCACGGACGGCGCTGTGGCGACGCTACCGGCGTCGCCGCTGTCGGCATGGGCTGGAGCGGCCACGGCGATGGTGGCCAAGGCGAGCGCGGCGGTGGTGATGATCTTTCGCATAACCCGGCAACGATCTCGACAGCCAAGGGGACACGGAGCGGTGCCGATCAGCCCGAGGGGGAGACCCGTCCGGCGGAGGTTCCCCTGTCCGACGAGCCCGGAGGGCGGGCCGGGTCGCTGCGGATCCCGGTTCATGTCCCTGTCCCGCACCAGCCGTTCGGGCGCACACGGGCTTCCGTCGTTCGTGGACGGCAGCGGCAGTCACCCGTTTGCCCGAGTGGCCCTCCCTGAAAACGTCGTCGGCGGCGGCTTCGCTGGCGACATAGGCACCCACGACAACGATCTCCGTGAGGAGGGGTCATGCCACCCCGTACGCTCATCAAGCCGACCGCCGGGTCGGTGGCCGCGCTGCTGCTGGTGACGGGCGCCGGACTGCTGGCTGCCTGCGGCGCCCGGACGAGCAGGGCCGTCGGCGGCGGCACGGACGTGGTCGCGGCGCAGGCCGCCTTCCCGGATAAGCACCTTCAGTATCCCGTACGGACCACGGACGCGGACTGGCAGCCGGTCGCCGCGGCCCTGGGCCGCACCGGAACACTGGCGGGGAGCGTCGTCTACGGCATTCCGCTGCTCCGCACGGATCTCGACGTCACCACCGAGGGCGTCACGTTGAAACCGGGCATGTTGCTCGGCGGCTACGCGGCCTTCGCCCAATACCACGACGGCACCATGCTCATGGGCGATCTGGTCGTCACCGAGGACGAACTGCCCAGGGTCACCGACGCCTTGCAGGCCGCCGGCATCGACCAGACCGCCCTGCACAAGCACCTGCTCCAGCAGTCCCCGCCGATCTGGTGGGCCCACCTCCACGCCATGGGCGACCCGTTGAAGCTCGCCAGGGGTCTGAAGTCCGCGCTCAACGCCACGGCCATCCCGCCCGCTTCGCCGCCTCCGGCCACTGAGCCGCCCGTCGACCTGGACACGGCGGGCATCTCCAGGGCACTCGGCCGCAAGGGCACGGCCGAGGGCGGCATCTACAGGTTCACCATCGCCCGTCACCAGAGCGTCGATGACGGCACCCACGTACTGCCGGCCGCCCTCGGCCTGACCACCGGCATCAACTTCCAGCCCCTCGGCGGTGACAAGGCCGCCGTCGACGGCGACTTCGTCATGACCGCACCGGAGGTGCAGCACGTCATCCGGGCGCTGCGCAGGGGCGGCATCGACATCGTCGAGCTGCACAACCACTCCCTGGACGACCGGCCCCGGCTGTTCTACCTGCACTTCTGGGCAGCCGCCGACGCAGTCACCCTGGCCAGGGCACTGCGCCCGGCCCTGGACGCGACCGCACCGGCGCCCGCGTCATGACCAGCTGGGCCGGGCCGACTTCGGCCGGGCCCGCATGTGGCTTTCGACGAGCGTCGGACTCGGCGTGATCCTGTGGCTGCTGACCAGCACTGCCCGGCGCGTGGGTCGCCGAAGTGTCTATGCGGCCCGTGGCGGCGGTGCGGTGCCGTTGCGCCGGCCCGACGGCTACGTCACGGAAGAGGCGCTGCATCTGTACGAGATGGTCAACACATCTCCCTTCGACGCCCTGGACGATGCGTGTGAACTCCACGTCATGGAACTCTGGGAACGTTGCGACGAGGCGGTGGACCCGTACATCACGGCCGTACGCAAGGACAATCCGGTGGCGGCCCTGTTCCACGGTCTGGGCCCGCCGCGGGCCCGGAGGTTGCCGGGCCGGGTGGGCGACGTGGTCCTGACCGCCGCCTGGGTGCGTGCCCAACGTGGAGTGCGCCGAGGCCGTGCTCGCGCTGTCCGGAGCGCGGCGCGAGCAGGCGATGGGCCGCATCGACCAGCCGCTGCGGGTGTGGAGACAGGCCGCTGTCTCGGGGCTGGGCCTGCTCTCTTCCCGCATCTGGTTCTGAGATGGGTTCACCCGAGGCGGGCGACCGGGGCCGCTGAGCCGGTGTCACGCCGCTTGCCGGGCGGAGGCCTGATCTCTCTCCTCCGCCCGGCGTAAGGCCACGGCAGGGCCCTACGCCTCGGGCAGTGGCTGGACGGTCAGGTGGTAGTCCTGAAGGATCCTGCCGTCGTCGTCGAGGACGAGGAAGACCCGGGCGGCCCAGGCCACTTGGCCCAGCTGGGTACCCGTGGCGTACGTCAGCCGGATGGTGAGCATGACGATGTCGTCGTGGACGGTGACGTGGTCGTCGTGCGTGACGTGGTAGGTGCCGGACGCGACGAACAGCCCGTACGCCTCCGCGACCCGGTCGGCCAGTGCGTCGTGGCCGCGGAACCGGGTGCCCTCGACGAACTCGACGCCATCCGGGGCCCACAGCTCGGCGACGGCGCGCCGGCGTGCGGCAGCGTCCGCCTCGCTCCAGAGGGCGACGTAGCGACCGACGACCTGGTCGACATCGATGGCGGTGGTGATCTGCGACATGGAGATCCGTTCCCTTGCTCGGTGTGTGGCGGCCCGGTTCCGGCCGTGGGCATCAGGCTTCCGGCGTCCGTCGGGGGAGAGTCAAGGCGCGGACTCCGCCGGACTCTCCCCCTGCGGGAGGCCGCACAATCGACGGGTGACGAGCCACCTGACGATCGGCGACTTCTCCCGAGCCACCCACATGACCGTGAAGACCCTGCGGCACTACCACGAGATCGGGCTGCTGGAACCCGCCGATGTCGATCCGCGCAGCGGGTACCGGCGCTACTCGGCCGAGCAGATCCCCACGGCCCAGATCGTGCGCCGCTTCCGCGACCTCGGGATGCCTCTGGACGAGATCAGGACGGTCCTGGCCGCCTCCGACGTGCCCACCCGCAATCGGCACATCAGTGCGCATCTGCACCGGCTGGAGGAGGAACTGGGCCGCACCCAGCGTGCCGTGGCGGCACTGCGCGACCTCCTGTCGCCACCCGTCTCCGCCGACTCCCCCGGTATCGAGTTGCGCAGCGTGGGCGCCGTCCGGGCCGCGGCGATCACGGCGACGGTCGAGGTCCAGGACATCGCAGCCTGGTTCCAGGGCGCCCTCGGCGAGCTGTTCGCGACCGTGGCGAGCCAGGGGCTGCAGGAGACCGGGCACGCCGGCGGCGTGTACGCGGACGAGCTGTTCACCGTGCACCGGGGAGAGGCGACCGTCTTCGTGCCCTGCGAAGGCCCCCTCCGGCCGGTCGGGCGGGTCGAGCCGCTGCTCGTGCCACCGGCCGAACTCGCCGTGATCGAGCACTGCGGGCCGCCCTCGGAAGTCGACCGCGCCTACGGCACCCTGGCCGCCTACGTCGCACGGCACGCACTCGCCGTCCAGGGCCCGATGCGCGAGTACTACTTGCACGGCCGGCGCCACACCCCCGACAGCACCCGGTGGCGGACCGAGGTCTGCTGGCCCGTCTTCCGCACCGGCACCACCGCCGACCCCACGTAGCACCGCGGACGCCCAGGGGGGCCTGCATGCATGCGTGGAGGGCGCCGAAGGCGCGACGGGACGGCAGTGGTGATCTTCCACAACTGGCGGGCGGACACCGGGAGTTGAGCTACGTCGTCAGCCGAACCACCGCGTGAGGGCCGCTTCGAGGGGGGTGCGGTCGGCGGTGGACCAGGCGATGTAGCCGTCGGGCCGGATCAGCAGGGCCTCGACGCCGTCGACGTCCTCGTCGGTCTTCGCCCTGACGTGCCCGACCCGGTCGGAGCGGTCCCCCACGGCCCTGTGCCTGCCGTCGAACGAGAGCAGCAGGCCCCGGCCGGAGTGCATCAGCCGGCTCACCCGGGTCGGGCCGGCCTCGGTGGTCAGTTCCAGGTCGATCATGCGAGGGCCCAGCCCGGGGTACTGGATGTCGAGGCCGGACATCATGCCCGAGATGTACCTGTTGGTGTCGGGCAGGCGCAGCAGCTCCGTCGCGAGGGCGCGGACGGCCGCGAGCTCCTCGTCCTGGGCGGGGTTCGTGAGCACGGCCTGGGCGCGGGTGTGCGCCAGCACCCGCGCCGCGACCGGGTGCCGTTCGTCGTGATAGCTGTCCAGCAGGCCGGCGGGTGCCCAGCCGCGCACGTCGGCGGCCAGTTTCCAGCCCAGGTTGACCGCGTCCTGGACGCCCAGATTCACGCCTTGGCCGCCGATCGGCGCGTGGATGTGTGCCGCGTCCCCGGCGAAGAACACCCGCCCTTCGCGGTAGCGCTCGACCTGCCGGACGGCGTCGCTGAACCGGGACGCCGCCCGCAGCTCACCCAGTTTCGTCTCCGGCCCGTAGACGGCGAGCAGTGCCTCGCACACCTCGTCGGCGGCGACGGGGGTCTCGCGGTCCGGGCCGTCGCCGGAGAGCTTGCCGAAGAGCAGCCGGTACCGCTCGTCGCCGTCGAGGGGGTGCAGGATGGTGAAGTAGCCGCCGCCGGACCGGGGGTACTGGCTGAAGTGCCCGTGGCCCGTGGGGACCGTGTCGGAGCGGGACGCGAGGGTGAGGTCCGCCGCCACGGCGGACATCCGGCCGGGCCTTCCGGGGAAGGGGACGCCCAGGGCGGCCCGAACCGAACTGTGCGCGCCGTCGCATGCGACGAGGTAGCTGCCGCGTATCCCGCCGACCGTGACGCCGTCCGCGTCCTGCTCGACGGCGGACACCTCGTGTCCGCGGAGTACGGGCACGCCCTGTCCGAAGAGGCGCTGTTCGAGGAAGGCCTCGAGCCGGGCCTGCGGGAGCGTGACCGGGTACGGGTGCCGGGTGCGCCAGGGACGGCAGTCCAGCTCGACGGGCAGCATGGCGAAATGTCCTCCGTGCGCGTTGCGGGACGGAGCGTCCGCCAGCACGGGGTCCAGTAGTCCGCGCAGGTCGAGCACCTCCGCTGTGCGCGGCTGCAGTCCACCCGCCCGGGACTGGGGACTGCGCGCACGCTCCCTTTCCAGGACGACGACCGGCACGCCGGCCAGTGTCAGCTCGTAGGCCAGCATCAGCCCGGTCGGACCGGCGCCCACCACGATGATCTCGGTTCGCACGACACCTCCTGAAGTGCACTCAGTGCAAGAATGCACTCAGTCTACCATGGAGTAGACTGAGTGCATGGATCAGCGGATGGGCCTGCGGGAAAGCAAGAAGGAACGCACACGGGAGACGATCTCGGCGACAGCGATCCGGCTGTTCCTCGCCGAGGGCTTCGACCAGGTCTCGATCACCGAGATCGCGGCGGCGGCGGAGGTCTCCCGGCGGACCCTCTTCGCGTACTTCCCGACGAAGGAAGACCTCGTCCTGCACCGGTTCGCCGACCACGAGAGCGAAGCGGCCCGCATCGTGCGCGCCCGTCCCGTCGGCCTGCGCCCGCTCGACGCGCTGCGCGAAGCGCTGCTGGACGCACTGGCGCGACGCGATCCGAACACCGGCCTGAACGACACGCCCGAGGTCGTCGCCTTCCTGACGATGGTCATCGACACGGAGAGCCTGGCGGCGCGGCTGACGCGGTACATGTCCCGCGGGATCGAGGCGCTGACCGAGGCGCTGCGGGAGGCCGGCACCGATCCGCTCGTCGCGCGCCTCATGGCCGCCCAGGTGATCGTGGTGCAGCGGCAACTGGCCGACATGAACCATGTGTGTCTGACGGACGGTGAGTCCGCCGACGAGCGCTACCCGGAGGCGGTCCGAGCGGCCCGCCTGGCGTTCGACCTCCTCGACCACGGCCTGGCGGCCCGTCGCACAGGTACGGAACGGCCCTGAAGGAGGGTGGATGAAGACCCGAACACCGATGGCCCGAACAAGCCGCGCCTCGGCGCGCGTCGGCCCCTGCCCGGTGCCCGGGCGCCGGGCCTCGCGGCCTGAGTCACCCTCGGCGGTGGAGCCGTAGGGCCAGGGCCGGGCACTGGTTGACGGCGCGGCGGGCGCCGTGTTCCTGCCAGGGGGCGACCGGGACGGAGTTGGAGGTGGGGTAACCGTGCGGACCGAGACGCATCAGGTCGGGCGCCAGCACGGCACACAGACCATGGCCGGTGCAGCGGGACCAGTCCACCTCCAGCCGGGCGCCCTTCTCGGGCGGGAGGGGCAGTACGCCGCGTACGGGACGGCCGCAGCCGGCGCCGGACAGGTGGGCGTCGAGGTCCTCGGAGAAGACCTCCAACGCGGTGAGCAGGAAGCGGGCCGTGCCGTCCGGATGCGAGCAGGCGCCACCGCCCTGGGCCGCAGCGAGGGCACGCCGGGCGTCCTCCAGCACCGCGGGTTCGGCGGCACCGGCGGCCAGCACACCCATGGCTTCGGCGGCTTCGGGCAGGCCACGTTTGCAGGGTCCGCACTGGCCGGCGGACTCGGTCGCCAGCCAGGCCGCGATCCGGGCGATCTCGCCGAGCGGGCAGGTGTCGTCGGGGAGCGCGGCGATCGCGCCCGCGCCGAGGGTTCCGCCGAGGTCGGCGAGTCCGGCGCGGGAGAGCGGCGCGTCGACGGCGTCCCACGGGCGCAGCCAGCCGCCGTGGTAGCCGCCCACCAGCACGCCGGCGCCCGGCTGAAGGCCGCAGGCGTCCAGCACCGGGCCCAGCGGGGTGCCGGTCGGGACCTCGACCACCAGCGGTTCGGCGACCGGCCGGTTGACGGTGAGGAGGACCGTGCCGGGTTCGGAGGCGGTGCCGAGGGCGGCGTAGGCGTCGGGTCCGAGCCGGGCCGCGACGGCGAGCTGGGCCCAGCTCTCGGCGTTGGCGAGCAGCGTCGGGCGGCGACGCACCCCGCCCGGTCCGCCGTCGGCCGCGCGGGCCTTCACCGGCGCCGGAACCACCGGCAGGCCGTTGACACCCCGGATCAGGGCGCCCGATTCGCCGGAGATGAAGCGCTCGGGCAGGCATACGGTCCGGGCCGGGCACGGAAGTTCACGCTCGGCGAGGGCGGCGGGGACCGCTGTCTCGCCGGGGCTGCCCGCGGCGACGCCGATCACGATCTCCTCGGCGCCGAACGCGGCCGCGGCCAGGCAGGCGCCGTCCAGTACCAGGTGCGGAGTGCGGCCGAGCAGCGTCTTGTCCTTGGCGCTGGCCGGTTCGCCCTCGGCACCGTTCACCACGACGACCGGCGGTGCGCCGGTGCGGTCGGCGGTGGCGAGCACGGCCTGGGCCTTGCGGGCGAACGGGAAGCCGGCTCCGCCGCGACCGGACAGGTCGAGGGCTTCGGCCAGGGCGAGCAGGGCGTCCCGGTCCGGCACGGGAAGTGGCGAGTGGACACGGGTGTGGGCGGCGAGATCCAGGTGCGGGTGGCGGTCCAGGCCGGCGGTCAGCCGGGCCGAGTCCAGCCAGCGCACCTCGGGCAGCTTCAGCGGGGCGTCTCTCACTCGCCGCTCCTCGGCTGGGCCAGGCGCAGTGACCAGGACCCGGGTCTCGCCGCGTGCTTGGGCTGTCCGGGTACGCCGTCACTCGGTACCGAGCGGCGAGCCTCCGCCGTCGGCGCCGCGGGCCGGGCGATGGGGCGGCCGACGGTGACGGGCCGGGCAGAACGAGTGGACAGGGCAGCCAGTGCGGCCGGGTCGAAGTCGGCGGGCCGGTATGCCTTGGCGCCGCGCCGTCGTCGGCTCCGGGTTCGGTGGCGGCCCAGGTAGGAAAGGGAACGGACGAGCAGTGCGAGTGCCACCAGGGCCGCGCACAGGCCGTACCCCCAGAGCACCCACGCGTGCGCCGTGCGTCCCGCCGTCAGCCCGTGCGCCAGTGAGATGGGCCAGCAGACGTACGCCGTCGAGTGCAGCACCCGCCACAGCCAGGCGCGGCGGCGGCCGGCGAACCGGCCGCGGAGCACGCCGGTGGCCATGATCAGGACGAGCAGATCGGTTGCGACGGTGCCCAGGCTCACGGCGACGGCGGCACCGCCGGTGAAGGGGGCCACCGCGGTCTGGGGAGCGGCGTGCCGTTCGGCGACCTTGACCGCGATGTGGGTGGCGAGGAAGCCGAGCGCGGCGACGGCGCACGCCCGGTGCACCGACTGGACGGCGACCCGCAGTCGAGGGGTCAGCACCAGCCGGTCGGTGGCGGCGAGGCCGCACACCAGCACGGCCGTCAGCGAGAGCAGGGTGAAGACGCCGGCGAAGTAGTCCAGGAAGGCCATCAGCCGGCCGACCGCTCCGGCCCACACTGCGCCCACCCCGGGACGGGCGAGCAGGGCGACGCTGGACATGGGGCACCTTTCATCCTCGTGACTTCCTCGTGCGCGGGCTTCCAGCCGCACGACAGCGCACATCGTTAGCCCGTGTCCCAGCCTGTGACAACGGCTCCGGGTACGGCCCACGGCCGTATCGAGAGCCGCCGTCGGCGACGAACCCTCGGGCGCCGGTGGGAGTTGCGGTCTACGACCGCGCGTAGTAGCCGCCGAGCGGTATATGACCAAGCTCACCCGTACGGCTTCCACGGGGAATCAGGAACGCGCTGGTCCGAGTGGTCGTGGGGCCGTGCGGAGTCGTCCGGTGCGGCCTGCGAGCATGAGGCGCATGCGAAGCAGAGGTCACATACGGGCAGCCCTCGGCGCAGGCAGCGGCGCCTTGTTGGTGCTGTCCCTCGCGGCGTGCGGCACCGGGGGGCACCGCAGTGCCGCCGCGCGTGTCCAGGCGGACGACGCGCGCCCCCGCAAGACGGTCCTGAAGCGGGTACCCGGCATCGGGGACCGGTGGTGGAAACAGGTGCCGGCCGACTCGCGTCAGGTCGTGGCCGTGTTCGGGGCGGGCGAAGACTCCCCCGACTCGACGGTGGCGGTCTTCACCAAGCACGGCTCCGTCTGGCGGCAGGAGCGGTCCTGGCCGGCACACAACGGACGCAAGGGCTGGACGTCGCAGCACCACGAGGGTGACCTGCGCAGCCCTGTGGGAGTGTTCACGCTGAGCGACGCGGGCGGTGTGCTCGCCGCACCCTGGGCCAAGCTGCCGTACACCCGCTCCGCGGGCTTCCAGGCCCCCCGGTCCTGGAAGAAGACGTACTGGCACGACTTCGACTACGTCGTCGCCATCGACTACAACCGTGTCAAGGGCACCCCGCCAGACGACCAGACGCGGCCGGAAGGGCAGTCGAAGGGCGGCGGCATCTGGCTGCACATGGACCACGGCAGCGGCACATCGGCGTGCATCAGCCAGTCCAAGTCGTCGATGGAGTACCTGCTGCGCACGCTCGACCCCGCGCTGCACCCCGTCGTGGTGATGGGAGACCGCGCGGCGCTGAACGACTGACGGGAGCGGCAACTGCGCTTGACGACCGCATAGTTCACGGAATGAGAGGTTCCGCACGACTGTGATCGCGCATGCTCATTTTCGGTCAGGAATGAACCGACCACCCCGTGTGAGGGGCGCCACTCGAGCCGCTCCTCGCATCCGGGCGGGCACCTGTCCCCACCGACCTCGCGACGGATGCCCGGTGACAGTAATTCATCCGGGAAGAACCTTGTTTATGTGAAACTTTTCCTACCTTGGCGCCAAACAGACGCAAGAATCGACCGAAAGTGACCGCGATCCTTTGACTCCTGAGCGGCTGTTCGGTGAATGTCGCTCACATGTCCGTCACATCCCGAGCCGCCACCGGTGGCCCGATGCGCATACGCGACTTCCGGCTGCTGCTCGCGGGAGCTGCCACCGGACAGCTCGGCGCCCAGGTCACGCTGGTGGCCCTCCCCCTCGTGGCCGTCCTCGAACTCCATGCATCCGCCTTCCGGGTGGGTCTGCTGACCGCCGCGGAGACCGCCGCCTTCCTGCTCGTCGGACTGCCCGCCGGGGCCCTGACCGACCGCATGCGCAAGCGCCCCCTGATGATCCGCGCGGACCTGGTGCGCGCCGTGGCCATGGCCACCGTCCCCGCCGCCGCGCTCGCCCACGTCCTGACGATGGCCCAGCTCTACGCCGTCGCGCTCGTGACCGGCGTGGCGACCGTGTTCTTCGACGTCGCCCACCAGAGCTACCTGC
Organism: Streptomyces sp. MUSC 14; assembly: GCF_001866675.1. Classification (NCBI taxonomy): domain Bacteria; kingdom Bacillati; phylum Actinomycetota; class Actinomycetes; order Kitasatosporales; family Streptomycetaceae; genus Streptomyces; species Streptomyces sp. MUSC 14. The sequence goes on from NZ_MLYN01000030.1 coordinate 27,347, forward strand.
CGCAGATCCTCCCCCGCGACCAGCTCGTGGCCGGCAACGGCGCTCTGGAGACGGTCCGTTCCACCGCCCAGGTGACGGGCCCCGGCGTCGGCGGCGGACTGGTACAGCTCGCCGGGGCGCATCTCGCCGTCATCGCCGACGCCATCGGCTACCTGCTCTCCGCCCTGTTCCTCCTGCGCGTCGAGCAGCCCGAGGAAACGCCCGCCTCCGCCGGCGGCGGGTCGCTGCGCAGGGAGATCGGCGAAGGTGTCCGGTTCGTCGTAGGCCACCCGCTGCTGCGTGTCATCGCCCTCACCACCGCCCTCGCCAACCTCTGCACGGCCGTCCTCATGGCGACGCAGACCGTGCACCTCGTCCGCGTCGTCGGGCTGAAGCCGGGCGCGCTCGGGCTGGTGCTCTCCGCGTCGGCCGTCGGGGGACTGCTGGGCGCCCTGTGCGCCGGGCGCCTCGCCGCCCGGCTGGGCCAGGCCCGGGTCATCCTCCTGTCCGTCGTCGTGACCGGCCCGTTCGCCGTACTGTGGCCGCTGTCCGGCCACGGAGTCCTCGGCGCGGTCCTCTTCGCCACCGGATCGACGGTCGTCTCCTTCGGCGCCGTCGTCTACAACGTCGCCCAGGTGAGCTTCCGCCAGGGGCTGTGCCCGCCGCAGCTGCTCGGCCGGATGAACGCCACCCTGCGCTTCCTCATGTGGGGCACCCTGCCGCTCGGTGCTCTCCTCGGCGGCGCCCTCGCCGGATCCTTCGGGTCGCGTACGGCGCTCGCCTGGTGCGCCGCGGGCTTCCTCGCCGTACCGCTGCCGCTGCTGCTCTCCCCGCTGCGCCGGATGCGGGACCTGCCCGGACCCGACGGCCTCCAGGCCGACGCGGGCACCGGCGCTCCGCAGGAGAGCACCACCGCGGGCGGTGCCGGACAGTCCACGCCCACACCCACCCGCTGACCGGCCCACCCGAGCGGCCCCGCCGCAACAGCTCGGCCCGTGCATCGCTTACCCGTACGGCAGGCCGCACATCGCCCGTACCCACCACCGCCCCGTGCCGCGCCACCGCGGCCACGACAGTGAGGACCAAGTGCCCAGCATCACCGGCCAGTACCTGGCCCGCTTCCGGCGTCTCACCGCCGACGACCGGTCCGACGCGCTGCTGCCGGTCACCGGGGCACAGCGCCGCTTCGTACTGGTGCGTTCGCTGGACCCGTCGGGACGCCCCGACGTGGTGCCGATGTTCTTCGCCTTCCCGTACGGAGCCGTCGACCCCGAGCGTCTGCGGACAGCGGCCCGCCGGCTCGCCGCGCGGCACACCGTGCTGCGCTCGCGGCCGGCTGTCGTCCGCGGGACCCCCGTCCTGCGCGTCGGGCAACCGGACGTCCACGTGACCCGGCCGACTCCCGCTCCGGGGGAACGGCCCGCCGACACCCTGCGCCGTGCGCTGGCCGACTGGGATCCTCAGGGCCCGCCGCTGAGGCTCTTCCTGATGCGCGACACGGATCGCGAGGAGGACATCGTCGCGGTCGTCCTGGACCACGCGGTCTGCGACGGCCGCTCGCTGGCGCGGATCGTCGAGGAACTCGGCGCCGCCTACGCCGAGGACGGCACCGGGTCCCGTCCGGCGCCCGAGGAACACGAGCGGGCGGAAGCCGAACGCATCGCCTACCGGGAGACGGTCCTGCTCCAACTCGCCGCCGAGGAACGGGCGGAGACACCCGAGGCGACCGCGTACTGGGCGGACCGGCTGCACGCCCTGCGCAGCCGGGCCGCCGCGGCCCGCGCCGCGCACGCACCCGGCAGCACGCTCACGAGCGGTGCCGCGCAGGCCCGGCTGCCCGCGCCCGACCACGGCGTACCCTTCCCCGCGCTGCTCGACGCCTGCCGCTCGGCGGCCCGCGCGCTGTACGGGCCGGGCCATGTCGTCCCGCTCGGCTACCCGTGGGGCGGCCGCCCCGCCGGTGCGGACCCGGTCATCGGGTGCTTCCTGAACACCGTCGTCTTCCCCGCCGAGACCGGGCACGAGCCCGCGGCGGAGGCGACGGCCGACGCCTGGTGGGACGACCTCGACCGGGCCGACGTCCCGTTCGACGTGGTCGTGGCCGCGGTGCGGGCGGCGGGCTCGGGCTGGACCGGCGCTCTCGACGGACTGCTGACCGTGGACGACGACACCCGCCGGCCACCCCTCAGGCTGGCCGGTGTCGAGGGACGGGAGATCCACGTGGACGGCAGACCGGTCCGCGCTCCCTTCGCCGTCTCCGTCACCCAGGGAGCGGAGATCCAGCTGCGGATGGTGTGGGACCGCGCCGCCCTCGACGACGACACCGCGCACCGGGCGTTCGACGCGCTCACCGACGCGCTGCGCCCTGCGGCGCGGTCCGTGCGCTGAGCGTCAGCACCCGAACGCGCCGGTATCGCCGCGCGGTTCGGTGAGGCAGACCTCGTCGTCCGCGAGTCCGTCGCCGTGCCGACAGCGCGCCTCGGCGCACCGGATGTGCGAGACCCGAAGCACTCCCACGAACCACGAGCCACGAACCGCCCCTCGGACCCGGCACCGCGTGATCCGCGGAGCCGCCCGTACGACCACCGCCGGCCACGACCGTGACCGGCCCCGGACACCGACCCGACGACCTCAGGGATCGCCCATGCTTCCGCTCTCCTCCTCGCAGGAGATCGTCTGGCTGCACGAGCAGATGCAGCCCGGCAGTCGCGCCTACAACTTCACCGCGTCACTCGACCTGTGGGGCACCCTCGACACCGAGGCGCTGCGCCGGGGCCTCGCCGCCACCCTGGCCCGCCACGACGGTCTGCGGCTCGAACTCGTCGCCGCCGCAGGATCCGTACCGGGCCAGCGGGTCGCGCCGCGGTGCCTGCCGCGGCTGCGCACCGTCGACCTCGGCGAAGAGGCCGACCCCGAAGCCGAGTTCGCACGTCTGCTGCGCACCGAGGCCGAGACGCCGCTCGACACGTTCGAGGCACCGCTGATCCGCTGGACGCTCGTGCGGCTCGCCGCGCGTCATCACCGGCTGATCCACGTGGAGCACCATCTGATCCACGACGGGCACTCCTTCGCGATCCTGCTCGACGACGTCTTCCGCGTCTATCGCGCCCAGGTCCTCGACGAGACCCTGGAACTCCCGCCCGCCCCGTCGTACGCGGACCACGTCCGCTCCCGCGCCGAGGCCGCCCTCGCGCCCGAGTCCCTCGACTTCTGGCGTGACGAGCTGCGCGACCAGCCCCACGACCTGCCGCTGCCCGGCCTCGCCCGCCCCGGCGCCCGTCGCCGGCACCACGGCGGGCAACTGCGGCAGACGATCGGCGCCGATCTCGCCGAGCGGCTGCGCGGGCACGCCCGGTCCCGCGGTCTCACGCCGTTCGCCACGCTGCTCGGCCTGTTCGCGGAGCTGCTGCGCCGGCACAGCGGCCGCTCCCGGATGGTCATCGGCACCGCCGTCGGCAACCGCCCCCTCGGCTACGAGGACACCGTCGGCATGTTCGTGAACACCATCCCGCTGGCGCTCGTCCTGGACGGCGCCGCCCCCGCCCAGGACACCATGGACGACGTCACCGACACGCTCATCCGCGCCCTGCCGCACCAGGACGTGCCGGTCCAGGAGCTGACCCGGGCGCTCGGCATGCACACCTCGGGCGCGGACAATCCGCTGTTCTCCGTGATGTTCAGCGCCCACGACGCGCCGCTGCCCGAGATCGACGTACCCGGCCTCGACATCACCCTCTTCGAAGGGTTCAACACCGGCACCACCCGCTTCGACCTCGACGTGGTGCTGCTGCCGGACGACCGGCGCGGTGTCACCCCGCGCCATGGCGCGCCCGGGATGACCCTGGTCTGGGACTACGACGCCGACCTCTTCGGCGAGGACGTGGCCCGGTTGCTCTCCGGTCGCTTCCTGGACCTGCTGCGCGCCTACCTCGACACCCCGGAGGCGCCGCTGGCCGCGCTCGCGCCCGCCGCCGTGGAGCCGGCCGCCCGGCCCGTTCCGGTCGCCGCCGACCGCGATCTGCTCGACCCCGTGGCCGCTCAACACCCGTCGCTGCCCGCCCTGTTGTGCGGCGCACGCCGTCTCACCTACGGCGAGCTCGACGAGCGCGTCGGCTCGCTCGCGGAGCGTCTGCGCGCCGCGGGTGTGACGCCAGGCCGGCCGGTGGCCGTCGTCCTGCCCCGCGGGGCGGACTCGGTCGTCGCCCTGCTGGCCTGCCTGCGGACCGGCGCCGTCTACTGTCCGCTGTCCCCGTCCGACCCGCCCGGCCGGCTCGGACTGCTGCTGGAGCGGCTCGCCCCGGCGCTGGTCCTCACCGGCGAGGCCACCCCGGCCCTGCCGGACACCCTGGTGACCGCCCGGACCGACGCCCCGGTGCTGCCGCGCGCCCATGAGGCCGACGTCATGCCCGGCACCACCTACGTCATCCACACCTCCGGCTCCACCGGAACGCCGAAGCCGGTCGCCGTCGGCCGTGCGGCGCTGGAGCACCATCTGACCGCGACCGCGGACCGGTTCGGCCTCACGACCTCCGACCGGGTCCTGATGTTCGCCCAGCCGTCCTTCGACGTGGCGCTGGAGGAGGTGCTGCCGACCCTGCACGCCGGTGCGTGCCTGGTCGTGCCCGAGCACGAGGTGCCCACCGGCGCGGAACTCGCCGAGCTGCTGGCATCCGCCCGGGTCACCGTCGCCAACCTGCCCACCAGCTACTTCCTCGCCACCCGCGAGGACCTGCGCCCCGCCCTGCGCGACGAGAGCTGGGCGCCGAGGCTCCTGGTCCTCGGCGGCGAACGCCTCCCCGCACCGGCACTGCGCGGCATCCTCGCCGACACCGACGCCACCGTCCTGAACGTGTACGGCGTCACGGAGGCGGCCATCAGCTCCACCGTCCACGAGGTCTCCCGCGCGGCGCTCGCCGAGGGTGCCGAGGTACCGCTCGGCACCGAACTGCCGGGCGAGCGCGTCCATGTGCTGGACGACCATCACCGGCCGCTGCCGTCCGGTGCCGTCGGTGAACTCGCCATCGCCGGCCCCGGCCTCGCCGAAGGGTACGCGGGCAACGCGGAGGTGACGGCCGCCCGGTTCGTCACCGTCGACGCGCTCGGCGGGGAGCGCGTCTACCTCACCGGAGACCTCGGCTACCGCGGCGCGGACGGGCTGCTGTACTTCCTGGGACGGCGCGACAACCAGGTCAAGCTGCGCGGTCACCGCATCGAGCTGGAGGAGATCGAGGCGGCGGCGTCCGCCGCGCTCGGCGGCCGGTCCTGCGCCGTCGTGCTGGACCGTGAGAGCTCCGGCGGGCCCCGGCTCGTCGGCTTCCTCGAAGACGGCGCCGAGCGCGCGGAGTTCGACGAGAAGGCGCTCCACGCCGAGCTGAGCCGCCGGCTGCCCGGGCCTCTCGTGCCCGCCCGGTGGGCCCTGCTGGACGCCATGCCGACCCTCTCGGGCGGCAAGCCGGACCGTACGGCCCTGGCCCGCCGCGCTGCCGCGCTCGACCCCGCCACCGCCGCCGACGCCGGGACCCACTCCGGCTCCGAGACCGTTACCGGCTCAGAGACCGATGCCGGGTCCGCGCTCGGGCCGACGGCCGCCGGGTCCGACGATCCGATGACGGCCCTGGTCGCGGAGGGCTGGCGCGAGGTTCTCGGCCACGGCCGCTTCGACGCCCGCTCCCACTTCTTCCGTTGCGGGGGCCATTCCCTGCTCGCCGCCGAGCTCGCGGCCTGGCTGGAGCCCCGGCTGGGCACGCGCCCGCCGCTGAAGGTGCTCTTCCGCAACCCCGTGCTCGCCGACCAGGCCGACGCCCTCGCGGCCGTCGCCGACCGTTCCTCGGAGTCCTGATGAACCACACCCCGCCCGTCCCCGACGCCGGCTCCACGACACCCGGCACCATGCTCAGCATCGCCCACGGTCCCGCCGCCGAACCGACCCGGGTGCTCGCGCGCTTCGAGGAGTGGACCCGGCGCGCCCCGCGGTCGGCGGCCGTGATCGACGGCGCCCGGACCTGGACGTACCAGGAACTCGACACCGCCGCCGCGGACGTCGCCGCCGCCCTGCGCGACCGCGTACGCCCCGGGGACCTGGTCGGCGTCTGCCTCGACCGCTCCACCGCCCTCGTGGTGACCGCGGTCGCGCTCGCCCGGCTCGGCGCCGTGTACCTGCCGCTCGGTCCCCGCCCCGGCGAGCGCCGCACCCAGGCGGTCACCGAGGACCTCGACGTCGCCTGCCTGATCGGCGACCCCGGCGTCCTGCCCGAGGGACACCGGACCGGGGAACACTTCCCGCTCCCCCTGCCCACCGACGGCGTGAACGCCCCCAGCGCCGTGGTGGCGGCCTTCGCGGCAAGCGGCCGTGGTACGCGGCGCGCGCCCGAGGGCGCCCTGTACGCCGTCCTCACCTCCGGATCCACCGGCCGGCCCAAGGCGGTCGCCGTGGCCGAGGCATCGCTGTCCGTGGCCCTCGACTGGTACCGGGCCGAGACCGGACTGGCGCCGGGCGACCGCCAGTCCCTGCTCATCGGTGTCGCGTTCGACCCGCACCTGCTGGAGCTGTGGGCCGCGCTGACCTCCGGTGCCGCCCTCGTCCCGGCCCCCGACGACACCCGCTGGGACGCGCAGGTACTGACCGACTGGTGGCGGGACACCCAGGTCACCGTGTCGGTGGCGGCCACCCCCACCGTGGAACCGCTCCTGGACCGGCCGTGGCCCACGGGTCTGAGGCTGCGTCACCTCTTCGTGGGCGGCGACCGCATGCGCCGCCGCCCCGGCCCCGACGTCACCGCGACCGTCCACAACGCCTACGGCCCCGCGGAAGCCACCGTGGTCACCACCACCCACGCCATGCGGAGCACCGACGCGCAGGCGGGCGAGCAGTCGCCGCCGCCCATCGGCACCCCGCTGCCGGGGGTCACCGTCGTCGTCACGGACCACGACGGCCGGCCGGTGGCCCGCGGGCAGGACGGCGAGCTGCGGATCGGCGGCCACTGCCTGGCGCTCGGCTACCTCGACCCCGAGCTCACCGCGCACCGGTTCACGGCCCCGCCGGAGGAACCGGCGCTGCCCGCGATCGACCGTCTCTACCGCACGGGCGACCGGGTACGGATGGGTGCCGACGGCTGCCTGGAGTTCCTGGGGCGCCTCGACGACCAGGTCAAGATCAGTGGGGTGCGGATCGAACCGGCCGAGGTGGAGGCGGCGTTCGAGCAGGATCCCCGGGTGCGCAGTGCCGTCGTCACCGTGCTGCGCGACAGCTCCGGCCACGCCCGCCTGGTCGCCCACGTCCGGCCCGCGGACGGCACCGAATCCGGCGCCGGTGACCTGATCGCCGCGGTGCGCGCCTGGCTTCCGGAGCAGGCCGTCCCCGCCGCCGTCCGGATCGTCGACGGCTACCCCCTCGACGCCAACGGCAAGGTCGACCGGATCGCTCTGGTGGCCCAGGCCCAGGCCCACGGCGCGGTTCCCGAGGCAGTCGTCGGCACGGACGACCTCACCGACGCCTCACCGACCGAACAGCTCGTCCTGACGGCCGTACGCGATCTCCTCGGCCGCCCCGGGACCGGCCTCGACGACAACTTCACCGACGTCGGCGGCACCTCCGTCGTCGCCGCGCGACTGCTCGTGGTCGTCGAGCGCGCGACCGGAGTACGGCCACGCGCTCGCGACCTGTTGCGCAGCACCGACCTGCGCGCCTTCGCCGCCCTCCTGGACCAGCGCCGGACCCCGCACCCGGCAGGAGCCTGACATGACACCCAAGACATCCATGACCCCGCAGTCCCTTCCGGAGCGGCGTACGGCCCTGCCGGCGCTCGCCGTCCGGCACGCCGAACTCGCCCCGCACGCCCTGGCCGTCGTGGACGGCGACACCGCCCTCACCTACGGCGGTCTCCTGCGGTCCGGCCGCGCCCTCGCCGCGCACCTGCGGAAGCACGAGGTGGGCCGCGGCGACCGGGTGGCGCTGCTGACCACCCGGTCGGCCCGCACGGTCGTGGCGCAGCTCGCGCTGTGGCTGGCCGGCGCCGTGTGCGTGCCGCTGGACCCGGCCCAGCCCCGGCCGCGCACCGAGGCGATGATCTCCGACGCGGGGGTGACGCTCACCGTCGGCGACGCGAAGCTGCTGGAAGCGGCCGCGCTCAGCGGGCCCGTCCTCGCCCTGCCCGAGGAGCCGCTGCCGGGCGGCGGGCCGCTGGACGAGTCCGATGCGGACAGCGCGGCGTTCATCATGTTCACGTCCGGCTCCACCGGTCGTCCCAAGGGCGTCGCCGTCCCGCACGGTGCCGTCGCCGAGCTGGTGACCGCGCCGGACTATGTGACCCTCACCGCACGCGACCGCGTCCTGTTCCACTCGCCCATGACCTTCGACGCCTCGACGTTCGAGATCTGGAGCGCGCTCGCCAACGGCGCCGCCGTCGTCGTCTGCACCGTGCAGCGGCCCTCTCTGGAGGATCTGGCCCGGCACGTCGAGCGCCACGGCGTGACGGTGGCGTTCTTCACCACGGCCCTCTTCCACCAGCTCGCGGCCCGTCACTCCCGCGTCTTCGCGCAGCTCCGCTCGGTCGTCGTGGGCGGCGAGGCCCTGGCCGCCGCACCGGCCCGCGAGGTACTCACCACGTTCCCCTGGCTGGAGCTGGTCAACGGCTACGGGCCGACGGAGACGACCACCTTCGCCACCGCCCACCGGGTCACCGCGCGCGACTGCGACGCTCCGCCGCCGATCGGCAGGCCGATCGCCGGGGCCACCGCGCACATCCTGGACACCGACGGCCACCCGGTCCCGGCCGGTGAGCGCGGCGAGTTGTGGATCGGCGGCAGCAGGCTCGCCCTCGGATACACGGGTCTGCCGGAGCTCACCGCCGAGCGGTTCGTGGACGACCCCGTCGCCGGGCGGCTCTACCGTACGGGTGACATCGCGTCGTTCCGCCCGGACGGCATCCTGGAGTTCCACGGCCGCAACGACGACCAGGTCAAGGTCCGCGGCTTCCGCATCGAACCGGCAGAGGTCGAACACGCCCTGCGTCAGCTGCCGGAGGTCGACGACGCCGCCGTCACCGTCGACCGCGCCGGGACGTTCGAGGCGCGCCTCGTCGGGTTCGTCGTCGCAGCGCCGGGGCCCGTGCCCCGGGCCGAAGCCCTGCGCGAGCGGCTCGCCGCTCTCCTGCCCGCCCACCTGGTGCCCGACACGGTCAGCGTGGTGGAGCGGCTTCCCCTCACGCCGGCCGGCAAGGTCGACCGGCGTGCGCTGGCCGAACGCGCCGTGCCGGCCGGCGACGACCCAGCCGACCGCCCGGCGGGCGCGCTGACCCCGCTGGAACAGGCCGTCGCCGAGGTGTGGAGCCGGGCGCTGGACAGCGAAGTGACCCGCGCGGACGCCGAGTTCCTCGCCCTCGGCGGCCACTCGCTGCTCGCCCTCGCCGTCACCGACGACCTGCGCGAGGAACTCGGCGTCGAGCTCTCCCTCGCCGACTTCTTCGCCGCCCCGACCGTCGCCGCACAGGCCGACCTGGTCGAACGCGCCCTGCTGGCCGCCCACAGCGACCTCCACCCCGAGACCCCGGAGCACAGCGATGCCCACTGACGCCGACTCCACGTCACGGAACCGACAGCAGCAGCTCCAGCGGGAGCTGCTGCGTCGGGCCCGCGCCGGAGCCGCCCGCCGCACTCCGGCCACCGACTCCGATGCGGCTCCAGTCGACACCGCCCGCGCGCCGCAGGACAGTCCCGGCACCGCCTCGGCACACGACCGCGTGCCCCTCTCCCGCGCCCAGCGCCGCATGTGGCTGATGGAGCGGCTCGGCGGCGCCGGCGCCTCGTACCATGTACCGTTCGCCACCCGGGTGCGCGGCCCGTTCGACGCCGCCGTCTTCGAGACCGCGCTCACCGCGCTGGTGGCCCGGCACGGGATCCTGCGCACCCGCTACACGGAGCATGAGGGCGAGCCCTGGCAAGTACTGCTCGCGGCGCCGCGCACCGTCCCCGTGCCCGTCGTCGACACCGACGCGGCGCACGCCCCCGCACTGCTGCGGCGGGAGGCGGCCCGGCCGTTCGACCTCGCGGCCGGGGAGGCCGTACGCGCACTCGTCCTGCGCCACGGGCCGCTGGACCACACCATTTTACTGACCTTCCATCACATCGCCGTCGACGGTGGGTCGTTGGATACCGTGGCTGCCGAACTCGGCACGCTCTACACGGCGGCCACGGACGGGCTCGGCGAGTCCACCCTCACGGCGCCACCGCAGTACGCCGACCACGCGCGCCGCGAGCACGACGGCATTCCCGGCCTCGCTGCGGAACTGGACCGCTGGAGCGGTCTGTTGGCCGACGCCACCCCGCCCCGGCTGCCCCGGACGACGGCTGCCGCGCCGCATCCCGGCAGCCGGCCGGCGGCCGTGCACACCGTGCCGCTCGGGTCCGCGCTGCCCGACGCCCTGCGCAGGCTGGGTGCCGAACGAGGCGCCACACTCTTCGCGGTGTCGCTCACCGCGGCCTTCGCCGCCCTGCACCGGCTCACCGGCGACGACGACCTGGTCATCGGTGTGGCGGGCACCCACCGCAGCGGAACCGCCATGCGCGGCCTGGTCGGTCTGTGCGTCAACACCCTGCCCGTGCGGGTCGACGCCTCCGGCGACCCGTCCTTCACCGAGCTGCTGCGGCGGGTGTGCGCCGCGCTGCTGGAGGCGCAGCGTCACCGGCACATCCCCTTCGACCTCGTGCTCGAACGCCTCGGCGCCACGGCACGCGGCGGCGACGGCACCGCGCTGGTCCGCGTCAGCGCGGATGTGCTCGGCGAGCCGACGGTGCTCCGGCTGCCTGGCACCTCGGCCGAGTACGTCGATGTCACCACCGACGGCGTGAAGTTCGCCCTGTCGTACGCCCTGGAGCTGGGCGATGCCGTACGTCCCGTGGCACTCGTCCAGTACGACGGCAACGCACTGGACGACTCCGCGGCACAGGCGACGGCACGGCACTACGCGGCTCTGCTGGACGCAGCGGCGACCGCACCGGAGCTCGCGCTGAGCAAGGTCCTCGGCCCCGATGCCGGGGCCGGTGCGCCCACGAATGCCGGCAGCGGCGATGTGGACGGCGCCCGCCACCCGGCGGCACAGGCCCTGCGTGCTCAGCCGCAGGTCGCCGACGCCACGGTGGTCCAGCCCGCCCAGGGGCCACCGGTGGCCTACGCCGTCCTGCGCGACAGCGTCGGTCCGTCCGGCCAGGAACTGCTCGGTCTGCTGCGGCGGACGCTGGAGCCCGAGAACGTACCCGCCACGGTCACACTGCTCGACGCGCTGCCGCGCACGGTCACCGGAGAGCTCGACGACGACCGGCTGCCCGGGACATCCGCGCCGCGCACCCTGTCCGGTCCACGGGCCGAAGCCGTCACCGGGGCCTTCACCGAGCTGCTCGGTCCCGCCCCGGCGCCCGACGACGACTTCTTCGCCCTCGGCGGTCATTCCCTGGTCGCCGTGCAGCTCGCCGAACGACTGCGCACCGGGCTCGGGCTGCCCCTGACGGGTCTCGATGTGCTCCAGGCACGTACGCCCCGGGCGCTGACCGCACTCCTCGACGAACGCGCGGCGCAGCAGGCTGCTGCGAAGGCCGTGACCCGGCCGGGCCGATCCCGGACGGTGCGACCCGGGACCGTCCTGGTCACCGGCGCGACTGGCGGCGTGGGCGCGTTCGTCCTGCGTGAACTGGCCGCTCAGGGCCGCCCCGTGCTGGCTCTCACCCGGCCCGAGTCCGCCCATCTGATCGCCGCCGAGGGAGTCGACGTCGTCGAGGGCGACCTCTCCGACCTGGCCGGACTGCGCGACGCCGTCGCGAGCGCGGACGCGATCGTCCACGCGGCCAGCACCTTCACCCGCCCCGAGGTCGACGTGGCGGCGATGGGGACGATGGTCGACGCCTGGCGGCGGGGCCCCTTCGTCTTCGTCAGCAGTGTGGACGCCTACGGCCACCCCCGAGCCGACCGGGTCGCCGAGGAGTCCCTCATGTGCGAGCCCGTCAGCCCGTACGGCAAGGGCAAACTCGACTGCGAGGCCGTGCTGTTGCGCGCCGCGGGCACCGGGGGGCGCGGGGGCGCGAGCGCCGTGCGTTCACCGATCGTCTGGGGCGCGCACGACCGGCTGCGCGAACAGCTGCGCTGGGGCGCCATCGGCAGCCTCTACCAGGCAGCCCGCCGAGGCGACGCGATCGAGGTGCCGCGTCCGGGCACCGGCGGACACGCCTGGTACGGGGTGGCCTGGGTGCACGCTGCCGCCTTGGCCCGCGCGGTGGCCGAGTGTCTGGACCGCCCCGTCCACGGCGTCGCCAACGCCTGCGGCGGCCATGTGTCCTGGCACGACCTGGCGCACGACCTCGGCGAACTGCTCGGCTCCCGGCCCGACGTGCGTGAGTCCGGCGAAGTCCCCCAGGACCTCGACCACCGCTGGCACTACGACAGCGCACGCCTGGCCCGTGCCCTGCGGGCACGGCCGGGAGAGGACCGGCGGACCGTCCTGTCCGAGATGATCGACGGTATGACGGGCGCCGACGACTGACGCCCCGACGGCGCCCGGAGCCCCTGCGAAGGCACCGGGCGCCGGCTGCTGCCGTGCGGTGGCGTGGCACGGGCACGGGCGTAGCGTCGGCCCGAGGAGAGCTGTGCTGAGCAGGCTCGGACGGGACGGGCCGCGGTGCGTCGCGCGGACGACCCGGAGTGGCTCCGGCATGAACCTCGCATCGCATGGGGTGAGCAGCGCCCGGTCGCACCCGGACCGCGCCGCGCTGCGGCTCGGGGACGACGTCGTCACGTATCGCACGCTCGACCGGCGCACGGCCGGTACGGCCGAGCCGCTGCGCGGGCGCGGTGTGCGACCGGGAGACCGCGTCGAGCTCATGCTGACCGACAGACGACACCGCCGTGGTCCTCCACGCCTCGGGAACCACGGGTGGGCCGAAGGGAGCCGAGCTGACGCACGGCACCCTCACCCGCAACCGCGACATCGTGGCCACCGGTCTGCTCCGGCTCACTGCCGACGACGTGGTCTTCGGTGGGCTGCCGCTGTTCCACGCCTTCGGACAGACCTGCATCCTCACCGCCGCCATCGCCTCCGGCGATGCTCGTCGGGCACGGCGTGACCGTCTTCGCGGGGCTGCCGACGATCTTCAGCAGGCTGGTGCGGCAGCCCGGCCGAGGTCGTCCCGGGTGCGTCCAGTGGCCGCCAGAGGGCCCGGTTCGCATCGACGGCGACGGGGTGAGCCCGGCGGACGCGTGGAACAGCGGTTCGGCGGAGGTCGTGCAAAGCTGGGATTCCGGGTCGGCGGGCCGCACGGCGGTGTCCCGTCGTCGTAGCGGTGCCCCGTACCCGGGGCCGTGTCGACACCGGGGACGGTGAGTGCGGATGGGCCCGAACCCCGCGGAGGACCCTGGTCCCGGGCCGGCCGGTGCCGGCGACCGGCCCGCCGTCTCCCGTCGGGAGTTCGACGCGCTCTTCGAGGCGGTCCGCACATGGGGCCGTTGGGCTCCGGCCGACCGCGGCGCCTGGAACCGGGTGACCGCGGAGCACGTGCGGCGGGCCACGGCCGCCGTGCGGTCCGGGAAGGCCGTCCCGCTGGGGCTGCCCTGGAACACCGTGCCCGGCCCCGACAACCCCAGGCCCGCGCTGCACCACATGACCGATCTCGGTGACGTGGAGAGCCCGGAACCCTCCACGCACAAGGACTTCCTCGCCGCCGAATACCACGGCAAGGCCGTCACCCATCTCGACGCCCTGTGCCATGTCGCGTACCGGGGGCGGCTCTACGACGGCCGGAGGGCCGAGGACGTCGTGGCTGCGGCAGGCGCCCGGTTCGGAGCGGTGTCGGCGCTCGGCCCCCTCGTCACGAGGGGAGTTCTCCTCGATCTCCCGACCGTCCTGGGGGTCCGCTGGCTGGAGCCGGGGCGGGCGGTGCACGCGAAGGACGTCGTCGCGGCGGAGGAGGCGCTCGGCGTCCGGATCATCGAGGGCGACGCGGTGCTCCTGCGCTCCGGGCACGTCCGCCGCCGCGGTGACCTCGGGGCCTGGGACTCCGCCGCGGCGAGCGCGGGCTTCCACGTGGACGCCGTACCGCTGCTGGCCGAGCGCGGCATCGCGCTGCTCGGCGGTGACGGCGACAGCGACGTCCGACCCTCACCCGTCGACGGCGTGCACTCGCCCGTCCATGCCCTGGCCCTGGCCGCGATGGGGGTGCCGCTGCTGGACAACCTCGATCTGGAGGCCCTGTCGGCGGCGACGGCGGAGGCCGGGCGGTACGAGTTCCTGCTCGTCGTGGCGCCGCTGAACGTCCCGGGTGGGACGGGCTCGCCCGTCAATCCGGTCGCACTCCTGTGACCACTCGTTTTCAATGCCCGGTTTCTCACCTATGTCCTACTAGTTCTATTGTTTGGAAAAGGAACTCTTGCAGGCTCGAGTGAGGCGGCGCGTGATTCGGCCCGGCGGGAAAACGACACTGATGGCGCGTGCGACGGACGGCGCGGGGCCCGCTCGTTCCCGTGAACGTTTTCTTGAGGGTGAACCGGTCGAAGACTGCGTACGGGCCCCGATCTCGAACTCCTGGCAGCGCTGCCGGGCCCTGGGGCTCTCGCCCGACCAGTCCGGCCCTCCCTTCCACGCCGACTTCGATCGTGAAGCCCGTATCGTCCGCGCGGCCGTACCGGTGCTCGACCGGCTGCAGTCCTGGTTCGCCGACAGCTCGATGAACATCTGCGTCGCGGATGCGAGCGGGACGGTCCTGCTGCGCCGCTTCGGATCCGCGTCCCTGGCCAGAAGCCTCCCGGCGTTCCAACGCGTGCCCGGATTCGTGTTCGCCGAGCAGTACGCCGGCACCAACGGGATCGGTCTCGCGCTGGCGGAGCGCCGGCTCATCCAGGTCTACGGTGCCGAGCACTTCGCCGAGCGCTCCCAGGGCAACGCCTGCCGCGCGCTTCCCGTCCGCGACCCGCTCAGCGGCCGCATCGAGGGCGTGCTGTGCCTCGGCTACCCCCGGGGCGCCGAGGACCCGTCGCTGGCCACCGTGATCCGCAGGGCGGCCCACGCCATCGAGAGGCGGCTGCTCGGGCAGAGTTCCGACCGGGAGCGGGCCCTGCTGCGGGCGTACCTGGACACCGGCGCCGAGGCCGCCGCCGGGCCTCACCACAGCGTCGGGGTCGGCGACTTGGCCCTCGCACTGCGCCCCCGTGACCGCGAGATCCTCATGGCACGGGCTGCCGAACTGATCTCCTGCGGGCAGCGGGCCGCGGTCCGTGTCCGTCTGTCCGACGGCCGGCGGGTCACACTCGTGAGCCGTCCGATGACGAGCGCCACCGGGGTGGAAGGCTTCGTCGCCGAGGCCGTCCTGGCCGGCCCCGCACCGCACGAACCCCTCGTCGTCCCGCCCTCGGCCGAGCAGCCGCGGCGCCTGTCCGTCGCATCCGCCGTCCCGGCCGCCTCCGGTGCCTGCGTCGTCCCGCCGTCCGGGGCGGCCCGCCTCACCACGGCGCCCGGCCTCGCGCCCGCCCGCACCCGTGCGCGCACCGAAGGTGTCCCGATGGGCGAACCCGGCGCCGCGGCAGGCCGCCGCCCCGGCTCCCCGCCCCCGGCCAGAGGGCTCGTGCTGGTCGGAGAGCCGCACGTGGGGCGCTACGCCCTCGCCGCACGCCGCCGCCTGGAGCTGCTGACCGACGCGAGCACGCGCATAGGCACCACCCTGGACGTGCTCCGTACCGCCCAGGAACTCGCCGAGACGGCGGTGCCGCGACTGGCGGACTACGTCACGATCGACCTGCCCGAGGCCGTACCACGCGGCGAGGAGGCCGCCGACCCCCTCACCAGCCTGTACCGGACGGTGGTCCACGGCATCCGTGACGACCGTCCGTTCCACCCGGTCGGCAAACGCGTCGACTACGCCCCGACCACTCCGCACCTGCGCTGTCTGACCAGCGGGCAGGCGGTGCTGGAGCCGGACCTGAACGCAGCGGCGGGCTGGCTCGCCCACGACCCCGAGCGCAGCCAGGAGCTGCTGACCCACGTCCACTCCCTCATCGCGGTCCCCCTGATCGCCCGCGGTGTCGTCCTGGGCGTGGCCGCCTTCTACCGCGGGCAGGACCCCGCCCCCTTCGGCGACGACGACCGTTCGCTGGCCCAGGAACTCGCCACCCGCGCCGCCCTGTCCATCGACAACGCCCGGCGCTACACGCGCGAGCGCGCCATGGTCCTGGCCCTCCAGCGCAGCCTGCTCCCGCACAGTCTGCCCGACCAGGACGCCGTCGAGGTCGCGCACCGCTACCTGCCCGCGGAGTCCGACGTGGGCGGGGACTGGTACGACGTCATCCCGCTGTCCGGCATCCGGGTGGGCCTCCTGGTCGGCGACGTCGTCGGCCACGGCATGCTCTCGGCCGCCACCATGGGCCGGCTGCGTACCGCCGCACGCAGCTTCGCCGAACTCGACTTCCCCCCGGACGAGGTCCTCACCCAACTCGACAACCTGGTGGGACGCCTCGACCGGGAGGAGCCCGCCGCGGGCGAATCGGGCATCATCGGCGCGACCTGCCTCTATGCCGTCTACGACCCGACCACACAGCGGTGCGCCATCGCCCGCGCCGGGCATCCTCCCCCGGCGCTGATCAGCCCCGACGGCACGGTGTCCTTCCCCGACCTGCCCGCCGGGCCCCCGCTCGGCCTGGGCGGACTGCCCTTCGAGGCCGTCGAGCTGGACCTCCCCGAGGGCAGCGGGCTGGTCCTCTACACCGACGGACTCATCGAGGACCGGGAGCGCGACGTCGACGTGGTCCTCGACCAGCTGCGCGGCACCCTCGCCCATCCGGAACGCACGCCCGAGGAAACCTGCGAGGCGGTCCTGGACACCGTGGCACCGGCCCACCCTCGCGACGACATCGCCCTGCTCGTCGCCCGTACCCACGCCCTGGACCCGCGGCGCGTCGCCGCCTGGGAGCTGTCGGCCGACCCCGCGCTCGTCAGCGAGGTCCGCGCCGCCGCCCTGCGGAAGCTGGCCGACTGGGGACTGGAGGAGGCCTCCTTCGCCGCGGAGCTCGTGCTGAGCGAGCTGGTCACGAACGCCATCCGCCATGGCTCCGGACCCATCACGGTCCGTCTGCTGCGCCACCACACCCTGATCTGCGAGGTCTCCGACACCAGCAACACCGCCCCCCACCTGCGCCGCGCGGCCACGACCGACGAGGGCGGCCGCGGCCTGTTCCTGGTGGCACAGCTGTCCCAGAGCTGGGGTACGCGCTACATCGGGCAGGGCAAGGTCATCTGGGCCGAATGCGGACTCGACGCCGCCTGAGGCCGTCGACGCGGTCGGACCGTCGGCGTCGCCATAACCGATAAATCCGTAATAGCAGGATTTTCTCCACTAGTATCACTGGCGAAAGTCGGGAAGAAATCACCCTGCCGACCCCCGGAGACGTCCGTGCCCGACCCTCCCGACACCTCTGCGTACGCGGTCAGGGACTTCGAGGACGGCCCCTTGGTCAGCATGCGCGGGCTGGTCAAGCGGTTCGGCGGGACCCTCGCGCTGGACGGGGTCGACCTCGACGTCCGGGCCGGCAGCGTCCTCGCCCTGCTCGGCCCCAACGGCGCCGGAAAGTCCACGCTCATCAAGGTGCTGGCAGGCGTCCACCATGCCGACGCGGGCCGGGTCACGGTCGCCGGACATCCCCTCGGAAGTCACGCCGCCTCCCGCTGCATGTCCTTCATCCACCAGGACCTCGGGCTCGTGGAGTGGATGACGATCGCCGAGAACTTCGCCCTGACCATCGGATATCCGCGCCGCGCCGGACTGATCTCCTGGCCGCGGACCCGGGAGCGCTGCGCCGCCGCCCTGGCAACCGTCGCCGGACACCTCGACCCCGACACGCCGGCCTCCCGGCTCGGCCCCGCGGACCGTTCACTGGTCGCCATCGGCCGGGCCCTGGCCGCCCGCGCACGGCTCGTGGTCCTCGACGAGCCGACCGCCCGCCTCCCGGCCGCGGACTGCACCCGGCTCTTCCAGGTCCTGCACACCCTGCGCGACCGGGGGCACGGCGTCCTGTACGTCACCCACCGCCTGGACGAGGTGTACGAGGTCGCCGACACCTTCGCCGTCCTGCGCGACGGCCGGCTCGTCCGCCACGGCCCGCTGGCGGGCCACAGCCCCGCCCGGCTGGTGCACGACATCGTGGGCGAGGAACCGCCCCGCCCGCGCCCCGCCGCGGTCGCCGCGGACGGGCCCGTCGTCCTGGCCCTCGACGGCGCACGGACCGCCGGCACGGGGGCGGTCGCCCTGCGGCTGGGGGCCGGGGAGGTCCTGGGCCTGGTCGGCCTCTCGGGCGCCGGACACACGGACCTGGGCCGCGCTCTGGCCGGCGCCCGGCCCTTCCTCGGCGGCCGGGTGCTCCTCGACGGCAGGCCCTACCACCCCCGCACGGTCACGGACGCCGTCGCTCGCGGTGTGGGCCTCGTACCCGGCGACAGACAGCGGGAAGGCTGCGCAGCGGGGCTGACCGTACGCGAGAACCTCCTGGCCAATCCGCGCGCGGGAGGCCTGCCCGCGCTGCGCTGGATCGGTCCGCACCGTGAACGCGCCCGGGCGGCGGAGCTGATCGAGCGGTTCACGGTGCGTCCGCGCGACAGTGAGGCCCCGCTCGCCACCCTGTCCGGCGGAAACCAGCAGAAGGTACTGATCGGCCGGTGGCTCCGGTTGGGCCTGCGCCTGCTGATCCTGGAGGAGCCGACCGCCAGCGTGGACGTCGGGGCCAAGGCCGCGCTCTACCGTCTGCTCGACGAGGCGCTGGCCGCCGGTCTCGCGGTCCTGCTCGTCTCGACCGACTTCGAGGAGGTGGCGGGCGTGTGCGGGCGCGCCCTGGTGTTCGTCCGCGGGTGCGTGACGACCGAGTTGAGCGGTGCGGGCCTCACGGTCGCGGGGCTCACCCGGGCGGCCTCGGCCCTGCCGGACCCCGGAACCACCACGGGCTCATGACCGCCCCGCCCCCACCCCTCTCGCCGCGCCCCCGGCCGCACCGCAGCGGCCCGGCCTGGCAGTTCGTGAGCGCCTACGGCCTACTGGTCCTCACCGCGCTGCTCTTCCTGGTCTTCTCTCTCACGCTGCCGCACACGTTCCCCACCCGGGGCACCGTCGACTCCATCCTCTTCAGTCAGTCGATCCCGGCCGTCCTCGCGCTCGCCGCCATGGTCCCCGTCGTGACCGGTTCGTTCGACCTCTCGCTCGGCTACGGTCTCGGCCTGGCCCATGTCATGGTGCTGCGACTCGTCATCCACGACGGCTGGCCCTGGCCCTGGGCCTGCCTCGTGGTGATCGTCGGCGGGGCGGTCGTGGGCACCGTCAACGGCGTGGTCGTCGAGTTCGGCCGGATCGACTCGTTCATCGCCACGCTCGGAACCGGCAGCATGCTGTACGCCGTGACCGGCTGGGTCACCGGCGGCGGCCGGATCGTCCCGGGCCCGGGCGGTCTGCCGACGGCCTTCACCGACGTCTACGACTCCCGGCTCCTCGGTCTGCCGCTGCCCGCCTTCTACGTGCTCGGTCTCGCCGCCGCCCTCTGGGTGGTGCTGGAGCGGCTGCCGCTCGGCCGGTGCCTGTACGTCATCGGTTCCAATCCGCGCGCCGCCGAGCTGGTCGGCATCCCGACCCGCAGGTACACCGTCTACGCGTTCACCGCATCGGGGCTCATCGTCGGCTGCGCCGGTGTGCTGCTGGCGGCTCAGCAGGAGATCGGCAACCCCAGCGTCGGCCTCGACTATCTGCTGCCCGCCTTCGCCGGCGCCCTCCTCGGCTCCACCGCGATCAAACCGGGCCGCCCCAACGCCCTGGGCACGGTCGTCGCCGTGGCCGTACTCGCCGTAGGCCTCACCGGCATCGCGCAGATGGGCGGCGACTTCTGGACCACCCCCCTGTTCTACGGCGGCACTCTGCTGCTCGCCGTCGGACTGGCCGGCTACTCAGCCCGCCGCCTGCGCACCGGCGCCGACGCGCCGGCCGGCATGCCGCAGCCGCCGTCGTCGGCCCCCGGCGGCGGAGCCCAGGGCACCGTCCCATGATCCGCGCAGGGGCCCCGGCGCCGGACCCCGGACGCACCCCGCCGCTCGCCCCTCCGCGAGGAGCTCCCGTGCACCGCAACCGCAAGGCCATGCCCCGCGTCCTCACGGCCCGGTCCGTCGCCATCGCCCTGCTGGCCGCCGCGGCCGGCCTCGCCGGCTGCCAGCGCGGCTCGTCGAACGGCCCCGCGGTCTCCACCACGGGCCCGCCCGGCTGCCCTGCGGCCCAGGCCACGGCCGAGGCCGCCGTCGCCCGAGCGGAGAAGACCGACGGCGCCCGCAACGGACCGGCCGGCGGCCCCGCGGCGGTCTCCGGCAAGTCGATCGTCTACGTCGCGCAGACCATGACGAACCCCGGAGTCGCGGGTGTCGCGAACGGCGTCCGGGACGCCGCGCGCGTCATCGGCTGGAACGTCCGGGTCATCGACGGGGGAGGCAGCCCCGCCGGTATCCAGGCGGCCATGAGCGAGGCCGTGGCGCTGAAGCCCTCGGGCATCGTCATCGGCGGCTTCGATCCCGGTTCGACCTCACAGCAGGTCACTCAGGCCAACACGGCCGGCATCCCGCTCATCGGCTGGCACGCGCTCGCCTCCCCCGGCCCCAGCAAGCGGCCCGCGCTCTTCACCAACGTCACCACCCGCGTCGAGGACGTCGCCGGCATCAGCGCCCAGTGGGTCATCGCACGCTCCGACGGCCGGGCCGGGGTCGTGCTCATCACCGATGCCTCCATCCCGTTCGCGAAGAGGAAGTCGGACCTGATCAGGAAGGAGCTCGCCACCTGTTCGGGTGTGCGGCTGCTGGCCTACGAGAACATCCCGATCCCGGACGCGAGCAGCCGTACCCCGCGGGAGGTCTCCACCCTCCTCTCCCGCTATGAGAACGGGTGGACACACTCGATCGCCATCAACGACCTGTACTTCGCCGACGCCGCTCCTGCCTTCCGAGCGGCCGGCAGGCAGGGCTCCGCTCCACCGTTCAACATCGGTGCGGGCGACGGCGACCCGTCCGCCTTCCAGCGCATCAACAGCGGCCAGTACCAGGCCGCCACCGTTCCCGAGCCGCTGGCGCAGCAGGGCTGGCAGATCGTCGACGAGTTCAACCGCGCCTTCGCCCACCGCCCTGCCAGCGGCTACGTCGCCCCCGTCCACGTCGCGACGGCCGCCAACAGCGCCGGGGCCACGACCTGGGACCCGCCGGGCTACCGGGAGACGTACCGGAGGATCTGGGGCAGATGAGTCCCACGCGTCCGATCACCCGTCGCGAGGCACCCTCCGCTGTGCCTCGTCGAACGCGGCCAGCGGGTCGCCACCGGCCCCCCAGGGCCAGGCGGTGACGATGCCGCCGAGCGCCTCGAAGGCCGCGCCGGCTTCGCGGCGCCGGTCGGCGGCCAGCAGCGTGTAC
Source organism: Streptomyces sp. MUSC 14 (assembly GCF_001866675.1). NCBI lineage: Bacteria > Bacillati > Actinomycetota > Actinomycetes > Kitasatosporales > Streptomycetaceae > Streptomyces > Streptomyces sp. MUSC 14. Next base: position 48,769 of record NZ_MLYN01000030.1, read on the forward strand.
GCAAGGAGGTTGAGGTCGGCACGTGCCCGCGCGTGCCGGAGGAATCCCGGCTGCACCCAGGTGTGGGCCACGCGGTCGAGGGCCTGGACAGCCGTCGCCTGGGACCAGTGGTTGCGCGCCACCAGCGCTTCGAAGCCGCCCCGGTCGAGCACGGAGTGGTACTGGAAGACCTGGGCGGTGAGTTCCGTCCCCGCGCAGGGTGCGTTCGCGGGCATACGGGCGCGCAGGGCGTCCACGAACTCCAGGACCTGCATGCGCGAGCCGGCTTCCTCCGGGGTGAGATAGCGCAGCATGGTGAGGTAGGCCTCGCGGTTCCAGCGGTCGCGCGCGAGTATCTCGTTCCACACGCCGAACACCCGCTGCTGCTCCCAGCGTTCCAGCCGCGCCGCCGTCAGGACGACCACCCACGGGGTGGGGTCCTGGGGGGTGAGCTCGGCGGCCCGAAGACAGCTGTCGATCACGTCGGCCGCGTCGTCCAGCCTCCCCTGCGAGCGGGCGCGGGCCACCTCGCTCCACGCGTACAGCACGAGTGCGTTCGCGTTGCGCGGCTCGCGCGTGGCCCAGGAGCGCGGCAGCCGCGATCCCGCCAGGAACTCGGCCAGGACGCCCATGCGGTGCGCCCGACGGTCCCAGTCGCCCGGCGCCTGCTCCAGCAGACGGGACATCTGCGCCACGCACATGTCGGTCATGGCGATCGCGCTCGTCCTCGCGGTCGCCAGCAGGTTCTTCATCAGCCTGCCCAGATCCTCGTCGTCGAGTTCCGGAGCGAGCCGGGACCGTCTGCGACGACTTGAAAGAAAAGCCATGCCCGGAGGCTAGAGCGGACCACGCGTCACACAAGGCCTGGGCCGAGATCGTTATGGATTACTTGTCTCGAATGAGGTCGCTCGCTCATGATTCCGTCCGCGTACTACGCAGATGTGCCGGTACTGCCCACCACTGGTCCGGGCGGTCCACGACCAGGGCGCCGGGGCCGGTCTCGCCGTACCGGGCGAGGCGCAGCAGGTAGGCCGCGATGCCTGCCGCGCCCTGCATCCACGTCGTCCGGGGCGGCAGCAGCGGCGGGTCCTGGCGGTGTTCCAGAAAGCGCCAACGGGCGCCCGCGTCATCCCTGATGACCCGGTCGACCAGCGCATCACCCATCCGGTGCGCGGCCCGCAGCAGGGTCTGTCTCCTGTCCGCCGCCCGGCAGTCCTGGGCGGCGTCCAACAGGACGTCTCCGACGCCTGCCGTTCCGCAGCAGCGGCCGTCGTTGTCCCAGAAGCCGGGACGGAGGCGTTCCGGCAGGCCCGAGGTGAGGATCGAGGTCAGACAGCGCTGCCGCAGTTCGTCGACGTCGTGGCCCGCCACCTCGGTGACCCCCGCGTGCGCCAGCGCGGTGAACAGGTGCGAGGTGCCCGCCGGGCCGTGGCACCAGGTGTACGTCACCGGTTCCACCTCCCGGCGCGACGGCGGGATGGTGTGCGGGACGACGAAGCCCGCGTCCTCCAACGACCCCACCGAGAGGACGTGCCGGGCGCCTTCCACCGCGGCTTCGACGAAGTCCTCGCGCTCCAGGGCGGCGCCCGCGACCGCCAGCGCGGCCGCGACCCCGGCGGTGCCGTGCGAGTAGTTCGGCGCCCTCGACGGCCTCCCCGGCGTCATGCCCCAGTCGAGGCCCGCTTCCGTACGGTCCGCCACCCGCAGCAGGGCCTCGCCTCCCGTCGTCGCGATCGCCTCGGTGAACTCGCTGCTCGCCCAGACCGCCGTCATCACCACGCCCGCGGTACCCATGATGACGTCGATGAGGGGCGCGTCGGAGCCCGGCTCGAAATCGAGCGTGGTCTTCCACCCCTCGTCGGTGGCCAGGACGGCCAGCCGCCGCAGCGCCACCGCTTCCTCGCCCGGGGCGAGCAGCCTGAGCGCCGTCGCGTCGCCCGCGAGGCCGTCGTACAGCGAGGGCTCCGTCCGCTGCCCGGCCTGTGCCGACAGCCTGGTCACGATGCCGGTCGCCAGCGCCGCTTCCGTCGCGCTCGGCTCCCGGTACTGCGCGATCTCGGCCAGCACCGGGGCCAGGTCGGCGATTCCCGCGTACAGCGAGTCGCGGTCCTGTGCCAGTGACGGGGCTTCCGGACCGCCCTCCACCACCGTCTCCACGAGCCACGGGCCCTCGTCCTCGCGTACGTGGTCCAGCACCCATGACCACGCCGCCTCGGCCACGTCCCGATACAGGTCGCTCCTCATCCGGCCACGCTACAACCGCCGGAGCAGCCGGATTGCGCGGTGAGGTGTTGCCGGTCCGTCAGTTCCGGCCGTCGTGGTCACCGGCCTCCGCGGCCGTCCTCAGGTCACGCAGCCAGGCTTCGAGGCCGTCGCGCAGGATCTTGGTCGCGGTGGGAACGTCCGCGTCGACCTGTGCGCCGGTGTGGGTCTCTTCCGTGCGTACGAGGACACCGCCCTTGACCTCGGCGAAGTTCCAGACGTGAACGCCGTCGATGCGCAGGCCCTCGCCGATCGCGGGGCCGGTCCAGCGGATGCAGGAGTCGCGCCGGAGCTGCCGGACGGTCGAGGTGATCTCCAGCCGAGTGGCCGGAGTCGAGGGATTGGGGGGCACGGGCGTCGTCCAGCGGAACGCCGAACCGCGGCGCAGGGGACCGTGGTCGAGGCGTTGCGCGGTGGTGACCGACGGCTGCCAGGACGGCCAGCGGGCCACGTCGGTCTGGAGTTTCCAGATGGCGGGCAGTGGCGCGTGGATGACGGTCTGGGTCCGGTAGCGGACCCGTGCGTCGGGATCGACGCCCTGCCCACGGCAGGTGAGGGACGTCCCGGGGCGCTGCGGAGTGGCCCCTGCGGGGACGCGGCGAGGACGCCGAGGACGAGCGGAGCGGTGAGCAGAGTGGCGAGGGCGCCGGTGCCGCGGTGGCTGGACATGGTGTTCTCCATCGGGTTGCGGGAGTTAGGAGCACATTCTTTAGTTAGAAGGTATAACTAGCGGCGTCGGGGCCGGTCAAGGGGTTTCGTGATAACCTCTAACGGAACCTTCAATGTGTAGTCGACGGCGCGGGAACGGGGTGGCAGGGCATGGGCGACACCGGTGCGCAAACGCCCCGGGAGCGGTATCGCGCTCAAGTGCAGGCGGAGATCAAGGAACGCGCCTGGGAGCAGATCGCCACGGCGGGCGTGCCCGCGCTCTCTCTCAACGCGGTCGCCAAACAGATGGGCATGAGCGGGCCCGCGCTCTACCGCTACTTCGCCGGCCGCGACGAGCTGATCACCGAACTCGTCCGGGACGCCTACCGGAGTCTCGCCGGCACCTTCCGCGCGGCCTCCGACACCGGCGCCGACCTGGCCGGACTGGCGCACGCCCTGCGCGACTGGGCCCTGGCCGACCCCCAGCGGTACTTCCTCATCTACGGCACCCCCGTGCCCGGTTACCACGCCCCCGAGGACACGACGGGCCTCGCCGACCAGATCATGACGACCCTGCTCGACGCCTGCACGGCGCTCGCGGAGGACCGGCCCGCGACGCCGTTCGGCACGCACCTGGAGGGCGACCGGCACTGGGCCGCGGACCATCCCGCCCCGCCCACGGCCCTCCATCTGGCCCTCACCTTCTGGACCCGGCTGCACGGCGTGCTGTCCCTGGAACTCGCCGGACACTTCACCGGGATGGGCTTCGACCCCGCTCTCCTCTTCGCTGCCGAACTGGACGACCTGCTGTCACCCCGCACCTGACGCCGCATCCGCGACCGACCGCGACACGCCGACCGGCACGGGAGTTCTCCCGCGAGCCCGGCCCGGGGCCGAAGTGCGGATGCGGCGCACAGGGGCTTGCCGCGCGCCCCCGCGTCTGGTTGGGTTCCAGCGCCACAGGCACGTGGGACGTGTCAACCGGGCGGGGAGTGGAGCGGGCAACGTGCACACGACGGAACGGCAGGACAGCGCGTGGTCCTTGCCCGACGGGCTCGCACAGGCGATCCGGGGCACGGCCGATGACATCGCCACGCTGGTGCGGAGCGCAAGCGACACGGGGCTCGCCGTGCCCGGGTCACAGTGGACCGTCGGCGAGGCCGCCGCCCATCTGGCCATGGCCAACGAGCTGATGGCCGACCTCGCGGCCGGACGGGAACGCCCCTACGGCGACGGCACGCCGGAGAGCCTCGCCAGGGCCAACGCGGAGTCCCTCGCCGTTTTCACGGAGCGCCGGGCGGAGCCTCTCGCGACGATGATCACGGAGCAGGCCGAGGCGTTCCTGGACGCACTGTCGCACCACGCGGCCGACGGCCCGGCACCAGCCACTCCCCTGGGCCTGATGAACCGGTCCGTCCTCGCGTCATACCTGCTCACGCACATGCTCGGCCACGGATACGACCTGGCTCGCGCCCTGCGGCGTCCACACATGGTCGACCGGGCACGGGCGGGCCTGTGCATGCCGTTCATGCTCTCGGTCATGCCGCGTGTCGTGAACCCCGGAGCCACGGCCGGGCTCGCCGCCCGTTACCGGATCCAGCTGCGCGGCGGCGAGACGTTCGGCGTCTCGCTGGCCGACGGCGCCGTGCAGGTGACACCGGGGACACCGCTCCAGCGCGCGCACTGCACCATCCTGCTCGAACCTGTCGCCTTCCTGCTCATCGCGCTGGGCCGGCTGAATCCCTGGCACGCCATCGCCCGGGGACAGGTGCTCACCTGGGGCCCGCGGCCGTGGCTGGCCACCCGCTTCCCGACTCTGTTCACCGCGCCCTGAGCCATCCCCGGGAGGATCGCGCACGGCACACCGGACCCACCGGGCGGGAGCAGCCGACGACGTCCTGAACGGCGGGACCCGGCGGCCCGCTTCCACCGCACACCTCAGCCGTCCGCCCTCACCGCGTCCCTGATGAGACGGTGGGCGGCCGCGTCCGTACGGGCGGCGTCATGGGTCACCAAGCGGTCCTGGCACAGCCCCCGCAGGCCGGAGACGAGCAGGGTCGCCCCCGCCCGTGCCTGCTGCGGCGCGTGCCCCAGCCGCGCATACGCGTCGGCGACGGGGCCGACCATGACCTCGACGCTGTCGGCGGCGAGGCTGCCGTACTGCTCGGGATCGGTGGCGGCCAGGCTGAGCAGTTGCAGCAGCATGCGGATCGACCGGGACTGCTCCCCGACGGTCATCGCCTCCCACAGGCCCTGGGCGGCCGCACGCAGGCCGGCGGCGTCGCGGACGTCGTCGAACATCGCGTGGGCGTCGGGACGGGCGGCCGCCAACGCCTGGGCCAACAGGTTCTCGCGGCTGCCGAAGTAGTACAGAAGCATGCGCTTGGTGGTGCCGATCGACTCGGCGAGCGGGCTCAGCGACATCTGCGCGAGGCCGTGGTGCTGCAGGTAGTGCACCACCTGCAGCAGCAGTTCGGTGCGCTTCTCGGCGTTGACGGGTCGGGCCACGACTTTGACCGTACCGATCGGTACATGTATTGTCCAGCCGAAATAAGCGTTCCGATCGGTACATTAATCGGGTGGTTCTGTGAGACACCGGATCGAGCGTCAGCGGGGCATGTCCTCGGCCAGGACTCTGGCGGAAGCCCTGACGATCCCGACACTGCTCTTCCTCGGCCTGCTGTTCTGCTTCCCCACGGCCTTTCACGAGCCTCGGCCGCACCACGCGAAGGTGGTGATCGCCGACCCCGCTCTCGAACGCAGGGTCGACGCCTCCCTGCGGCAGCAGCACCCTGGTTGGTTCGACGTCACCGCCGCCGCGGACGCCCGAGAAGCCCGCCGAGCGGTGCTGGACCGTGCGGCCGCGGCCGGCTACGCGGCCAAGGGCAAAGACGCGGTGCTGTACGTGGCCAAGGCCAACGGCACGGCACTGGAGCAGGCGCTCGCCAAGGGGTTCGCCACGGTCGCGGCACGCCATCACCAGAAGCTCGCGATCACGGACGTGGCGCCCACCGTGAGCAAGGACGAGAACGGCACGACCCCGGTGTACTTCGGAGTCGCGTGGAACGTCCCCGGCTACATACTCGCCACGACCCTGCTGCGAGCGGTGACGTTCAACCGCCGCAAGAAGATGCTCGCGATCGTGGCGGCCTCCGCCCTCTTCAGCGTGGTGGGCTTCCTCATCGGCACAGGGCTGGGCTACTTCCCCGACGAGCCCTCGGCCCTGGGCATCGCCTTCTTGCTCAGCACCGCGGTGGCCACGTTCTCCCTCGGCATGGCGCCTCTCACCAAGCAGTTCTTCCCCCTCGCGGGCCTTGGTCTGTACATCGTGCTGAGCGTCCCCTCCAGCGGCGTCGCCCCCGTCCCGCTGCTGCCGACGTTCTTCCAGGACCTGCACGCGGTCATGCCCCTGGGCAACGCGGTCGACGCCCTGCGGGGGGTCCTGTACTTCAACGGCGCGGGAGTGCTCAAGCCGGTCCTCGTCCTGTGCGCGTGGATCGCGGCAGGCATGACCCTGCTGGGCCTCGACGCCTGGCGGCACCACCGCCCAGTCGTACGACTGGGCGCGGAAGACGACCAGGAGGACGTTCAGGACGTTCCGGAGCCGCCGGTGGAGGACCCGTCCGTCGAGGCACCCTCGCCCACGGCTCTTCCGGTCCATCCGCACCGTTTCGGCGAGCAGTTGCCGATGCTCGAAGGCACCGTCCGCGACGACGGCCAGCAGCCCGTCCGCCACGCCGCGGTGACCGTCATGGACGCCGGCGGCCGACAGTTGGTGCGAACCTCGACGAACGCGCAGGGCAGGTACGCCGTGACCGGCCTGCCCGAGGGATACATCAGCGTCGTGGCCTCCTCCCCCGGACGAAACCCGGTGGTTCACCAGACACTGCTGCAGTCCGGTGCGGCCGTCCGGAGCGACTTCACGATGCACGACCGTCGCGGCGACAGACAGTAGGCCGAGGTCGACGCCGTTCGGATCCGACGGCGGCACCGCTGGTGCCGGGCTGTGCTAGGGTTTCGGAGTTGCAGTTGTGGTACCCATGAACCTATGTGCGCCTGACAGGAATGTTTCTCCTTCAGGCGCATTATTTGTTTTCCGGCGTCTCCGGATGGGGCCTCTGCCTACAGAAGGAGAAGATCATGGCTCAGGGAACCGTGAAGTGGTTCAACGCCGAAAAGGGTTTCGGCTTCATCCAGCAGGACGGCGGCGGCCCCGACGTCTTCGCGCACTACTCGAACATCGCGACCCAGGGCTTCCGTGAGCTCCAGGAGGGCCAGCGGGTCTCCTTCGACGTCACGCAGGGCCAGAAGGGCCCGCAGGCGGAGAACATCATCCCCGCCTGATCGCCGGACGCGTATCCGCTCACCGGGGTCCCTGCCGTCATGGTGCGGACCCCGGTTTGTGCTGTTTCCAGGAAGGCAGACCAAACCGCATGTCCCGCAGGCCCCAGAAGCCGAACCGGCGCGCCTCGTCACCCTCACCGGCCGCGTCCGCGCCGAGGGAGTTCCGGCTGCCGGAAAGCACCACACCCGCACTTCCCGCCGTCGAGGACTTCGCCGCCCTGGACATGCCCGCAGGGCTGCTGAAGACCCTCACCGCGCAGGGCGTGACCGTCCCGTTCCCCATCCAGGCCGCCACACTGCCGAACTCGCTCGCCGGCCGTGACCTGCTGGGCCGTGGACGTACCGGCTCCGGCAAGACCCTCGCGTTCGGGCTGGCGCTCCTGGCCCGCACGACGGGACTGCGGGCGGAGGCCAAGGCCCCCCTCGCCCTCGTCCTGGTGCCCACCCGTGAACTCGCCCAGCAGGTGACGGACGCGCTCACCCCCTACGCCACGGCCGTGAACCTGCGACTGGCCACCGTGGTCGGCGGGCTCTCCATCACCAAGCAGGCCGGCACGCTCCGACGCGGCGCCGAAGTCCTCGTGGCGACCCCCGGCAGGCTCAACGACCTCGTGGAACGCGGGGACTGCGTCCTCGACCAGGTGCGCATCACGGTGCTGGACGAAGCCGACCAGATGACCGACATGGGCTTCCTGCCGCAGATCACCAGGCTGATGCAGCGCGTACGGCCCGACGGGCAGCGCCTGCTCTTCTCGGCCACGCTCGACCGCAACATCGACCGTCTCGTACGGCAGTTCCTGACCGACCCGGTGGTCCAGTCCGTGGACCCCTCCGCGGGCGCGGTGACCACCATGGAGCACCACGTGCTCCACGTCCAGGACGAGACCGACAAGAAGGCCGTCACCACGCGCATCGCGGCCCGTGACGGCCGGGTCATCCTCTTCCTCGACACCAAGAGGTCCGCCGACCGGCTCGCCAAGCGGCTCCTGGCCGTCGGCGTCCGCGCGGCCGCACTGCACGGGGGCCGCTCCCAGCCGCAGCGCAACCGCACCCTGGAACAGTTCAAGAACGGGCAGGTCACCGCCCTGGTGGCGACCAATGTCGCGGCCCGGGGCATACATGTCGACGACCTCGACCTCGTCGTGAACGTCGATCCGCCCACCGACCACAAGGACTACCTGCACCGCGGGGGTCGCACGGCCCGGGCCGGCGGCTCCGGCAGCGTGGTCACCCTGGTCCTGCCGACCCAGAAGCAGGACGTCACCCGGCTCATGTCGGACGCGGGCATCCGTCCCCGGACGGCCCGCATCACCTCCAGCGACGCGGCACTGGCCACCATCACCGGCGCCCGCGAGCCCTCCGGCGTGGCCGTCACCATCGAGGTCCCCGAGCCGGCGACACCGACGGCGTCCGGCCAGGACCAGAAGACCGGCACCGGCGCCAAGCCCGGCAGCCGATCCGGCCGCCGACGCCGTAACGGCGGCGGGGCCAAGCCCGCGACGGCGGCCGCCGACAGCACGGGGAGCCGGGGCTCCGGCCGTCGGAGCGCGGCCGGCACGCAGGCCTCTGAGGGCGCTACCGCGACCGACCGGCGCGGTGCGACCCGCCGGGCGGGGTCCAGTGGGTCCGCAGGCGGTAGCACCGGTGCGGGCGGCCGCGGTTCCGCCCGCCAGGCAGCGGGTGACGCGGCCACCGGCGCGGCCTCCGGCAAGGCTGGACGCGGATCCGGTCGGCGGACGGCACCCGGCGCAGCCACGGGCGGCGCCGCCGGGGCCAGAGGCCGCAGCGCCGACCGCCGAGGCAACCGTCGCCCCTCCGCCACATGAGCCTGACCGGGTGGTGTCGTACGTCGATCCGGTGATCGCGGACTCTGCGGCGCTCACCGTGGAATCACCCAGTCAGGCACCCAGGTCCCGGCGACACCGTGCCGGGTCGCCGTGGCGGCCAGGTGGGCGCGCAGCGTGGCCAGCGCCGGGTGGGGAATGTCGCGGTGCCAGAGGAGCGAGTGCGGGTAGACGGGCGTCGGGTCGGTCACCGGGATGCGGAGCAGCCCGTGGTCGGCGGGCCAGACGAGGCGGGTCTGCTCGCTCATGAAGGTGGCCAGGGCCGGGGTGTCGGCGACGGTGTCGATGAGCGCGTCGGAGCCGAAGTTGGGGCCGGTCGCCTCGATGGTGAGGCCGAACTCGGCGACGAGGTCGTCGTAATAGGCGGCCCACTCGGTGCCGGGGACGATGCCGGGCATCCAGATCCGGTGCCCGACGAGCTGTGCCATCGTCACCGACCGGGCGCCCGCCAGCGCGTGGGCGGGGCCGGTGAGGAGCTGCAGCGGCTCGTCGAGCACCCGGACGGACTCGATGTCCTCGGGAAAGGGGCGCCCGGGTGCGGCGACGGCGCGGAAGGACGCGTCGATCGTGCCGGAACGGATGGCGGAGACGGCGTGCTCGATGTCGAACAGCATCAGCACGTCGAGTTCGATCTCGGGGTGGGCGCGGTGGAAGTCACGCAGCAGACCCGACGCCGCGCCGCGCGAGTTGATCACGTCGATCCGCAGCGGACGGCGGCCGGTGCGCACGGACGCGGCCGCGCGCTCGGCGACGCGCAGCAGCTCGCGTGCGTGGGGCAGGAACGCCTGCCCGTCGATGGTGAGCTCGGCGCCGCGCGCGGTGCGGGTGAACAGCCGCACGCCGAGGGTGCGTTCCAGCGTGGCGATGCGCTTGGAGACGGCCTGCTGGGTGACCGCCAGTTCGGCGGCGGCTTCCTGGAACTGTCCCGCGTCGGCGGCGGTGACGAAGGTCCGGACGGTGTCGAGGTCCATGTCGGCAGCCTATGGGTACAACTCCTGGTTGTATCTGAGGGTCCTGCGGTTGTTTGATCCCAGGACCTGGCGCTCGCTTTGATGATTCCGCACGCGGATCGGTTGTGTGGGTGAGCGGGTGAGGAGCATCGGGTATGGGGAACGGGGACCGGCTGGGACATCTGCTCGGACGTCGGCTGGGGCGGCCGTTCGGATGGCTCTGGGGAGCGTACGCCACCAGCGCGCTCGGCACGTGGCTCGCCTTCGGCGCGTTCCCGCTGATCGCCATCCGGGTCCTGCACGCCGGACCCGCCGAGGTCGCCGCGCTCTCCTCCGTGGGGGCTGCGGTGGGCGCGGCCGTGGCGGTGCCGCTCGGCCCCTGGGTGGAGTTCCGCCGTAAGCGGCCGGTGCTGGTCGCGACGGACCTGGTGCGGTTCGTGGCGCTGCTGACGATCCCCACCGCGTACGCACTCGGCGTGCTCACCTTCCTTCAGCTCCTGCTGGTCTCGGTCGTCGTCGCGGCGGCCGACATCACCTTCCGCGCCGCCTCCGGTGCGTACCTGAAGACGCTGCTGCCGGCCGAGGACCTGCTCGTCGCCAACGCCCGGTTCGAGTCCACGGCCTGGTCGACCACGATCATCGGACCGCCGCTGGGCGGCGTGGCGGTCGGGCTCCTGGGTCCGGTGGCGACGGTGGTGGCCGACGCGGTCAGCTACCTGCTCTCGGCCCTGGGCATCCGCGCGACGGGCGACCACGAGCCACGGCCCGAGCGCCGGGAGGCCTCGCGCATGCGGGCCGCGGACCTGATCGACGGCTGGCGGTACATCCTCGCCGACGCCACCCTGCGCCCGCTGTTCTTCAACACCGCCCTGTTCAACGGCCTGGTGATGGCCACCCAGCCACTGCTGTCCGTCCTGATGCTCGGCCGGCTCGGGTTCACACCGTGGCAGTACGGCCTCGCTTTCGCCGCACCCTCGATCGGCGGGCTGCTCGGTTCCCGGCTGGCCCGCCCGCTCGTCACCCGGTTCGGGCAGCACCAAGTCCTGGTCGTGGTCGGAGCGCTGCGCGTGCTCTGGCCCGTCGGCCTGGCCTTCCTGGGGCCGGGCACCGGCGGGCTGCTGCTGGTGATGGGCGTGGAACTCGGGCTCATCTTCTGCTGCGGGGTCTTCAACCCCGTCTACGCCACCTACCGCCTCCAGCGCACCGCGGCCGACCGGGTCACCCGCACACTGTCCGCCTGGACGGTGACGACCAAGGCCTCGACCGCTCTGCTGACGGCCGTCTGGGGTGTGCTGGGCGGCCTGCTCGGCCCGCGTACGGCCATCGGCCTGGCCGGCGTCCTCCTGCTGGCGACGCCGCTGCTGCTCCCGCGCCGCGCGGCAGCGGCTCTCCCCGAGCCGGCGCCGGGACCGGTCGCCCCGTAGAAGTTCTGCCGGCCACGCGCCGAGATGTGTGTATCTCCCCCCGATGGGAAGATCAGGTGCGTGAGCGGTATTCCCGTGCGAACGCCCGTAGCAGCAGACGGCCGGCTGGGCATGGCTGCCGATCACCCCGGGCTGAGCGATCCGCACTACCTGCTGCGGCGCAGGACGATCGCCGCGGTCGCCCGCGGTCACCGGGTCGGTGATCCCTACCCGACGGTCGACTACAGCGAGGGCGAGGAGCGGACCTGGCGGACCGTGCACCGGGCGCTGCTCGGCGCCCAGGACGAGCATGCCTGCCGCGCCGCGCTCGGCGCCCGGGACCAGGCCCCCATTTCTGCCGACCACATCCCGCAGCATGCCGAGGTCGGTTCCCACCTGCGGCGGTTGACCGGCTTCGAGTTCACCCTCGCCGGAGGAGTCGTCCCGAACAAACGATTCCTGGGCTCGATGGGGGCGGGCTACTTCCACGCCGTCCAGTTCGTGCGCCACCCGGCCGTCCCGCTGTTCACCCCCGAACCCGACATCATCCACGACGTGTTCGGGCACGGGATCCACCTCGCCTCCCCCGCCTTCGCCGACCTCTACCGCCTGATCGGCCAGGCCGCCGAGCGCATCGAGCGCAAGGACGTCCTTCAGATGATCAGCGACGTCTACTGGTTCACGCTGGAGTACGGCGTCCTGGAGGAGAACGGAACGCCCAAGGCCTACGGTGCGGCCCTGCTCTCCTCCTACGGAGAGATCCGCCGGCTGCACGCATCCCGCATCCGGCGGCTGGACATCGACGCCATGCTCGCCACCCCCTACGACGTCCGCGGCTACCAGCCCGTCCTCTTCGCCGCCCGCACCCTCGACGAGGTCGCCGACACCCTCGCCGGCTTCCTGGACAAACTCGACGACGACACCGCACCACGGCCCTGCGCAGGCAGACCGTAGAGCGCCGTCCGGCGGCTCGGCACGGATCAACGCACGCTGGACGAACGGCCGTCAGGCCCGCGCCGCGTCACGGTCCGGCTCCCGGCGAGTCGCCTGGTGAAGCAGGCCGCGAACACCGATGAGCAGAGTCCACACCAGGAGGGGAAACGCCGCTGCCCGCTCCATGCCTCCCATGCCGAGTCCGAGGTAGCGGTGGGAGAGAAAGAGCCCGAAGGACATGAGCGCCGCGGCTCCCAGCAGGCCGGTCACCCAGCGCAGCGGCCCCGGCGCTCCGTCCGCCAGGCCAACTCCCGTCAGCACCAGGCCGATGTTGCCCATGGCCATGATGAGCAGGGCACCCAGGACATGCTGGTTCTCGTGGACGTCCGCAGGCGCCAGCCCGGCCAGCGCGAATCCCGCTGCGGCGCAGGCCACCAGGCACCGGGCCACCCTCGCGGTCGCGCCCGTGCCCCACAGGGACCCGGCGCATACGACACCGACGACGAGGAGCGTTCCCAGAGCCACGAACGAGGCATTCATCAGGCCGTGTTGGGGCGAGCAGACGTAGCGTGGTTCGGGAGTCGACTGCATCGCGCAGTGAACGTTGCCCAAGTCGCTGATGTTGTTCCGCGCCCAACTGTACGGCCTGCTCCAAGCCGACTCGACGATCACGTGGGCCACGAAGAACTGCACCACGCCCACGGCCCACGCCACGTATCCGATCCGAGCTTTCAACTCTCCACCTTTTTCGCATGGTTCACGATGCACGCTTCACGTGCGAACAGCGGATCATGCACCGCTGCCACCGGACACTCCGGCAGACCCCCGGACACGAGGTAGGGCGGACCCGCCGTCCAGCCACGCCTCAACCGCTCGCCGGCCGATACGATCGGAGGAAGGCCGCCGGTTTCGTACCCTGGCGGTATGCGCATGCGCCCCACTCTGAGCTGGACCCCCGCCGAGGACCTGCCGCCGGGCACCACGGATCTGGAGCCGATCGCCGATGTGCTGCGCACCGGCGGTGTGCTGGTGCTCAGCGGAGCGGGCATCTCCACCGAATCAGGCATCCCCGACTACCGGGGCGAGGACGGGAGCCTGAGCCGGCACACCCCGATGACCTACCAGGACTTCACCACCAGCGCCCGTGCCCGGCGCCGGTACTGGGCGCGCAGCCACCTCGGCTGGCGCACGTTCGGCCGCGCCCGCCCCAACGCCGGGCACCGCGCCGTGGCCGCGTTCGGGCGGCACGGCCTGCTCTCGGGTGTGATCACCCAGAACGTCGACGGTCTGCACCAGGCCGCCGGCACCGACGACGTCGTGGAACTCCACGGAGGTCTGGCCCGGGTCGTCTGCCTCTCCTGCGGCGCCCTCAGCCCGCGCCGCGAACTCGCCCGGCGGCTGGCGGAAGCCAACGCGGGCTTCGAGCCGGTGGCCGCCGGGATCAACCCGGACGGCGACGCCGACCTCACCGACGAGCAGGTCGGGGACTTCCGTGTCCTGCCCTGTCCGGTGTGCGGCGGCATCCTCAAGCCGGACGTGGTGTTCTTCGGCGAGGCCGTTCCGCCGCAGCGGGTGGAGCACTGTCGTGAGCTGGTCCGCGCGGCGACCTCGCTGCTGGTCCTGGGGTCCTCACTGACGGTGATGTCCGGGCTCCGGTTCGTCCGCCAGGCGGCCCAGGCCGGCATACCGGTCCTGATCGTCAACCGGGACCCGACCCGGGGCGACGCACACGCCCTCACGCGGGTCGCGCTCCCGCTGGGCGACGCCCTCACCAGCGTGGCCGACCGGCTGGACATCCCGCTCGGCCGGGGTGGCGCACTATGATCTCCGGCCTGGTCGAGGAGGGGCACCTGGTCGAGGAGGGGCATATGGCGTTTCAGGACCATGTGGTCAGGGCCGCCGACGAGGTCGTCGGAGCGTTTCCGGCGGACGGCGGGATCTACGCGGTGACGTTCCGCATCGACAGCGTCGATCAGGATCCGCGTCTTCCGTACGCGGCGATCGGCTACACGACCGAGGCCGACGCCACGGCATCGGCGCAGCAGGCGTCGGGCGCCTGGGAGGCGCGCTGGAGTTACGCGTTCTTCCCGAAGACGGGTCTCGAAGGGGTGCGTTCCGTCGGGCGTGACCCGGACGGCGCGCACGCCCACCGGCGGGAGGCGGAGTCCGCAGGGCTCTGGTACGGGGACGACGACGAGCCGGACGATCGCCCCGAGCAGCTGGTCGAGTGGTTCTACGAGGTGTGTGTCGCGGCGGCCCGGCACCTCCACGACAGTGGCCGGGTCGTGCAGGTACTGGGACGCCCGGTCCCGGTGATCCTGTACGACATGTTCGACCCGGACGCGATGTTCCGGCTGACGTCAGCAGCCAACCCGGCGGCGCTGGTGGCCGACTTCACGGCCGACGCCCCGGAGTAGGCATCTCACCCGGGGCGGCATCAGCCGCCGCTCGCGGGATCGGTCAGGGACGGCAGGACGGAGGCGGTGAACTTCGCCAATTTCTCCCGCAGTTCCTCGCGGGTCACACCCTTGTCGCCGGTCAGGTAGGCGACGAGGTCGGCCCGGGTGGCGGCGAGCAGGGCATGGGCGGTGAAGTCGCTGTCGGCCAGTCCCGGAATCCGCTCCAGCGTGTCCCGGAGCAGCGTGTGCCAGGCGTCGTAGTGCGCGGTGGCGTAGGGGCTGTCCGCGCCGGTCCGCTCCAAGGCGAGCGCGAGGTGACGGTTGTCCAGTTTCAGACACAGGACTGCATCGAGCAGGGCCGGGACGCGCTCCAGGGGCGGGGCGGTGGGGCCCAAGGGCGGCGGGCCTTCCGCGACGGCGTCCATGATCGGTTCGAGTCGCGCTTCGTAGAGCGCGCGGATCAGCCCGGTGCGATCGCCGAAGGCGCGGAAGAGGGTGGCCTTGCCGACCCCGGCCGCCGCCGCGATGTCGGCCATGGTGACGCCGTCGGGGCTCTGGCACCGGTCGAAGAGCGTGTCGGCGGCGGCGAAGACGGCCGCACGGTTGCGCAGGGCGTCCTTGCGCGGTCGGCGCTCGGTCACGTGGTTCCTCCTTTGCGATCCGGACCCGTGGTCCGTATCGTAGCGCTCACCAAACCGGACCGTGGGTCCGGATCGTCTGGGACGGAGGCACCCATGCCCACGCACCGCTCGCCGGAACAGCTCTACCGTCACAGCCTGCGGCTGCTCCTCGACAAGGACATCGCCGCCTGGACCGGCCTGTGGGCCGAGGACGGTGTGATGGAGTTCCCCTTCGCGCCGCCGGGCTGGCCCCGGCGACTGGAGGGCCGGGACGCGATCGCCGCCTACATGCGCGGCTACCCCGACCACATCGACCTGCGCGACTTCCCCGACCTGCGGATCCACCGGACCGCCGACGCGCAGACCATCGTGGCCGAGATGCGCGGCCTGGGCCGCCTGGTGGAGACAGGAGCGCCGTTCGACATGACCTACATCGCCGTCGTGACCGCCCGGGAGGGACGCTTCATCTCCTACCGGGACTACTGGAACCCCCTCGCCGCCCAGCAGCCCGGCCTGGACTTCACCGGGGCCGGTGCCCGATGAGCCACACTCTGGTCATCGGGGCCACGGGCACCACCGGCCGGCGTACGACCGCGGCGCTGGCCGCCGCCGACCACCCCGTCCGGGCGGGGAGCCGACGGGCCACCCCGCTCCCGGGCGCGCAGCCGGTCCGCTTCGACTGGTACGACCCCGCCACCTTCGGTCCCGCCCTCGCCGAGACCGACCGCGTCTACCTCGTCCCGCCCCCGGGCGACCCGGACCCGGCCACGGTCATGCTGCCCTTCCTCCGCCAGGCCCGGGCCGTCGGCCTCCGCCGTGCGGTACTGCTCAGTTCGTCGGCCATCCCCGAGGGGGGACCGGGAGTGGGAGCCGTACACCGCTGTCTGCCCGGCCTGTTCGACGAGTGGGCGGTGCTGCGGCCCTCCTGGTTCATGCAGAACTTCACCGGCACGCACGCCCACGCGCGCAGCATCCGCGAGGACGGCGTCGTCCTGACCGCGGCCGGGACCGGACGGATCGGATTCGTCGACGCCGACGACATCGCCGCCGTGGCCGTACACGCCCTGACCGACGCCCGCGCACCCCATGCCGACCTCGTCCTCACCGGCCCGCACACCCTCAGCCACGACGACATCGCCGCCATCGTCAGCGAGGTCACCGGCCGCCGCGTGGTGCACCGGCATCTGACGTACGAGCAGCTGCGCGACCGCCTCGCCGCACAGATGCCGCTGGAGTTCGCCGCGATGCTGGCCCGCATGGACCGCGCCATCGCCCAGGGCGCCGAGGACCGCATCACCGACACCGTCCAGCGCCTCACCGGACGCCCGCCGAACAGCTTCCGCGAGGTGGCACGGCGGGAACTCGCACTCCGGACCTGAGGCGCGCCGGCAACGCGCAGCGCGCGTGGCGCGCCGGCCGGACCGGTGTCGCAGCCGCCCGGCACCGCTCCGGCGGGTGGCTTCAGGTGAGGAGACCGCCTCGTGCGCGGCGCAGGGAGCGGAGCCGGGCCGGCGGCCGCACGGCGCTGTCCCGCCCCACACGGCCGACCGGTCGGCGGGACGTGGTGCGGGGCGCGGGCGGGCGTTCAGTGGCGTGTCGCGGCCCGGACGAGGCCCGCGACGGCTCGGGACCGGCTGTGGGGCGGCCACGCGATGACCGTCGTGACCATCGGCGCGTCCAGCACCGGCACGGCGGCGAGATCCTCGCTCAGCTGCGCGCGGCACGACTCCGGCGCGATCCAGCAGGCGCGGCCGAGCGCGATCAGCTGAAGCAGTTGCGCATGGTCGCGAGCCCGCGGCCCCGGGCCCTCGGGGTACGCACCGCCGGGGCCCGGCCAGCGCGGCAGCGGCAGGTCGGGCAGCTCGGTGACCTCGGCCGTCCGCACATGGGTCCGGCCGGTGAGGGGATGCCCGGCAGGCAGCACCACTACCTGTCCCTCCGTGCGGAGTTCCTCGGTGTCGAAACCGGCCACGGTGTCGAACGGCAGGTGCAGCAGGGCCACGTCGGCCCGGCCGTCGCGCAGCAGTCGTTCCTGCTCGCCGATCCCGCACAGAAGCAGGTCCACGGTGACCGCATCGGGTTCGGCGGCGTAGGCGTCGAGCAGTTTCGCCAGCAGCTCCCTGGAAGCGCCGGCCTTCGTGGCGAGGACCACGCCGGGCCGGCCGGTCGCGGCGAGGGCGGCGCGGCGGGTACGACGCTCGGCGGCCTCGACCGCGTCCAGCGCCGCCCGGGCCTCCTGCAGGAGCACCGACCCGGCCTCCGTCAAGGTGACCGTGCGGCTGGTGCGTTCCAGCAACGACGCCCCGAGACGCCGTTCGAGCTGATGGATCGCCCGCGACAGCGGAGGCTGCGCGATTCCGAGCCGCTGCGCGGCCCTCCCGAAGTGCAGCTCCTCGGCGACGGCGACGAAGTACCGCAGCTCCCGTGTCTCCACACCACGATGCTACCCAGCCCCCGACCGGGATCGATACCTGTCAGGTATCGCTGCCCACCCATTCGGTGTTGGCCGGATCCCGCGCGGCCCGGGGAGGATCAGCCGTATGAACGAACAGACGATCGCGCTGGTCACCGGCGCGAACAAGGGGATCGGCTACGAGATCGCGGCCGGTCTGGGCGCACTCGGCTGGAGCGTCGGCGTCGGCGCACGGGACGAGGAGCGGCGCGCGTCCGCCGTGGCGAAGTTGCTGGCGGCCGGCGTCGACGCGTTCGGCGTACCGCTCGACGTGACCGACGACGCGAGTGTGGCTGCCGCCGCCGCGCTGATCGAGGACCGCGCCGGACGCCTCGACGTGCTGGTCAACAACGCCGGGATCACCGGCAGCGCGCCGCAGATGCCCACCACGGTCGATCCCTCGACGGTGCTGGCAGCCGTGCAGACCAACGTGATCGGAGTCATCCGCGTCACCAACGCGATGCTGCCGTTGCTGCGCCGCTCGACGTCGCCGCGGATCGTGAACATGTCCAGCAGCGTCGGCTCCCTCACCCGCCAGACCACTCCTGGCGCCGAGACGGGTCCGATCGCCGCCGCATACGCGCCGTCGAAGACGTTCCTCAACGCCGTCACCGTCCAGTACGCCAAGGAGCTGCACGACACGAACATCCTGATCAACGCCGCCTGCCCGGGTTTCTGCGCGACCGACCTCAACGGTTTCCGCGGCGTGAGAACCCCGGAACAGGGCGCGGCGGTCGCGATCCGGCTCGCGGCCCTGCCCGACGACGGTCCGACCGGCAGGTTCTTCGACGACACGGGGGAAGTGCCCTGGTGACCGGGCCGGACAGGTGCCCGCCTCGTCCATGGCCGACTCGGACTCGGTGACCGACTCATCCAGGATCGCCGCGACGGCACGACGCACGCGGCCAGGGCACACGACACAGCACACCCGCGGCGCGGGACGCTGCCCTCCAAGTCCGGCACCGGGGCCGCTCGTTGATCGGTCCGCTGTTCGGGAGGCACACCGGCCTTGTTAGGTTCTGGTGATGTTCTCGTTGCGTGAACCCGCCTTCTTCTCCCGCCTGCGCGACGCGCGCCGGGTCCTCGTCGCCGGTGCGGGCGGGGGTTTCGACGTCTACGCCGGTCTGCCCCTGGCCCTCGCGCTGCGTTCGGCCGGCGCGGAGGTCCACCTGGCCAGCCTGTCCTTCTCCGACCTGTACGGTCTGGACCTCGACTGCTGGGTCGCGCAGGATGTCGCCGCTGTCCGCCCGGACACCCCGTCGCGCGGCGACTACTTCCCCGAGCGCTCCCTCGCCCGCTGGCTGCGCACACGGGAACTGCCCGACACCGTCTACGCCTTTCCCCTCACCGGCGTCCAGCCGTTGCGTGCCGCCTACCGGGCCCTGCTGGAACACCTCGGCGGGGCGGACGCGGTCGTGCTGGTGGACGGCGGCACCGACATCCTGATGCAGGGGGACGAACACGGGCTCGGCACACCGGAGGAGGACATGGCCAGCCTCGCGGCAGTCGCCGGGCTGGACGATGTCCCGCACCGGCTCGTGGCGTGCATAGGCTTCGGGGTGGACGCCTACCACGGCGTCAGCCATTCCCTCGTGCTGGAGAACCTGGCCCGCCTGGACCGCGCGGGCGGCTACCTGGGCGCGTTCTCGCTGCCCCGCGACAGTCCGGAAGGTACGGCCTATCTCGACGCGGTCGCCCACGCCCAGGACTGCCATGCCAGTCATCCGAGCATCGTGCACGGATCCGTCGCCGCCGCCGTACGGGGAGAGTTCGGCGACGTACGGTTCACCGAGCGCACCCGCGGCAGCGAACTGTTCGTCAACCCGCTCATGAGTCAGTACTTCTGCGTCGACCTGCCCGCCCTGGCGCGCGCGAACCTCTACCTCGACCGCCTGGAACACACGGTCCTGATGCGCCAGATCAGCACCGCCATCTCCGACTTCCGCGAGGAGCTGCCCCGGCAGCGACCGCCGCGCGCCTTCCCGCACTGACCGCGCGGACAGCCCGGAAACGGGAGTACGGCACGGCGCCGCGGACCGCGGAATCAGACCGTGGCCCGGGGCCGTTCCGGGCTGAGGTGGTGCAAGGCCGTCTGCTGGGCGTGCGGGGCGAGGAGGCTCTGGAGTTCGTCGGCCGCGACCTTGAGGAGGTCGCCGTCCCGGTCGGCGCGGAGGGTCTCCAGCACGAAGGCGACGCAGGTGGAGTCCTCGGTGACACGGGTGCGGTGGGCGTCGCGGTGGTTCCAGTGCCGGGTCAGCACGATCTCGCTGTCCGCGTAGATGATCTCGCCCGGCTTCGGGGTCTCGACGGTGTCGGGCTCGCCGAGCGGGGTGAAGGTCTCGGTGCCGTCGGCGTGACGGAGGTCGATGTCGCCGGTGACGTGGTCGAGGTCGAAGGCGCCGGAGGGCAGGCCGTGGCGCACGGAGACGGAGTTGTAGGAGTCGACGGCCGGGTTGATGCGCGGCAGGCCGCCCTTCTTCGCCATACGGCGGCCGAGCGCGTCGACGCTGGGCCGGATGCGGCGCGGGTTGGTGCCGAAGGAGCGGTAGGCGCTGTGCCAGGCCTCGATCCGGGGGTCGGTCTCGTCGGCTGGGGCCCAACTGCCGTCGGCGAGCTGCTGTTCCAGCTCCTCCAGGGCGGTGACGGTGTGCGGCCACGGCTCGTGCCCGCGTAGCCCCGTGGCGGTGACCACGGCGACGAGGGCGCCAGGAAAGGCTTCGGCGACGGCGGGGGCGATACGGAGGTCGGTCATGGGCTGGTCTCCGATTCATGCGTGTGATGAGAGGGCGAGGGCATCTCTTCCGGGAGCCTGTGCGGCCCGGGCCGCGCGGTAGCTCCGCCGTCGGCTTCGTCGAGACCGATACCGGGACTGGATGCTTCGAGGGCGGACGTACGGAAGGTCAGGCGAGCGCCAGCAGACTGACCGCGGCGACCGCGGTGCCCAGGCCGACCAGTTGGCCGCGGTGGATGCGTTCGGCGAGGACACCGCGGGCGAGCAGGACCGTGCCGGCCGGATAGAGGGCGGTGATCACGGCGACGACGGTGAGGTCACCGCCGCGGGCGGCGAGCAGGAAGAGCAGGTTCGCCACGGAGTCCAGCACACCGGCTGCGGCCGACATCCCGTACGCGGGCCGCGCCTCGCCGAGCCTGCGGCGCAGCGAAGCGGCAGCGGCCAGGGTGACGGCCGAGGAGATCGCCCGGCCCGTGATCAGCGGAGCCACCCCGCTGTCGGCGGGTGCCTGGTGCAGGCAGATCAGCTGGAGGGCGATGGCCGCACCCGCGCCGAAGGCCAGTAGCAGCGCCGTGCGCGAGGGACGTGCCGCGCCCGCGCCGTGTCCGGCGCTGACCAGCACCACGGCGACCAGCGCGAGCGGCAGGCCCACCAGCCCGGAGGTGCTCAACTGCTCACCCTGGAGCAGGCCGACGCTGACGGGCAGTGCGGCGGAGACCAACGCGGTGACGGGCGAGAGCACGTTCATCGGGCCGATCGCCAGGGTGCGGTAGAGCAGGACGAACGCGAGCGCCGAGGCGGCTCCGGACGCCGCGCCCCAGCCGAGGGCCGCGCCGCTGAACGTCGCACCGAGCACCGGCCACAGCAGCAACTCCATCGCGAGGCTGGCCGGCGCCGCGACCATCACGGTGCGCAGCACGTGAGCCTTCCGGGCTCCCAGGCCGCCGAGGAAGTCGGCGCATCCGTAGGCGAGTGAGCTGCCCAGGGCCAGCAGCAGAGCGATCACAGCACATCCCTTACTATCAATGGAACGGCTACACGGTACAGCGAATCGACCGATGGATGTCAATCCAGTGACCGAGCGGTACATCACTCCGACCAGAGTACGAGGATGGTGATCAGGTGGCCGAGACAGGTGCCGCTCTGCGGACGGTCGCACACAACGTCCGGACGGCCCGGGTCCGCGCGGGCCTGTCCCTGGAGGAGCTCGGCCGGCGCGCCCAGGTCAGCAAGGGCGCCCTGGTCGCCCTGGAGAAGGCGCAGGGCAACCCCAACCTGGCCACCCTGGTCCGGCTCGCCGACACCCTCGGCATCTCCGTGTCCGCGCTCATGCAGGGGCCGCACGAGGACAGGGTCCGGATCGCGGCCGTCGACGACGTGGCCCCGCTGTGGAGCGGCGAGCTGGGCAGCGAGGCCCGCCTCATGCTGACGACCTCGGGCCCGGCCCCGGTCGAGGTGTGGCGGTGGCGGCTGGAGCCGGGCGAGGAGTACCCGAGCCATCCCCACCAGGCCGGGGTCGTGGAGACGATCAGTGTCACCGCAGGCGTGATGACCCTGGTCGTCGACGGCACCGAGCACACCCTGGAGGCCGGCCGGACCGCCACGTTCGACGGCGACACCGCGCACACCTACCGCGGCTCGGGCACCGGGACCTGCCAGCTGATCATGACGGTCCACCTGCCACCGTCCCCATGACTTCCGCGCAGGGGGCGCGGCAGATTCGACTCCCCGCACACATCACGGAGCGCAATGTTGCGATTGCATATAGTGAGCACGGGCGGGTCGCAGTCAGTCCTGTGGTCCTCCTCCCCGCAGGCATCGCTGCCCCTGCAGCCCCGCAGGGCTCATGCGGCGCCATCCCGTGCCGGGCCGACCCTGGCGGACCGCAAGAAGGAGAGCCGAAGAGTGCTTCAGCCAAAGAGCGGGCCGCGCAGCCCGGCGGTCGGTGCGGCGATTGTCTGCGGCGCCCTGTTGCTGACGGCGTGCGGCTCCACCGGCGGCTCCCGGTCCGCCAGTACGCCGTCCGCGGCCCCCTCGCCCGCCGCCACCGGGATCGCCTGCGGCAAGGCGGCCGCCGTGCCGGCTTCCGGTTCGACGGCGCAGGAGTTCGCGATGAAGTTCTGGATCGAGAACTACATGCGGGCATGTCCCGGCACCCGGATCACCTACGAAGGAAACGGCTCCGGTGCCGGTCAGACCGACTTCCTGAAGGGCAGAACCGCCTTCGCGGGTTCCGATTCCGCACTGAGCGCCGCCCAGGTCGACCAGTCGAAGAGTGCGTGCTCCGACGGCGGTCAGGCAGTGCACCTGCCGATGGTCGGCGGCCCGATCGCGATCGGCTTCAACCTGCCGGGAGTCAGCAGACTGGTCCTGGACGCGCCCACACTGGCCAAGGTCTTCGACTCGCAGATCACGAAGTGGAACGATCCGGCGATCGCGAAACTCAATCCCGGCGCCACGCTGCCGTCGACACCGATCCGGGCATCACACCGTTCCGATTCGTCCGGTACGACGGACAACTTCACCTCCTACCTCAGCGCCGCCGCGCCGGGCGCCTGGCTGCACGGACACGACAAGGTGTGGATGGCCAAGGGCGGCCAGTCCGCGAAGGGTTCCTCGGGCCTCGCCGAACAGGTGAAGAAGACCACGGGCGGGATCGGCTACGTCGAGCTGTCGTACGCGCTGGCCCGTGGCATTCCCACAGTCTCCATCGCCACCGGAGCCTCGGCTCCGGTCGACGCCAGCGTCCTCACGGCCTCCAAGGCGATCGCCGGCTCCACCGTCGCGGGCTCCGGCGACGACCTCGTGCTGAAGCTCGACTACGCGACCAAGGCCGCCGGCGCCTACCCGATCGACATGGTCACGTACGAGATCGTCTGCGACAAGGGCAACAAGGCGGCGACGTGGTCCGCCACCAAGGCGTTCCTGACATACATTTCCGGCAGGAGAGGCCAGGAGGACCTGAGCTTCCAGGGCTACGCGACGCTCCCGGCCACCATTGTCGAAAAGGTCCGCAGCAGGATCAGCACCCTGTCCTAGCCCGTCGGCCCTCAGGACTCGATGCTCCAGCGCCCCTCGACCGCCTCCAGTCGCTCCAGTTCACGGCGGGCCGCCGGCGGGTGGGCGAGATCGAGGGCCATCTTGGCGCGGGCGGTGACGAAGAGGATGTCCTGACGGGTGGGCGCAGTCGAGGCCGGGGAGGGACTGGAGCCGACGGGCCGTGACAGAGAGGGAGATGGCGATGATCCCGATAGCGTCGCGCTCATGCAGGGGAAGGACCTTGACCAGCTCGTCCTTGGCGTAGTCACGTACCTGCTCGTCCGCCTCGCAGGGGCGGCGCGGGAGCCCAGGGAAGGCGCGTTTCCCGGGCGTCGTCGTACATGTCCGTGACCGCGGCACGCGCGGACACGAGATCGCCCTCGGCAGCTGCGGCACGGGCCCGTTCCAACATGGAGCGCAGTCGGGGACCGCCGTCCGGGGTGTCGGACAGACGGCCTCAAGCACCGAGAGCCTGCCCGGCGGCACCACCGAGAGCATCTACGACCCCGCTTCGGGCGCCGACCGGTGCGGCCCCACGGGCGCGTACTACCTCAACTCCCTCTGTTCCAGCCCCTACACGGCGAAGCTCACCACGACCACGGTGCCTCGCTGTCCTGGACCGCCGTCAACGGTGCCGCCTCGTACGACGTCCACCGTGACGGAGCCGAGGCCGGTTCGGCGACGGACACTTCGTACACCGACACCCGTCTGTCGGCCGGCACTTCCTACCGGTACACGGTCGCGGCGGTCGACTCCACCGGCGTCGTGGGCAGTTCCCCGACGTCGCTGTCACCCACACGCCGGCCCGAGACCTCCCCGGGCTGCTTCGTCATCGCCGATACCGACTGCTGAGACGGCGCGGCGCTGAATGAAAGGGGGCTCAACCGGCCAGTGGCTGGATGTAGTCCTCCAGGCGCGCCACGGCGAATCCCTGCTCCTGGACGCGTCTGAGCAGGTTGGTGAACATCTGCGTCATCGTGACGCCCTTGAGTTCACCCGGCCCGCGGAAGTGCGCGAGGATGATGTCACCGGCGCGCAGCTTGTCGTCCGCGTCCTGGTACTGCATGTTGCGGATCTGCATGGATTCCCGCCACCACACGATCGCACGGGGTCCGCACTCCCCGACGGCGATCCTGGTGTTCTCGTCGTACGCGCCGTAGGGCGGGCGGAACAGCAGCGGTGTGGTGCCGTACTCCTCGGTGAGGACTTTCTGGTCGCCGCACACCTCGTCCTTCTGGTGGGCCAGAGGGGCGGTGCTCATGACCGGATGGTGCAGGGTGTGGTTCTGGATGTGGTTGCCCAGCGCCTGAAGCGATGTGAAGTACGCGTAGTCCGACTTGATGGCGTCGTTCATCAGGAACATCGTGATCGGGATGTTCAGGTCCCGCATCATCTCGATGAACGTGGGGTCCTTTTCCTGTCCGTCGTCCACGGTGATGAAGACGACCTTCTGCGCGGTCGGTACGTGGGTGAGGACCGGAACGGTTCCGGTGGCGGCGAGTTTCACCGGCTTGTCGGCCGGGGGCCGCGGAGCATCCGGCAGCGGAGTCAGGCCCCACCTGCGCCAGGCGGCCGCAGTCCCGGCAGGTCCGGCCGCGTTGCCGGGGGCACCCGTCGGCCTGCCGCGTTGCGAGGGGATCGGTGCATGACCGGATCCGGCGCCGCTCCCACTGCATCCACCGACCGCCAGGACGGCCGCGACCGTTCCCGCGACCGTTCCCGCGAGCGTCCCCGTCACCGGCCGGTACCAGGTTTCCCGGCCCATCCATCGTTTCACCGTACCGACCTCAGCTGACATTCGATCATGATCTGCTGAGACGATAGCCTGATATGCCATAGAAACGATCAATTATCGGCGCGAATCCACTACGTGGCTCCGAGCAGTCGGTCGGCTAGCCGCTGAGCCTCGGGGTTCGACGTAAGGTCGTCTCCCTGGTCACCGTCACCCCCTCCCAGCGACCGGGACGGTGGCCGTCAGCCTTGAGGAGTTCGTATGCGCTACTACGACCTCGGCAGCCACGGCCGACGTGTGACGACGTCGTCCCCCGAGGCCCAGACCTGGTTCGACCGCGGGCTGAACTGGACGTACGCCTTCAACCACGAAGAGGCCGTCCGCTGTTTCGAGGCCGCCGTCGCGGCGGATCCCGACTGTGCCATGGCCGAGTGGGGCCTGGCCTACGCCCTCGGCCCCAACTACAACAAACCCTGGGAGTTCTTCGACGCACAGGACCTGGGGCGGACGGTGGAGCGTGCGCATGCCGCCGTGCGGCGCGCACAGGCGAAGGCCGTCGGCGCCACCCCGGTCGAGCAGGCCCTCATCGGCGCACTGCGTGCCCGCTATCCGCAAGCCCAGGCTCCGGACGCCGAGGACTGTTCCGTGTGGAACGCCGCGTACGCCGACAGCATGCGGGCCGTCCATCGGACGGCGGCCGACGACCTCGACGTGGCCACCCTGTACGCCGACGCCCTGATGAACCTCACGCCCTGGCGGCTGTGGGACATCCGCACGGGCACGCCGGCCCCGGGCTCGCGCACCGTCGAGGCCAGGGCGGTACTGGAGCGGGCGATCGCCACGGAGGCGGGCACCCGGCACCCAGGTCTCCTTCACCTGTACATCCACCTGATGGAGATGTCCCCGACGCCCGAGGCGGCCCTGCACGTGGGCGACCGGCTGCGCGGTCTGGTGCCGGACGCGGGCCACCTCCAGCACATGCCCTCGCACCTGGAAGTGCTCTGCGGCGACTACCGCCGGGTGATCTCCGACAACACCGAGGCGATCGCAGCCGACGAGAGGTTCCACGGCAGGGCCGGGGCGATGAACTTCTACACCCTGTACCGGTGCCACAACTACCACTTCAAGATCTACGGGGCGATGTTCCTCGGCCGCTTCCAGGACGCGCTCGACACGGCGGACCGGCTTGAGGCGGCGGTGCCCGAGGAACTGTTGCGCGTGGACAGCCCGCCCATGGCGGACTGGCTGGAGGGCTTCCTCGCGATGCGGGTGCACGTCCTCATCCGGTTCGGCCGGTGGCACGACATCCTGGCGCTGCCGGTGCCCGCCGACCCGCGGTTGTACTGCGTGAGCACGGCGATGCTGCGGTACGCCCGCGGGGTCGCGTTCTCCGCGTTGCGCCGGATCGACGAAGCCGACGCGGAACGTGAGCTCTTCCGCGAGGCCGCCGCGCGAGTCCCGGAGAGCCGGACGCTGTTCAACAACACCTGTGCGGACATCCTGGCGATCGCCGCGCACATGCTGGACGGGGAGCTGGACTACCGCAAGGGGAAGCACGAGGCCGCGTTCACCGCCCTGCGCCGGTCGATCGAGCTGGACGACGGCCTTCCGTACGACGAACCGTGGGGATGGATGCAGCCCACCCGGCACGCATACGGCGCGCTGCTCCTCGAACAGGACCTGGTGGCGGAGGCCGAGGCCGTCTACCGGGCCGATCTCGGACTCGACGACACGCTGCCGCGCGCGCAGCAACACCCGGGCAACGTCTGGGCGTTGCACGGCCTCCACGAGTGCCTCGTACGCCTCGGCAGGACGGGCGAGGCACAGATCGTGGCTCAGCAGCTGAAGCTCGCCGCCGCGCTTGCGGACGTCCCGATCGAGGCGTCCTGCTTCTGCCGCACAGAGACCGCCGTCGCCGGCGCCATGCCTCAAGGGGGGTGCTGCGCCGAGGCCGGACACGCTTCTGCCTGCGGCTGAGGCCGATCACCGTATGTCCGCGGCGAGCCGGTAGTCGGGCAGTGCGATGCCCCCGGCCCTGGCGAACTGTGCGGCGAGCAGGTTCCGCATCGGCCAGCGGGTCATCTGCCGCATGGAGAGGTCACGCAGGCGGATGCCGAGCCGGCCCGAGGGCGCGAATCCCGCGGCACCGCCCGGCGGGAGCTGCTGGGCCTGGGTCACGTACGGGCGCATCACCTCGTCGTAGCGGCGGAAGGCGATGCGGTGGTCGCCCTCGGCGGCGGCGAGCTCGCCGGCCAGTACGTACGCGCCTACCAGGGCCAGGCTGGTACCGAGGCCGGTCAGCGGGGTCGCACAGTATCCGGCGTCGCCCAGCAGCACGACGCGGCCGCGCGACCAGCGGTCGAGTCGGATCTGGCCCATCGAGTCGAAGAAGAAGTCCGAGGTGGTGCGCATCGCCCGCAGCAAGCGCGGGGTCTCCCAGCCGACGCCGGTGAAACGCTGCGCCACGAGGTCCTGCTGGGCGGCGACGTCGCGCCGATCGTAGGAGATCGGCGCGGATCGGAAGCTGAGACCGGCCTTGATCTCACCCGGGGCACGACCCGGGCGCGCGGAGACGACCAGGCCGCCGGGCGCGTTGTGCATCAGGTACCAGCCGTCGAGATCCACGTCGTCGGTGGCGGTGAACCAGGCCGTGTGGAGGTCGAGCGGCCGGACGAACTCCCGTTCCGGGCCGAAGGCCAGCGCACGCACCACGGAGTGCGGCCCGTCCGCGCCGACGACCAGCCCGAACCGGCGGCTGTCGGCCTTCTCGAAGGTGACGGTGACCCCGTCCACGTCCTGGGTGATCCCGGTGACGGTGTCGTCGAAGAGGTACTCCGTGTCCGGCAGCGTGGATTCGTACAGCAGCCGGGCCAGATCGCCGCGAAGGATCTCGATCTCGGAGACGATCCCCTCGCCGCCGAAGCTGTCGGCGGGCAACCGCGCGGTGATGTGGCCTCGGGTGTCGACGAGTGCCAGGCCACGTTGGTCCACGCTCTCCGCCCTGGCCCGGCCCATGAGTCCCATCCGTTCGATCACGGTACGGCCGGCCCCCCGCAGATCGACGGTCTGCCCACCCGGCCGCGGTGCCGGAGCGCGTTCCACGATCGTGACCGCGAAGCCCGCGGTGCGTAGCCAGTACGCCAGCGCGGGTCCCGCAATTCCGGCACCGCAGATGAGAATCTCGTTGTTCGGCATGGCTGGACCGTACGCCGTACGCACGGCAATTCACAAGCATGAAGTCGCCTGTCTCAGTGCCATGTTGGCTGCCACTGCACTAGTACGGAGACCAACGGAAGACGCTCGTTGGCAGGGAACTCCCAGCACCCGCCACTAGGATGGCACCGATGCAGGTGCACTAGTGCGGAGGTGTCGGTGAGCGGACAGACAGTGCCTCGCTACAGGCGGATCGTCATCGAACTGCGGCGGCGGATCGAGGCGGGTGAACTGGCGCCGGGCGATCGCGTGCCCTCGACCCGCGAGATCACCAAGCAGTGGGGCGTCGCGATGGCGACCGCGACCAAGGTGCTCACCGAACTGCGCCGCGAGGGCATCGTCCGCGCCGTTCCCGGCGTCGGCACGGTCGTGGAGACCCGGAGCCACCCGGTACGCAAGGCCCGCCCCGCGGTCACCCCACGCCCCGGCGGACCGGCCGACGCACCATCAGGGCAGTCGGCACTCACACTCGAACGGATCATCGCGGCCGCCGTCACGGTCGCCGACACAGAAGGACTGGCCGCGGTCTCGATGCGCCGCGTGGCCGCCGAGCTGGGAGTGGCCACCATGTCGCTGTACCGGCACGTGGCCGACAAGGACGACCTGCTGACGCGGATGATGGACACGGTGATCGCGGGACGCCCCCTGCCCGCCGACGCGCCGGCGGGCTGGCGCGAGGCGGTCGAGCTCGCGGCCCGGCAGCTCTGGGACCTGTTCCGCCGCCACCCGTGGCTCGCACCCGCCCTGTCGGTGACCCGCCCCCAGGTGATCACCTCCGCGCTGCCGTACAGCGAGTGGATGCTCGCCACCCTGCACGCGCACGGACTCGACCTGCACACCGCTTTCACCGCGCACCTCATGCTGCTCAACTACGCCCGCGGCATCGCCGTCAATCTGGAGACAGAGCGGGAAGCCGAGGCGCACACCGGTCTCGACAACGAGGAGTGGATGGACACCCAGGCGCCCGCACTCCTGGAGGTCCTGGCCACCGGCCGCTTCCCCGCACTCTCCCGCCTAGCCGCGACCAGTTACGACCTCGACCTCGACGCCCTCTTCGAGTTCGGCCTCCAGCGCCTCCTCGACGGCCTCGCCTCGCTCGTCGGGGAGAACGACGCCGGCTGACCGGAGCACCGCGGCGGAAGGCGCGGATCTGCTCCGCGAGCGGCGTTCACGGCCAGCGCGAGTTAGAAGGTCTCACAATTGCGATTGACCGTCGCACACCATCGTGTTAGAACTTCTAACGAACGCGACATCCACTAGAGATAGGAGGGTGGTCATGAGCAACCACCCCTGCGTCGAAGTCGTTCTGCCGGGCATCGTGGAGCCGGAAGGCCTGCGAATCCGCGGCGCGGCGGTCCCGGACCCCGGCCCGGGGCAGATCGTGATCGCCATGGAGGCGACCGGTGTCTCCTTCGCCGAGCAGCAGATGCGCCGCGGGCGGTACTACGACCAGCCCCCGTTCCCCTTCGTGCCCGGCTACGACCTGGTCGGCCGGGTGCTGTCGACCGGACAGGGAGTCGACCCGGCCCTGACCGGACGACGCGTGGCGGCACTGGTCAAGGTCGGCGGCTGGGCCAGCCACGTAGTCGTCGAGGCGCGGGACGCCGTCGAGGTCCCCGACGGCCTGACCGCAACCGAGGCCGAGACCGTCGTGGTCAACGGCATCACCGCCTGGCAGATGCTGCACGGCACGGCCCGCGTGCGCGCCGGGCAGACCGTCCTGGTGCACGGGGCCGGCGGCGGCGTGGGTCTGATCCTGGTCCAACTCGCCCGCGCAGCCGGTGTGAAGGTGATCGGCACCGCCTCCGCACGGCACCATGACGCGCTGCGGGACCTCGGCGTCACCCCGGTCGACTACCGCACGGCGAACGTGCCGGCCCGGGTCCGTGAGCTTGCCCCCGGCGGAGTGGACGCCGTCTTCGATCACGTCGGCGGCCGCAGCGTCATCGACTCCTGGCACCTGCTCGCCCCCGGCGGCACCCTGGTTTCCTACGGCAGCGCCTCCACCCGTGACGACAGCGGCTCCAAGCAGTTGCCCGTCCTCAAGATCCTCGCCCGCACATGGCTCTGGAACACCCTGCCCAACGGCCGCCGCGCCCACTTCTACAACATCTGGGCCGGCCAGAAGCTCCACAAGGATC
This sequence comes from Streptomyces sp. MUSC 14, assembly GCF_001866675.1. Taxonomy (NCBI): domain Bacteria; kingdom Bacillati; phylum Actinomycetota; class Actinomycetes; order Kitasatosporales; family Streptomycetaceae; genus Streptomyces; species Streptomyces sp. MUSC 14. The sequence goes on from NZ_MLYN01000030.1 coordinate 79,459, forward strand.
GCTTCCGCGCCCGACTGCAGGCCGACCTCACCGAGGTGTTCACCGCTCTGAGCCGCGGCGACATCACCGCCCCCATCGCCGCCCAACTGCCACTCGCCAGGGCAGCCGAGGCCCTGCGCCTGGCGGAGTCCGGGACCGTGACCGGCAAGGTCATCCTCACTCCCTGACCCACCGATCCCCGATCCCCCAATCCGCGAGCCCCGCACTCCGCCGACAGCCCGTCATCCTGAGGACCGACACCCTGGCGCTCCGCCCGGCCCGCGTCGCAGCAACGCTGGTCTGCGCCATCGCCGTCACCTCCGCCTCCGCCTCCGCCGCTCAGCCCGGCGTCCGACACCTGCCCAGGGCCGTCGCCGCCTGGTCCGCCGCACGGAACGGCACCTACACCGACCAGGGCAGAGGCGCCGCCTGGCACGGCCGCCAGGAAATCAACGCGTGCCGGGCACCACGCGCCCGGCGTTGACGGCGCCGCCCCGCGCCGACCGGTCGCGGTCCGGAGCGGCGACTCGTCGGAGAGATGACCGAGAGGCATGCAGGGAGATGCTCCGACAGGACCGCCTGGGATGATCGGGACATGACGGATTCACCTGCGCAGATCAACGCCCTCATCGTCGATGCCACAGACCCTGAGCGGCTCGCTGCGTTCTGGTCCGAACTTCTTGGCAGGCCGGTCGTAGCCCGTATGGGCCCCTACGTCTGGCTGCGCCGGGAAGGCGGCCTGGGGCTGGGCTTCCAGCGAACCGCCGAACCCAAGTCGAGCAAGAACCGGATGCACTTCGACATCACCTCTCCCGATCCCGCCGCCGAGCAGCAACGGGTCGAGATGCTCGGCGGGCGCAGGCTGGAGCAGTACGCCGACGGCGGCTTCCTGGTGATGGCGGACCCCGAGGGCAATGAGTTCTGCATCATCCCTGAGGGTCCCTTCGAACTCGACGACGAGGGGCGCGCGAACTACCTCGGCTGATGGTCAAACACATCCACGGCACAGGACAGCCGGACGTGACGTTCGCCGGTAGAGCTGTGCCTGCCCGCCGAACACCGCTGCGGTTACGGCTCTCTCCACGCCGCGCGCACCCAGGGTCGGCTCCATGTGGACCTGCATCCCCCGGGCACGTTCGCACGTGGGCCATTGACCGGCAACCCGGGAGCGTAACCATGCCGGTACTCGTCCCCGGCGCCGACGCAGTCGCGAGACCACACGTGGCGGACAGCGCGTACGCGGCGCTCACGCGTTCGACAAGCCAACTCCTGGGGCTCGCCTTGCCGTTGCCCGATCCCTCGCCCGTGCATCGTGCGTTGACCGGCGCCGGCAGGTAGCGCTGGGCATGTCCGGGTCCGGGGCGCCGGGACTCGGCAGCCGCGCACGATCCTCCGGCGAGAGGCTCCGGTGCCGCCACTCGCGTACCGGGTCTGTGCCTTCGCGCCACAGCGCGGTGATGGTTGTTCCACTGGCGCGGGATCGGCCCGCTGAAGGCGGCCTGGGGCAGTTTCTTTGCCGGTGCAACTCGCGGCCACGGCGATCAGATATCGCCGTGACCGCGAGCTCCGGGAGTGCCCTGGAGCGGTAATTCCCGGTCAGTAGGGTCCGTTGACGTTGTCGATGGAACCGTAACGGTGGAAGGCATAGTTGCACGCGGCGGTGATGTTGGCGACGGGGTCGTAGATATCCGTCGAGGTGCCCGCCACGTGGTAAGAGCTGAAAGTGGGCTGAATCACCTGGAGCAGACCGATGGAGGGCGTACCGGCGGCGGCGTTGGAGTCCCAGAGATTGATCGCCTTGGGGTTACCGGAGGATTCCCGCATCACGTTGCGGTAGATCCCGTTGTAGCTACCGGGGATGCCGTTCTGGGCCATGATCGCCAGGGAGTGCTTGATCCAGCCGTCCAGGTTGTCGGTGTACGTCTGGCCGTCGGCGGCGGTCGTGGTGGACGCGGCGGACGCGGCCTTCGTGGCGGTTGCCGGCAGCGTGGGGGTTGCCGGCTGCGTGGCGGGGGTCGATCCGGCTGGCAGGGTGAGGACCTGTCCCGGCTGGAGGGCGTAGGGGCTGGTGAGGTGGTTGGCCGTCGCGATGGCGAGCCAGCCGCCGGGCACGTGCTGGGTGCGGGCTATGGACGCCAGGTGGTCGCCGGGCTGGACGGTGTAGGCGGTCGCAGCAGAGTCCGCGGGTGCGGCCTGGGCTGTGCCCAGTGCGGCGACGGAGACCATGGCGAAAGTGCCGACGGTGACGGCGATACGTCGGCGCGCCGAGGAGGGGCGCTTGCGGGCATGAAGGGGCATGGAGCGGTCCTCTTCCAGAAATTGCACGACCCGCAGTTGCCGGTTCCCTCGGCAAGCTGCACCACATTTCGTCCTGCGGTGCACTGCGGCGGGCACATTGTTAGCCCCTCGGGAATAAATCGACAATTCCCTGCTTCACTAACCCACGTCGTTGTCCGGCCGGCTCGGCACGCCACGAGAGCCGGAGAATTGGGGGATTTATGCGCGGCTTACGCCACTAAGGCGCGTAGTAGGTGAATTGAGTCACCTGAATCGAGCGCGAAGCCTTAGCGGTTTAAACAGTGATGTATCGAGCTTTGATTACGTATGGGATTAAATGGGACATAGACGATTGAATCCCCGCCCGTTCCACGTCACAGCGAAGTGCAAAGGTGCTGCTGCGTGCGAGAGGAAGGGAGGCGGGATGCGGGAGTCGCCAGGACGACTCCCGCACCACCAGCCTGCAGGGCACCGTTCGCACCCCCGGTGTCGTCTCTCGGGCGTCGATCGTTTCGAGCAGCCGCAGGGCCGCGATCCGTCCGGTCTCCGTGAGGTTCATGTCGATCGTGGTGAGCGGAGGGCGGCTGGCCAGGGCCATGGTGTCCCAGTTGTCGTAGCCGACGACAGCGATGTCACCGGGGACGCCGATGCCGCGTCCACGCAGCGCGTAGGTGACTCCGCGGGCGATCTGGTCGTTGCCGCAGAAGAAGGCGTCCGTGTCGGGGGCCGTACGCAGTACCGCGTCGGTGGCACGGCGGCCCCGTGCCTCGCTCCACCCACCGAAGTGGACACGGCCGGTGGACAGCGCGAGGCCCGCCTCTTCGAGATGTGCCATGGCGTGGCGGGCCCGGTCGCGGGCGGCCGCGTGGTGCTCGGGACCGGTGATGTGGGCGATACGGGTGCGGCCGGTGGCCAGCAGGTGCTCCGCGGCCAGCGTGGCCGCCGCCCTTGTCGTCCGTGACGACGGACATGTCGCCGGGGTCGGTGGACGGTGAGAGCGCGTAGACCACGGGGACCGACTCCAGGCCCGTGATGCCCGTCAGCGGCGGGCGCGGGTCGGTGCGACGGCCGGTGACGATGATGCCGTCGACTCGGCGGTCCATGAGGTTGCGCAGGTGGTACTGCTCGGGGATGGAGTCGCCTCGTGTGTCGCACAGCAGGACCGAGATCTTGCCGGCGCCGAGGGCGTCCTCGGCACCGAGGAGAACCGGGGTGCTGAAACGGCCGATGCCGTCGGTGGTCATCAGGCCGACGGTCCAGCTGCGGCCGCTGAGCAGGCTCTGGGCGTGCCGGTTGGGGCGGAAGCCGAGGGTCCCCACTGCGTCCAGAACGCGTCGGCGGGTCTCCGGGCGCATACGGCCGGCGCCGCTGAGCGCCTTGGAGGCCGTGCCCACGCTGACGCCGGCGAGCTGGGCGACGTCGGCGAGCCTGGCCCGGCCGGCGGGAGGAGAGTCTGGAGCACCAGCGGAAACGGTCACGAGCAAACCTTTTCCTCAACGGCGACGACGCCGTCCATCGCGACAGGCACGACCGCTTCGTACCACTCCTCGCGCAAGCCGGAGGAACTTCTGCCGCAACGAGCGGATCCGGGCGATCACGAGCACTAGCTACGGTGTGTAGCGATCAGTTGAGGGGGGCTCGCGATCTTTCGGCCCTGGAAGGGCGGAGTGCTCCCACTCACGCTGGTCCTGTGGCACGGTCCCCAGGTGCCCCTCGAAGCGACGGGTGGCTTGGAGACGGTGGCCGTGCGCGCGCCCGACCACTCCGTCGCCCTCGCGCTGCTGTCGGCCTTCGGCGGCGGTGTCACGGCCCCGTCCGCCAACCGCTTCGGCTCGGTCAGCCCCACCACGGCGGACCATGTCCGTGCGGAGCTCGCTGATGCTGCCGCTCATACTGGACGGCGGGCCTTGCGAGGTCGGCGTCGAGTCAGGTGCCGCTTGAGCTGCGACCGCAGGTGCTCCTGGGGGTTCCCCACGGTCCACCGGGCCGGCCGTGGCGCGTTCGTGTCCGGAAAGAAGAAGCAGAACGTGCGCAAGACCACCACGATCAGCGACGGCCAGGGCCGCACCTTGTGGTCCGGTGCCGACCGGCCCGGAAGAATGCACGACCAGACGGCCGTGCGCACGGAAGGGACCGCCGAGCAGTTCCGCCTCCGTCCGAATGTGAAAGCCGAGGTCGACGAGGGCTACCGGGGTCTGGCCGATGAGTTCCCCGACCAGGTCAGTGCCCCGCCATGAACGAGCCGATCACCACGTCGGCGGTGTCCAGCCCTCGGCACGGGGTGGGCCTACTCGTTGGTCGTGTGGAGATAGTCGTGTGCCAGTTCTCGCAGGCGGTGCCCGTCGAAGCTGCGGCCGTGGCCCGGGTGGGCGTTGGATATGTCCAGGTCGGCCAGGAGTGCCAGGCTGCGCCGATAAGTCGGCGGGTCGGATTCGGGGAGGTCGTCGATGAGGTGGCCGTTGTAGATGACGTCGCCGGTGAACAGTGCGCCGGTGCGCTCTTCGAGGAGGGCGATGCAGCCGGGGGTGTGTCCGGGAAGGTGCAGGACGGTCAGCGAGCGCCCGCCCAGGTCGATCACGTCCCTGTCCTGGAGGGGGTGGTGCACCGTGAGCGGCTCCACGTGGTGGGTGCCTGGGTCGTAGCCGGCGTGGGGCAGTGCGTCGATCAGCAGTTCGGGGAGGTCTTCTCCGGCCGGGTCCATGCCGAGTCGCCGGTAGAGCTCGGGGCCGTACAGGCTGGCGGGTACGCCCTGCGCGAGGGCCTCTGCGGCGGTTTTGTGGGCTGCTCGTTCGCGGAACTCGTGTGCTCCGCCGACGTGGTCCAGGTGTGCGTGGGTGAGGACGACCAGCGGCTCCCGTTCGAACATGCGGGGGATGTGCCGGCGCAGACCGGCAACGCCCAGGCCCGCGTCCACGACGAGGTCGCGGTCTGTGCCGCGCAGCCACCACAGGTTGGCTCGCACCAGCTTGTCGGCGTGCGGCTCGGTTACGCGTACGAGGTCGTCGTCCAGTTCTTCCAGCTCGTACCAGCCGCGGGACTGCGCCAGGGTCATCGGCCCGCCCCGCTCGCGACGAGATGCCGATCACCAAAGCCCAGATCTTGCAATGGGAGCACGGTAGTCACCTTCCTTGTACGGGAACCGGTCCTTCCCCGGCAGATGACGGGGTAGCCATGCCACCGGTGGATGAGTGCGACCGGACATTCAGCTGTTGCCGCCGGATCGGTGGCCCGCCTGCACGCGGATGCCGAGGTCGCTGACCTGGTCGAGGTGGTGCAGCTTGTCCGGGTTGTTGATGGAGTGGATCGTCTGGATCCGGCCGTCGGCGATGCCGAGTCCCATGACGCCGACCAGCCGGTCCTGTGCGTCGTACGCCAACGCACCGGGCTGGCCGTTGACGTCGGCGAGGCGGACGCGTACACCGTGATATGCGTACACGGAGAAGCCCCGCAGTACGGTTTGAGCCACACGTTGCCGGCCGCCCACCGGCCGGCCGAGCGCCGGAACCTTGCCGCCGCCATCGCCGTGCAACGCCACGTCCTGAGTCAGGAGCGCCTCCAGTGCCCGCAGGTCGCCCTTCTGGGCGGCGGCGAAGAAGCTCTGGGCCAGTTCTTCTCGTTGCCGCCGTGAGGCGTGGTAACGCGGTCGGCGCTTGCCGAGGTGGCTGCGGGCCCGCGCCACCAGGTGCCGCGTGCTGTCCACGTCGGTGCCGACAATCTCGGCTATCTCCACGTATGGGTAGTCGAACACCTCACGCAGCAGGAACGCGGCTCGTTGGCGCGGGGACAAGCTCTCCAGCAGCACCAGGAACGCCAGCGACAGCGAGTCGGCCATCTCGGCGAGGTCGGCAGGTGTCGGACCGGTGACCAGCGGTTCCGGGAGCCACTCGCCGACATAACTCTCCCGCCGTACGCGTGCCGAGCGGAGCTGGTCGATGGCCAGCCGGGTGGCCAGGGTCGCGATGTACGCGCGCGGCGAGGCGATGGGCTCGTCCCGCTGCAGCGTCTGGTGCATCCGCAGGAACGCCTCCTGCACGACGTCCTCGGCTTCGCTGACGCTGCCGAGCATGCGGTAGGCGATGGCGAAGGCACGAGGGCGCAGCTCGCTGTACAAGTCCGAGTCAGGCATACCGGGCTATTCCAATCCCTGGGTGAAACCCGTGCGCCAACTCGGGTATCGAGGCGTCCAGTTCAGCTCGCGCTTGGTCTTCTCGCTGGAAATCCCGCGGGCCCGGGTCATCGTATCCACGGCGGCCTTGCCGGCCAGTGGACGGACGAGCCACGCGGGAACGCGGCGCGGCGGTTTGGCGCCGAGCGCTCGGGCGAGTTCCGGAAGCCACACGTGTACCGGTGCCGGCTCGTCGTCGGCGACGTGGTAGATCCCGGGCTTGCCCCGTTCGATAGCCGCGACGGTGGCCGACGCGGCATCGTCGATGTGCACCAGCGACCACACCCCGCCACCGCCGCCGACGATCGGGAACTTCCGAGCGCGGATCTGCTCGGCCATGACGGCGTCCGGCGCGGCGCTCACACCGGTCCCCGGTCCGTAGAAGCCGCCGTAGCGCAGCGCGATGCCCTCGGCCCAGCCGATGTTGGTCACCGAGTCCTCCAGGTGACACAGTGCGGCCACCGCCTCCGCGCCGTCCGCCGGCGGGTTCGGCTCGATCCGGCCGCTCTCGTCGGTGACGGGGCCGCCGGTGCGTTCCATCCACAAGGCGTTGCTCTGGGCCACGAACCTGCGGACGCCGACGGCGCGTGCGGCAGCGAGCAGATGGTCGGTACCCTCGGTGCGCAGCCGGTTGGTGGCGGCCGCCATCCGCTTCACGCTCTGCAAGTCAGCCGGTCCGCCCAGCGCGGTGAGTTGATGGACGATCACCTCGGGCTCGGCCTTGGCCACCGCGTCGGCCACCGAGTCAGGGTCGAGAGCGTCGACGATGACGGGTTCGGCACCGAGCGCACGCAGCGCACCTGTCTTGGCAACCGAGCGGGTCGTGCCGACGACCTCATGGCCGTGCGCCACGAGTTGGGGCACAAGCCGGCTGCCGACGGCACCGGTTGCGCCGGCAATGAAGATCTTCATGACGTCTCCGATCGTCGTGCTGACACATAAGAGACGGGGCAGCCTGGCGTCCCATGATCGGCTGTGACCCGGTTCACAGAACACTGCGGCGGTCAGCGACCGCGTCGTGCAGGAAGTCCAGGATGATCGCGGCGGTGTCGTCGGGGCGCTCGTGGTGCGGCAGGTGTCCCACGCCGTCGAGCGGGCGCAGGTCGGCGTGGGAGAAGACGCTGCGCAGGACCTCGTCCGGCGGCATCGGGGTGATGGGGTCCTGGCGCCCCCACACCACCTGGACGGGAATGTCACGCGTGTCCAGGAACCGGTACAGGTACTCGGCGCCGTGGATCGGGACGTTGCGGAGCGCGGACAGCAGGCTGCGTTTGAAACCCCGGTAGCGCAGTTCCGGCAGCAGACGCGCCTGGACGCGGGCGACCACGCTCGGGTCGCGGGAATAGCCGGGCAGGCGTGACGTCAATGCCCGGTTTCCGGTCAGCCGGAAGAACGGCCCACCGATCCCGGGCGACATCGACAGACGCAGCCCGAGGTTGAGCGGCGTCGCGAACCCGTCGGGGGAGACCAGGCACACGCCTGCTACCCGCTCGGGATGGCGCACGGCGAACTCGGCCGCGATCGGGCCGCCGAACGCCAGCGCGACGAGCGTCACCGGGCGGTCGACGCCGAGCACCTCCAGCAGGTCGGTCATCTGTTCCTCGAACAGTGCCTGGTCGTAGTCGGTGTCGGGACGGTCCCTGAAGCCGATGCCGTACCGGTCGAAACGGATCGTCCGGTACCCGGCCCGAGCCAGCCGTTCGAACAGTCCGTCCCACACCCACAGCGACAGGGTCGCTCCGTGGACGAACAGGATCGGCTCTCCCGACTCGGGCCCATCCACCATGACGTGCGTCGTGCCGCGGCGGAGCCGGACGAAGGATCCGGGCGCATCCCGCCTGGCGCGGGCATCCATGGTGATCGTCTCGCCGCGTTTCCGGTGCAGCAGGACGGGCATGGCGACCGCTGCACCCACGAGGGCAGGACCGGCACGCAGTTTCATCGGTTGTCACTCCTTGGTCGAGGTGTGCGGTCGCCCCTTAGACGAGACAGCACTCCGTGTCATGACATCCCCCATGGCAGGAGCCGCGGTCCCGGCATGGCCGCCGAACGTCCCGGCCGTCGCTGGCCGTTCGGCCGCCGTTGTGATGGTGTATCGACCACCCGCCGCCGCATCGCCCACACGAGCGCATCCGCTATGAGCAGCCCTCCCCGTACCGGCCACCCCCGCGGAGCCCACGGCGCGATCGACGGCCTCCGACACGACTCCGGTGAACCGGCCGCACGACGGACGATCACCTGCAATCGATCAGGCCGCGACCAGCACAAGTACCCCCGCCGCGATCCACGCCAGCCCCGTGACCAGCAACTTCAAGTTGGAAAACGCTCAATGTTCTCGCGTGGTGGCTACGGGCCCGCTGGACCGGGGGCAGCTTCACGACCTGCCTCACTGACAGCCGACGTACCTCTACTGGCGCCAGTGACGACGCGACGGCCTGTGGGAGAGCATGCACACCAACCTGCGGAGACGCGCGCCGGCTGCGGCTGCGGCTGCGGCTGCGTCCGACCCCGAGCGCGGCAAGAAAGGACACAGCGTCAAGCGCCGCTTGCTCGTCGACAGCCTCGGATACGTCCTGTTGGTGTGCGTGAGCCCGGCCAACGTCGATGACCGGGACGCGCCGTAGGCCTGCTCTGCCGAACAGCGGAGGCTTTCCCACGCCTGCAGCACATCTGGGCCGATCAGGGCGACCTCGGCGTCCACTTTCACGCCGGGATCCGAGAAACCAGGCGCATCACCGTGCAGATCGTGCAGCGCCGGGACAGCGGGTTCCGTCACGCCTGGGCGAAAGCCAGAGCCCCCGCCTCCGTGGGGCAGCGTCAGGCAAGCGGCAGGGCTGAATCACAACACCGGGATACCCCTGCCCCACCCGCCCACGCTGCGGCCGCTCGCGCCACAACGCGGGAAGTCGGCCGGGCCGACTTCTTGCGCAGCGGCGGTGCCACCATCGGACGCTCAGGCTCGACGGGGCCACGCCCGCCTTACCTCACCTGCCTGCGCGCCCGCCGCTGAGACCTGCCAGGCCGCCCGGCCCAGCAGCAGACACACCGGGGTGTAAAGGAGCAGGTTGAGCCAGTAGAACGTGCCGCCAGGGTCCGCCCAGGCCCCCGTCGCCCAGACAAGTCCGACCGCGCCGCGGGCCAACAGTCCAGCGGCCACCGCCCGGCTCCCCCAGCGCGGCAGCACAGCGGGCAGCCGGGAGGCCAGGGCCGGCAGCCGTCCCCCGTGGACCAGCACCAGCGCCGCGCCCGAGAAGAGCAGTCCCGCGAGCGGGACCAGTCCTTGCGGGGTGAACGGCACCTGGGTGTTGAGCACCAGCTGCGAGAGCCGGCTGGTGCTGTGCACCGGCCAGGTCCGCCCGGTCGCCCAGTACAGGTGGATCAGACCGTCCGCCGCCAGCACCGCGCCGATCGCGGTGGCCTTGCTGCGGGTGTTCGCTGACTTCACCGGTTTCATGTCGTCACCTCATGGAGTGTCAGGACGCTCGGACACCCGAAGGAGCACCCCGCCCGCCGATCCGTTCCTGTGATGAGGAACACTGCGGCCGGGCCGAAATCGCAGGGAACCTTCCGCCATGACGAGGCCTCCATCCACGGACCCCTGTCACCGATCGACGGAGAGAGCACCATGCAGGAGCCACCGCCCGGCCTTGCCGAGCTGGTCCGGGCCGCCCAGAGCGGCGACCAACTCGCGGTCGGCCGGCTGCTCGACCTGATCACCCCGTACGTCCGCCGGCTCTGCGGCCCGATCGCGCTGGACGACGGCGCGGACGCGACCCAGGAGGCACTCATCGTGGTCTTCCGCAAGCTCCGCCAACTCCGTGATCCCGACGCACTGTTCGGCTGGGTCCGGGCCATCGCCGTGCGGGAAGCGGTGCGCTACGCCACCCGCACGGCGCGCTCGCAACCGGCCGAGCTCGGCGAACTCCCCGCGCCCGGCGACCCCCAACTCGCCGCGGACATCCGCGACGTGCTGACCCGGCTCTCCCCGGAACACCGCGCCGTGCTGCTCCTGCGCGACCTCGAAGGACTGGACGAACGGCAGACCGCGACACTGCTCGCGGTCGCGCCCGGGACGGTCAAGTCCCGGCTCTCCCGGGCCCGACTCAGCTTCCGAAAGGCATGGCAGCAGTGACCGAGACCCCGATGCCACAGTGGCCCGTCGCCGACTTCGACCCGGTCCGCCGCCTGCACGTGATCGCCGCGACCACACCCGGAGCGGCGCGGATCAGCGAGACCGTTCTCGACGCACCGTTCGAGCGTGTCTGGTCGCTCGCCCAGGACCTGGAACGCACGATGCCGCTCTGGATCCCTGATGTCCGCACGGTCAGTCTCCTCACCCCCGAGTCGACCGGAACTCCGCTCCAGGCCCGCATCCACGGCCACACCCGGCTCCGCGCGACCTTCGCCATCGACCTCGCCCCCGGCTGGTGCCTGATGCAGAGCCGCCTCGTCCTCGGCGGAATGGCAGCCCGCCCCGAAACCGACCGAACCACCCGCTTCGCCTTCCTCGGCGGCCTGCGCTTCCCCGGCGCACGCCTCCTCGCCCCCGTGCTGCGCCCGTTCACCGGGAACCCCCTGGCGCGATTCGCCGCCCTCCTGGACGCGGAGTAGCAGAGACGCCGCAGCGCGGCCACCACCATAAGAGGTGACCACCCCGCAGCGTTCGAGCCGCATCGCCACGCAGTCCCGCCGCTTTGAGGTTGGCGCGCCGCGACCGCGGGTGGGATTCACGGAAAGTAATCACGCTCGCGATCCGTCAGCTCCAGATTGCTCACAGAAAGCCGACACCGCTGCTGCTCACGAAACCCGGATTCCAGCGTTTCCGCGGGGTCCAGTGCTAATGGTCAAGAGGAACCCACACCCCGCACACCTTCCGTCCCGCCCTCCCCTGCCGGCGCCGCGGGTCCGCCCCCGTCCCGACGCACACCTCGCCCTGCGGCTGGCGGCGGTCAGCACCGAGGGCGCCGGGCCCAGGTCCGGTTCGGCGGGCGTCCGGGCGTGGCACTGGACTTCGTCAGCCACCGTACCGGTGAGGGGGCGGTCCGCCACCGCACGCGGGAGTACTTCGCCGTACGCGGGAACGCCGCCTTCCTCCTCGGCGTGGGAAACACGACGTGGGAGGAACACCTGCCGCTCATCGAGGAGACAGCCGAACGGTTCGAACTCCCCGGGTGACACCTTCCGCCGCCCACGGCGGCGCGGGCGCAGTCGAGTCCGTGCGGCCTATACGGTTCGCACGCACAGCGGCTCGAAGGTGACGGTGGTCTGCGGACCGTCCGCCCAGCGCACACACAACTCGCCGTCCGCCCAAGTCACTTCGGCCACGGCGGCGGCGAGGGGCGGTGTGCCGGTATCGGCCTCGGCTCCCAGGGCTGCCAGCGCTACGAGCACCGCCGTTCCCTGGACCTTGGCCGAGAGCCGGGGCATCCGCACCCACGGTTCATAGGCCGTGCCCTCGGGCGCGCGTACCTGGTCGGCCTCGTCCCAGCCGTGCACCCCGGTCAGCTCGGAGCGGAGCGCCTGTGTGGCCCACCCGGTGAGGGTGACCCGCGCACCGTGGGGCGCCCCGCTCACCCGGTGGACGCGCAGTTCGTGGCGGCCGCGTGCCACGGTCACGCTCTCGACACGCAGGCCCGGCACCATCGGCGGTCCGGAGCGGAACACCGGCCGGTGCCACGACGCCGCCCAGCCCCATCCCTCGCCCTGTCCCGCGCCCAGCGGATGGATGCGCCGGCGCACGCTCGCCGCGCCGTCGACCTCCACGGACAGGTGGTTGTCGGCGACGTTGGTCCGTGACGTGGGGCCGGTGTGCGTGGAGTAGGCCTGACGGCCGTACAACGGGTCGTCCTGCGCGGCGGATTCGCCCTCGTGCGGGCGCACGTGGTCGCTGCCGTGGTTGTGCAGGCGCACGATGCCGTCGGCCCGGGTCGACTGGACGAGCAGCCCGGGGGCGGGCAGCGCGAGCACCCGGTCGGGGCCGTCGCTCGGGGCCGGCTCCTCGGTCGCCGTCCACAGCGGGTCGTCCCCCGCCGCGAGCAGCGCCACGAAGGCCTTCGACGCCCAGTACGGTGACGCGGGGCCGGAATAGGTTTGCAGCGTGGCGGTGTGCGGGCCGTGCCAGCCGAGGCTGAGGAGCCCTTCGTCGGTGACCGCGCCCCGGTCGAGGAAGTAGCGCAGGTTTCCGCTGATCAGGCGGCGGGACGTGCCCGGGGGCAGCGGGGTGTGGCCGGTGACGGCACCCACGCCGACCGCCGCCGACGCCGCGAACCGGTAGGTCAGTGAACGCCCGAAGTGGATCGGCGCCCCGTCCGCGCCGAACAGGAGCGAGAAGCCCTCCAGGTGTTCGCGCAGCCGTGGTCCGAACCGCTGCGACAGTGCCGTGTCACCCATGAGATGCGCGTGGAGCAGCGGATACAGGTGCAGCGCCCACCCGTTGTAGTGGTCGAAGGCCCGCCCGTCGCCGTCCGCGTACCAGCCGTCGCCCCGGTACCACGTCTCCATCAGGTCGAGCGCCCGCTCCCTGACCCGCGCCGTCGCCGCGTCGCCGCGGCCCGTGGACTCCAGGAACGACGCCACCATGAGCGGGAAGAGGTACCAGTTGTTCGGCGCGGGGGTGTGTGTGACGGCGCCGCGCAGCCATGTCTCGGTCCGGTCCTGTACGTCGCCGTCGAGCCGGTCCCACAGCCACGGCCGGGTCAGTGACAGGCCGAGCGCCACCGACGCCGACTCGACCATCGGCTGGCCCTGCACATGGTGGTCGAGGATCAGCGGCCATGACTCGGTGTCGGTCCGGCCGGGGGTGCGGGTGCCGGCCGCGAGGCCGGTCGCGTACCGCTCCAGCCAGCCGTGCGGATCCTTGCCGCCGGCGCCCGCGACCCGGAAGCCGGCCGCCAGGAACGTACGGGCATAGCCCTCCAGGCCGTCCGAACGGACACCGGACCTGGAGGGGCGGCCCGGCAGGTCGAGCAGGGCGCCGCCGGGGGTCGCCCAGCGCCATGCGGCGCCGAGCAGCCCGTCGGCGACGGCCTCCCAGTGTGCGCGGGTGTAGCCGGTGTACGGACTCGACTCCCGGTCGTCCGGCGGGAGTCGGAACGGGGTGCTCATGCGAGGAAGGCCAGCCTTTCGCGTCGGACGGGGTGGGCGAGGCCGGCGCCCGCGGCCCACCGGGCCACCTCGGCGACGGCGGTGTCGGCGAGCCGCTCCCACTCGTTGCCCTGGGAGCCGGCGAGGTGGGGGGTGATCAGGGCGTTCGGGCAGTCCCACAGCGGGTGGTCGGCGGGCAGGACCTCGGGGTCCGTCACGTCGAGCACGGCCCGGACACGGCCCGCGCGCACCACGTCGGTGAGCGCGTCCTGGTCGACGACGGCGCCGCGCGAGGTGTTGATCAGCACGGCTCCCGGCCGCATCGCCTCCAGCAGTTCACGGCTGACGAGTCCGCGGGTGGCGGACAGCAGCGGCGTGTGGACGCTCAACAGGTCGCTGTGGGCGAAGAGTTCGGGCAGAGCCACCCACCGGACGCCCAGCTCGGCGGCCTCGGCCCCGGTGACGTACGGGTCGTGCAGCAGCACCTCGTGGTCGAAGGGGCGGAGCAGTTCGATGACGCGTCGGCCGATGAGGGAGGCGGAGAGGATGCCCACCGTGCGACGGTAGTTGCCGACCTCGTGCGGGGTGCTCAGCCAGTCGGCCCGCTCACGGGTCCGCCGGAATTCGCGGGCGCGCTCCAGTACGTGTTTCCCGTGCAGCAGGATCATGGCGAGCGTGTACTCGGCGACGGGCAGCGCGTTGGCCGCGGCCGCGGAGGACACCTCGATGCCCCGTTCCCAGCACGCGTCGGTGATGTGCCCGCGCACCGATCCGGCCGCGTGCACCACACACGCGAGCCGGGGTGCCGCCGCGAGGACGTCCGCGTCGAGGCTCGGGCAGCCCCAGCCGGTGACGAGCACCTCGACATCGCCGAGGACGTCCTTCGCCCGTACGCTCGTCAGGTCGTCGAAGACCGGCGGCGACGCCAGGTCGCACACGTCCCCGAGGGCGGCCAGCGACCGCGAGGGGAAGACGGCGGCGGCCGCCTCGGGCGACATGGCCAACGCCGCGCGGGGCTTGGTCACTTGACCGCCCCCGCCGTCAGGCCGGACCGCCAGAAGCGCTGGAGGAGGGCGAACGCGACGATGAGCGGGAGGACGGCGAGGAGCGAGCCCATGATCACCACCGGGTAGTACTCGGGCGAGACGGACGCCTGGCTGTTCCACTGGTACAGCCCCAGGCTCACCGGATACAGGTTCTGGTTGGACAGCATCACCATCGGCAGGAAGAAATTGTTCCAGATGGCCGTCAGCTGGAAGAGGAAGACCGTGACCAGGCCGGGGCCCAGCATGCGCAGCGACACGCGTATGTACGTCGTCAGCTCGCCGGCGCCGTCGACCCGCGCGGCCTCCAGGGTCTCGTCGGGCACATAGCCCCGGGCGAAGACGCGGCCCAGGTACACACCGAACGGGTTGAACAGGACCGGGACGAACACCGACCAGAAGGTGTTCACGACACCGGTCTCGGACGCGATGAGGTACAGCGGCAGCGCGAGCACCGTCTGCGGCACCATGACGGCCGCCAGCACGAGGCCGAAGAGCTTCTCCTTGTGCCGGAAGTGGTACTTGTCGAAGGCGTACCCGCAGGCGACGCTGATCAGCGCGCCGAGCGCCGCGCCGAGGACGGCGTACAGGAGGCTGTTGCCGTACCAGCGCCCGTACAGTCCGCCGTCCATGGCGAACAGGTCCTTGACGTTCCGGACGAGGGAGAAGTCGTGGAACGACAGGATGCTGCTGCTGAACAGGGCGTCGCGGGACTTCGTCGCGGCGAGCAGCAGCCACACCACCGGCAGCACGGTGTACAGGACGGAGATCGCGACGACGACGTTGACGGTCGCCCGGCCCAGCATCCGCGGTCGTGTCAGGGTGGAGTGCATGGCGCTCATCGGGCGTTCTCCTCGGCCGAGTCGACGCGGTTGGTCCAGCGGGTGACCCCGTAGGAGACGGCGATGGTGATGACCAGGAGGATCACCGAGGCGGCGGCCGCGAGCGAGTAGTTGTTGCGGCTGAAGGCGGCGTCGTAGATGTACATGCTGGGCGAGAACCGGGTGTTGACCATCTGCGAGGACTGGTGGAGCAGCATCGGCTCGGTGAACAGCTGCAGTGCCCAGATCAGCGTGAACATCGCGACCATGACGATCGAGGAGCGTACGAGCGGCGCCTTGACCTGGAGCGCGGTGCGCACCGGTCCCGCGCCGTCCACCACGGACGCCTCCAGTACGTCACGGGGCACCGCCTGG
The DNA here is from genome assembly GCF_001866675.1 of Streptomyces sp. MUSC 14. NCBI lineage: Bacteria > Bacillati > Actinomycetota > Actinomycetes > Kitasatosporales > Streptomycetaceae > Streptomyces > Streptomyces sp. MUSC 14. The sequence goes on from NZ_MLYN01000030.1 coordinate 95,202, forward strand.
AGGGCCGCGTAGAAGACGACCATGTTGTAGCCGACGTTGCTCCACAGCGCGATGTTCACGATCGACGGCAGCGTGGTGTGCAGGCCGAGGAAGTCCACCGTGATGTCGGCCTTGCCGAGCACCTCGATGACGGGGCTGATGCCTGGCGTGTACAGGTACAGCCAGATCAGGGCGGCGATGATGCCGGGCACCGCGTGCGGCAGGAACAGGCCCAACTGGGCCCAGGCGCGCAGCCGGACGACGCCGGAGTCGAGCAGCAGGGCGAGCGCCAGGGAGCCGGTCACCATGAGCGGGATGTAGATCAGGCAGTAGACGCCGACCGTGCCGAGCCCGGACAGGAACGTCGGGTCGGTGAGCACGACGGAGTACGAGCGCAGGCCCACGAACACGGTGCGCGCCGGGCCGAAGCCGAGGCCCGGATGGTCGTCGCTGAAGAAGCTCAGCCACACGGCCGTGCCGACCGGGAGCAGGAAGACGAGGGTGAGAAGGATGAAGAACGGCGTCATCAGGACGCCCGCGGCGCCGTTGCGACGGCGCTGTGCCGTGCGCCGGGAGACGTCCGTCGCCTGTGCCGGGGCGGTTCGCGCCGTCGTGACGTGGGCGGTCTCGGTCATGGGGTCACCTGCCTGTCGGGGTGCGGGCGGTCACGTCGAGTGCTGGGTGGTGGCGAGGCCCAGCGCCTTGAGATCGGGCATCGTGCCGTCCTGTGCGGCGCGCACGGCGGACAGGATCGTGCCGGAGCCGGCTCCCGCCCGGGCGAACGCGTCCTGCATGACGTAGCCGGTGGCGGTCATGCGCGGGCCCCACACCCAGCCGTCGCGGATCTTGTGGGCCTCGTCCTCGAACAGCCGGTAGATGTCCTGACGGCCGTAGTAGGCGCGGTCGAACGCGGCGCGCCCCACGGACACGAGCCCGGTCGCGGCCGGGTACTGGCTGCTCGCGCCGCTGGAGAGCCGGGCCCTGAGGGCGTCGGGGTGCGCGACCTGCCACTCGATGAACGCCATGGCGGCCTCGGGGTGCCTGCTGTCCTTGGTGACGGCGAACGTCGAGCCGCCGTGTGTGCCGAGCGCCGGCCGGTCCGGGGTCCACTGCGGCAACGGCGCGATGCGCCACTTCCCCTTCTGCTCCGGATGCCCGTTCATCTGCGCGCCGGCGTCCCAAGCGCCGCTGAGCCGGGTCAGGACCAGGCCCTTGCCGATCTGTGCGTCGTAGAGGCGGGAGGTGGTGGAGTTGCAGTGGACGAGGTCCTCGTCGATGAGCCGCTGCCAGTACCCGGCCACCTTCCGGGTCGGGGCGTCCGCCATGGACACGTTCCAGGCGCCCTCGGATATGTCGAACCACTGCGCCCCGGCCTGCCAGCACCAGGCGGCCATCTGTGACATGCCGTCGGTGGGGAAGACGGCGATCCTGCGGCCGCCGCCGGTGCGGCGCACCGTGCGGGCCAGGACGGCGAACTCGTCCCAGGTGGTGGGGACTTCGAGGCCGAGCTGGTCGAACAGATCCTTGCGGTAGTGCAACACCATGGGCTCGACGTCGAGCGGCACGCTGTACGTGCGCTTCCCGAAGGTCGTCTGACCCAGCGCCTGCGGCAGCAGTTTCGCCCGCAGTCCGGCACCGACCAGCGAGGTGATGTCGCGGGCGACGCCGTCGATCGCGAAGCCCGGCAGCTGGGGGTACTCGATGGTGGCGACGTCGGGGGCGTTGCCCGCGCGTGCCGCGTTGCTCAGCTTGAGATACCCGCCCTGCGTGCCGGAGGGGATCTGCTCGAAGTCGACCTGGATGTCGTCGTGCGTCTTGTTGAACGCGTCCACCACCTGCTGGCTGCCGCGCAGGGCGGACCAGAAGGTGATGGTGGTCGTGCCTTTCCTGCCGGACGTGTTGCGGCTCCCGGATCGGACGGACGCGCTGTCGTTCCCGCTGCACGCGCTCAGTGCGCCCGTCAGCGGCAGCGCGGTGATCGCGGCGAGCACGGATCGACGGCTGTGTCGACCGGGCATGGGCGCCTCCCGCGGCTCGTGCGGATCCTGCGTGTTCGGGTCACGGGAATACTGAGCGACTGAATGAACCTGGTCAATAGATCAATCAGAGGTAAATTAAACGGTCAAACGCTCACCTCGCAACGGCAGTTGGCTCCGTGGTCGCTGACGTGCCGGGCGCCTGCGTCGAGCCGCGCACCTTCAGCGACGGCAGCAGCTCCAGCCGCCGCACGGGCGCGGTCGCGCCCTCGGAGTCCCGCGGGTCGAGCCGGCGCAGCAACAGTTCCGCCGCCGCGCGGCCGACGTCGGCCTTCGGCGGGGACACCGCGGTCAGCGGTGTACTGCCGAGCGCCGCGACGACGTCGTCGTACGCGATCACGGAGCAGTCCTCGGGAACCCGCACGCCGCTGTCACGCAGCGACTGCACCAGCATCAAGGCGTCCACGTCGCCGTGCAGCACGGCAGCTGTCGCACCCAACTGCGCCAGCATGGAGGGGAGTTCGACCGATTTCTCCGCGACCGAGGCCCGGTCGGGCACCGCGCCGGGTGAACTGAGCGCCACGGCCCACTTGTCGATGTCCGGATGCTCCGCGGCGATCTCGGTGAACGCGGCGCGGATGGCGCGCGCCGTCGGACTGTCGTCGCGCGCGGCGAGCACGATACGCCGGTGGCCCAGTTCCGTGAGGTGGCCGACGGCGAGATGGATGCCGTACCAGTGGTCCGTGCAGACGGTGTCCACGGCGTGCAGCGCACTGCCGCGCCGCGGCCTGCGCTCCATCACCACCGCGGGCACGTCGAGCCGCGACAGCCAGGTGTAGTCCGCCTCCTCCGTGGTGCGGCTGCGCCAGCGCGGCGCGATCAGCAGGCCTCGCGCTCCCTCGGCCAACGCCCGCTCCACGAGCGGCTGTTCGGCCCCCGGAGCAGCCGGTGCGATATGCAGGGCAATACGGATCCCGGCCTTCTCGAACACGGTCCGGGCGCCGTGCAGCGCCTCGTACAGATATGCGTGGCGCTCGGGCACCACGACCGCGACCGGACCGCCGTCGGCAGAGGGCGGCGTGCGGACCGGCGGCTGCTGCGTCTCGGGCAGCACCGGGCGGGCCACACCGTGGCCGCGGCGCAGCCGACCGGCGCGGGCCAGCTCCTCCACATCGCGCCGGACGGTCACCACCGACACCGCGAGTTCCACGGCGAGATCGCTGACCCGGACCGCACCGCGCGACTGCACCGCGGCGAGGATCCGCTGCCGCCTGAGATCGACCGGTTCGCGCATGCCGATGGCCCCCTCACAACCCGCTGTTCGTTTGAGCGCTTCACTGAACGCTTCGTCGGCAGCATAGCCAGAGGGTGCGGGGCCTGGGCGCCTTTGACCCTTGAAGCCTGGGCGCCTTTGACCCTTGAAGTTCGTGAACTCTCAAGTAAACTCCCGATCGCCCGCTCCCCCTCCCGGTCCCCCGTCCCCCTCCCCTCCGGACTCCTCACCCCCACCTCAACGGAGACCCACCCCCCATGTCCGTCATGGCGAACACACCTGAATCGGCATTACCGAACGCCCGATGT
>NZ_MLYN01000031.1:0-2511 GCF_001866675.1 Streptomyces sp. MUSC 14
CGGCCATACCTTGGCGAGTTTGCCGAAGCGGGTTTCCCAGGCGTCGATCTCGTGCTGGCCCACCCGGACCAGGGGGGCGTCGCTGGGGGTGAGTCCGCCGGCGTCGGGGGCGGTGGCGTGGCGGGCCAGGGCGGTCAGTGCCTCGACCCACAGCGCGGCCAGCTCGGTGACCTCCGCACGTGAGAGGAGGCCGGTGGGGAAGCCGAAGTAGGCGGTCAGTTCGTCGCCGTGGCCGGTGTCGGTGGCCACCGCGTTGATCTCCAGCGCGGAGAGCACCGGCATGTCCGCGTCCGGCGCGGCGATCAGGTCCCGGTGCGTGGTGTCCGGGGCCCAGCCAAGACCCCGCAGGTGCTCGGGGATGTCCGCGCCGGACGCCTTGCCGAGGTAGTTGAACCCGATCTGCGGCCGACGCGCCCCGGACAGCTCGGCGGCGGTCTCCGGGTTCAGGTGGCGCAGCAGGCCGTAGCCCAGGCCGTTGTCCGGCACCGCCCGCAGCTGCTCCTTGACGGCCTTGACGGCCCGCCCGGCGGACGTGCCGCCGGCGAACGCGTCCGCCACGTCGATGCCGGCCACGTCCAGGCGGACCGGGTACATCGCGGTGAACCATCCCAGCGTGCCCGACAGGTCCGCGCCGGGCACCAGGTGCTCCTCGCGGCCGTGCCCCTCCAGCCGGACCAGCGCCGAGGAGGCGGACACGCCCCGCGTCCGGCGCCAGCGCGCCAGCGCGAGGGCGAGACCGGCGAGGAGGCCGTCGTCGACACCACTCCGGAACACCGCGGGCAGCGTGTTCAGCAGAGTGTCCGTGACATCCGCGGGCACCTGGATGCGGACGGTGTCCACGGTCGCCGTGACATCGCGCGCCGGGTCCAGCTCACGTGCGCCCAGGACCGGCTCGTCGCCGGCCAGGATCTCCTGCCACACCGGCAGCTCCGCCACCCGCTGCCCGGTGGCCGCCTGCTCGGCCAGGGCGTGTGTCCACCGGCGCAACGAGGTGCCCACGGCGGCCGGTCCGGGAGCGCCGGCGCCCCGGACCCGCTGCCAGGCGGAGACCAGGTCGGGCAGCAGGATCCGCCACGACACCCCGTCGACGACCAGGTGGTGCAGCACGATCAGCAGCCGGTCCGCCTCCGTGTCGGAGGTGAACCACACGAACTGCGCCATCACACCCGCGTCCGGGTCCAGCCGGTCCGCGGCGGCGTCCAGCTCGGCCTGCATCCCGGCCCCCGGGTAGGGGACTTCCCGCAGCAGGCCCTCCGCGCGCACGCTTCCCGCCGGCTCCATCCGCAGGCCCGGATCCGTCCGGTCCAGCTTCGAGCGCAGCACGTCGTGCCGGTCCAGCACCGCCTGCAGCGTCGCGGCCAGCCCGGCGCGGTCGATGCCTTCGGGCAGGGTCAGCAGCGCCGACATGCAGAACCTTCCGATGCCACCGCCCAACGCGAGCACATGCGCCGCCGTCGGCGGCAGCGGAGCCCAGCCGACACCGCCGCCCGGCAGCTCGGCCAGGACCACCCGCTCCTCTTCCGCCCGGCCCTCGACCAGCTCCGCGAGCCGGGCGACCGTGCGGTGCTCGAAGATCTCCCGCGTACTGACCACGACACCGCGCGCCTTGGCACGGGCCACGACCTGGATGGACCGGATGCTGTCCCCGCCGCCGGCGAAGAAGTCGTCGTCGACACCGACCTGACCGGCACCGAGCACATCGGCGTACACCTCGGCCAGGACCCGCTCCGCCTCGCCGCGCGGCGCGCGGTACTCGGTGCCGGTGAACTCCGGCTCGGGCAGCGCGGCCCGGTCCAGCTTTCCGTTCGCGGTCAGCGGCAGCCGGTCCAGGACCACCAGCTGCGCGGGCACCATGTAGTCCGGCAGCCGCTTGGCCGCGAACCGCCGCAGATCCGCCGGCGAGACGGTGGCGTTGATGTCCACGTCCCCGCCCTGGGCACCGGCGCCCGCCTGTGCCACGTAGCCGACGAGCCGGGTGGCGCCGGTGGGGTCCTTGCACACCGTGACCACGGCCCGGCTGACCGCGGGATGCTGGGCGAGGGCGGTCTCGATCTCGGTCGGCTCGACGCGGATGCCGTTCACCTTGACCTGGTTGTCGGCGCGGCCCGCGTACTTCAGCCGGCCGCTCTCGTCCCACTCGGCCAGGTCGCCGGTGCGGTACATACGCGCACCGGCAGGCCCGAAGGGGCAGGCGACGAAGCGCTCCGCGGTGGCGGCGCCGTTGCGGTGATAGCCGCGGGCGACCAGACCGGCCACATACAGCTCGCCCACGACACCCTGCGGCACCGGCGTCAGCTCCGGCCCCAGGACGAAGGCACGCATGTTGGCCAGCGGCGCCCCGACCGGCACCGCACCCGTCCCCGCCCAGTCCTGCGGAACCGTGAAGGTGGCGGCGTAGAAACTCTCGGTCTGGCCGTAGGCGTTGACGACACGGGTACCGGGCAGCGTGTCGCGCACCTTGCGGACCATGTCGCAGGAGAGTGCCTCACCGGCGAAGACGACGGTCTCCAC
>NZ_MLYN01000032.1:0-86145 GCF_001866675.1 Streptomyces sp. MUSC 14
CTGTTCCCGCCGAGACACCGCAGGCACTGGCGGCGCGCGTGCCTCGCCGCCCTCCTCACCACGGCCATCGCCGCCCCCCTCTCCGCCGCGACCACCCACCCCGGGATCCCGGCCCCCCGCCCCTCCGCGCTGCCCCCGCTCACGGCGACCACGCTCCAGAAGACGTACGAGGCCAACCGAGCCGACGCCTCCGCGGCGGCCGCCATGGCGGCGGCGCACGGTGACACCGACCGCGCCGCCGCCGACCGCACTCTGGCCTCCCGCAACCTCCTGGCCTTCGACGGCCGGGGCACGGGCCGGGCCACCGAGGTCCTCGGCGACCTCCCCCGCGCCGACCACGTCGCGGTCCTGGTCCCCGGCTCGGACACCTCCCTGGACACCTACGCCCGCTTCCACAAGGCCGCCGCGGCGCTGTACACGGACCTCACCCACCGCGCCTCCCACGGCACCCGCGTCGCCGTCGTCGCCTGGCTCGGCTACGCGACCCCGGCCACGGTCAGCACCACCGTCACCACGACCACCCGAGCCGACGAAGCCGCCCCCCACCTGCGCACGTTCGTACACGACCTGCGCGCCGCGACCGGGCCGCACGCCCGCCTCTCCCTGCTCTGCCACTCCTACGGCTCGGTCGTCTGCGGCCGGGCCGCCCCAGGTCTGGACGCCGACGACATCGCCCTGGTCGGCAGCCCCGGCACCGGAGCGGGCTCCGCCGCCGCCCTGCACACCCGCGCGCGTGTCTGGGCGGCCCGGGGCGGCGACGACTGGATCGCACACGTCCCGCACACCAGCGCCCACCTGTTCGGCACCACCATCGGCTTCGGCACCGACCCGGTCTCCCGCGCCTTCGGCGCCCGGGTCTTCGACGCCGGCGACGTCCAGCACAGCGGCTACTTCACCCCGGGCTCGGCCTCCCTCGCCAACCTGGCCCGGATCACCCTCGGCGAGACCTCGGAGGTGACCCGTGCCTGAGCCAGCCGTACTCCACCCCGTCGACGACCCCGTCCACCCCTCTCGGCGCCACCTCCTTCACCCCCCGCACGTCCCGCACCCCCTCCGCGCTCTTCGCCGCGGCGCCCACCAGGTCGACTCCGCCACCCCGGCCGACCGGGACCGTGCGGTCGACGCCCTGCGGGCCTTCGCGATCCTCGGCGTCGTCCTGGGCCACTGGCTGGTGACCGCGCTGGTGGCGAGGGACGGCGGCCTGCACACCACCAGCCCGCTCCAGCACATGCCGTGGCTGGCCCCGGTCTCCTGGCTGTTCCAGACCCTGGCCGTGTTCTTCCTGGTCGGCGGTCATGTGGCCACGCGCAGCCTCGCCTCGGCCCAGGCGCGGGGCGAGAGTTACGGCGCCTGGCTGCGCGCCCGACTGGCCCGCCTGCTGCGCCCGGTGGCCGCGCTGCTGTGCCTGTGGGCGGTGGCCGCCACGGCCCTCCTCCTCACCGGCACCCCGCCGGCCACGATCGAGGCCCTGGTCAAACTGGCCCTGTCGCCGCTGTGGTTCCTGCTGGTCTTCGCCGCCCTGACGGCCGCCACCCCGCTCCTCACCCGCCTCAACCCCCTCTGGCCGCTGGCCGTCGTGCTGCACGTCGACCTGCTCCGCTTCGGCCTGCACCTCGGCCCCTCCTGGCTCGCCTGGCTGAACCTGCCGGCGGGCTGGCTCGTGCCGTACACGCTGGGCGCCGCCTGGACCCGGGGCGAGCTGGACACCCGCCGCGCGGCCTGGGTCCTGTTCCTCGGCGGTACGACGGCCACCGCGTTGCTCGTCGGCCTCGCCGGCTACCCGGCGTCGATGGTCGGCGTCCCCGGCGCGAGGATCTCCAACCTCGACCCGCCGACGCTCGCGGCCGTCTCCTTCGGCCTCGCCCAGTGCGGCCTGGCCCTGCTCCTGCGCGACCGGCTGCGCCGCGCGATGACGCGCCCGCTGCTCTGGGCGGCGACGGCCCTCGTCAACCTCTCGGCGATGACGATCTACCTGTGGCACCAGACGGCCATGATGACCACGACCGCGACGGGTCTCACCGCGGGCCGCCTGCCCGGTCTGCACACCGCACCGGACTCGCCGGACTGGGTGATGTACCGCCTCGCCTGGCTCCCCGTCTTCGCTCTGGTCCTGGCCCTGTGCTGGACGGCCTTCCGGCACCACGAACACGGCCCGCGCCGCCCCCGCAACCGCACGTCGCACGTGGTCCGCCGCCACCTGCCCCCAGCAAAGACTCCACGCAATGCCTAATGTTGACCTCGTGAAACCCGCGGCCGCCGACGACGAGAACGACCGACCGCGCCGCCCCGCACCCGAACCCACCACGGCCGAACCCACGACGCCCACCCCCAGCCGGCGCCGCCGCCTGCGCGCCTGGCTGGGCGAGAACCCCTCCCCCCACTCACCCCCCTTCGCCCGGCACCGCTGGCTCCGCCTGCTCGTCTACCTGTTCGTCGCCTACGCCGCGCTGGGGATCGGCCTGGGCGGCGGGGAACAGCTGTCGGACGAGTACCGGCTGACCGCCGTCGGCTGGCTCCTCGGCCTCGTCCAGGGAGCCGCCGTCGTCCTGGCGATCTGGCGTCCCGCCCCCGCCTGGGCCGCGTCCCTGGCCGCCGCTTTCCTCACCGCCCTTCTCGCCCGCCCGCATCTCGCGACGGACGCGTCCGCCGACGTCGGCTGGCCCTGGCCGGCGCCCGTCATGCTGGCCCAGATGGTCGTGCTGGCCCTCCTCGCCCTGCGCACCCGCCTGCGCGGCACGCTCGCCGCGTTCGGCACCACCCTCGTGGTGACGTGGGTGGCGGAGGCCCCGATCGGGGCCCAGAGATATTCCCCGACCGGAGTCGTGGCCGTTGCCCTCTTCGCCGTCGCGGTCCTGATCGGCACCGCCCTGCGCAGCCGCAGCGAGGCCCGGGCGGAGCTGGCCCAGCAGACGACGATCACCGCCGAGGAGCGGGCCCGCCGCGCGCTGCTGGAGGAGCGCAGCCGTATCGCGCGCGAGCTGCACGACGTGGTCGCCCACCACATGTCGGTGATCTCGATCCAGGCCCAGGTCGCCCCCCACCTGGTGGAGAACCCCTCCGAGGAGCTGAAGGAGAACCTGGCGGGCATCCGCAACAACGCCCTGGAGGCGCTGACGGAGCTGCGCCGTGTGCTCGGTGTCCTGCGCTCGGCGGGCCCGGACGACCCGGAGGCCCTGGACGACACCTACCGGCTGTCCGCCCCCGGCACCGGCCCGGCCCCCGACGCCCCGCAGCCGAACCTCGCCCGGCTGGACGCGCTGATCGAGAACACCCGGGCGGCCGGTCTGGAGGTCGTCATGAAGACGGAGGGCGAGCCGCGAGGCTATCCGCCCGGCGTGGAGCTGTCGGCGTACCGGATCGTCCAGGAGGCCCTGAGCAACGTCCTGCGGCACGCCCCGGGCGCCTCGGTCACCGTGGAGGTCCTCCACTACCCGCACGGGATATGCCTGGACGTCATCAACTCCCGCCCCACCCGCCCGGCCCCGCCGTCCCCCGGCAGCGGTCACGGTCTGCTCGGGATGCGGGAGCGGGCGGCGATGCTGGGCGGACACGTCGTCGCGACGGGCGACCGGTACGGCGGCTTCCGCGTGACGGCGTTCCTGCCGCGCGAGGGCACCCCGGAGCCGACGACCCCGGCCCGCCCCTCAGCGTCCGGCCCCGACCCCGACCCCGATCCCGACCCGCACAGCCCCGAGCCCCCGACAGGAGAACAGTCCCCATGACGAGCGGTGCCGGCACCATCCGTGTACTCATCGCCGACGACCAGGAGATGGTCCGGCAGGGTTTCACCGTGCTGCTCAACACCCAGCCCGACATCGAGGTGATCGGGCAGGCGGTGGACGGGCTGGACGCGATCGCCCGGACTGCCGAACTGGCCCCGGACGTCGTGCTGATGGACATCCGGATGCCCGAGCTGGGCGGCCTGGAGGCGACCCAGCGGATCACCGTCGAGCACCCCGCCGTCAAGGTGCTGGTGCTGACCACGTTCGACCTGGACGAGTACGTGTACGAGGCGCTGCGGGCCGGCGCCTCCGGCTTTCTGCTCAAGGACGCCTCGGCGGACAAGCTGGCCGAGGCGGTGCGGGTGGTGGCCGCGGGCGACGCCCTGCTCGCGCCCGGCATCACCCGGCGGCTCATCGCGGAGTTCTCCCGCATGGACGGCAGGAACCGGGTCCCGCTCAAGCAGCGCATCGGCGATCTGACGGAACGGGAGACGGAGGTGCTGGCGCTGATCGCACAGGGTCTGTCGAACGCGGAGATCGCCGAGCGGCTGGTCGTGGCCGAGCAGACCGTGAAGACACACGTCGGCCGGATCCTGGTGAAGCTGGGCCTGCGCGACCGCACGCAGGCGGCGGTCTTCGCCTTCGAGTCGGGCCTGGTCCGCCCGGGAGGGGCGACCCGTAGTACCTGAGAGGGACCTCGCAGGACCCCTCTCCAAGGGGACGACCGCGACCATGACCTCGGCCTACCGTTCTGTACGTGACCGAGACGACGCACACGCAGACGACGCCGGGCCGGGCCGGCCGGCAGCACAGCCCCGAGAGGCAGCTGGCCGCGAACGCCCTGCGCGGTCTGCGGCAGGATCTGTTCCAGGACGCCTTCCGATACGACCCGCTGCCCCGGCTGGGCGAGGCCGGCCCGCTCACCCGGCGCCTGCCGGGCCGGATGCGGGAGTACGGCGCCTGGTCCCGGCACCTGCTGGTGGCCTTCGGCGGTGCGGTGGCCCTGTTCGTCGCCATGACGGACGAGGAAGCGCCGTTGCTGGCCCTGCTGTGCGGGCTCTGCGCGCTGGTGCCGGTGCTGCTGACCCTGGTCCGTCCGGTGGGGGCGTTCTGGGTGTCCCTCGCGGGCACCGTCGTCACGTCCGTGATCGCCCGGGGGTCGGGCAGCTGGCCGTGGGCGCCCGCCAGTTTCCTCTCCCACCTGCTGGTGCTGACCGTCGTCGCGCTGCGCACCCGCCCGCGCACGGCGGCCTGGATGTGGACGCTGACCGCGGTGTTCGGCTTCTTCTGCGACACGAGCTTCGGCGAGGACGGCTTCGGCTCGGACACCGCCCCGATGCTGTTCCTGTCGGCGCTGATCCTGCTGATCGTCACGGTCCGGCACATACGTAAGGAGGCCGAGCAGGAGATGACCGCGCAGCAGACGGTGACGGCGCACGAGCGCTCACGCCGCACGCTGCTGGAGGAGCGCACGACGATCGCCCGCGAGCTGCACGACGTGGTCGCCCACCACATGTCGGTGGTCGCGATCCAGGCGGAGGCGGCGCCGTACCGGGTGGAGAATCCGCCGCCCGAGCTGGAGAAGGCGTTCGTCACCATCCGGGAGAACGCGGTCGCGGCCCTGACTGAGCTGCGCCGGGTCCTGGGCGTCGTCCGCGCGGAGGACTACGAGGCGCCGGAAGCCCCGCAGCCCACGCTCGCGGATCTGGACGGGCTGCTGGCCAATGTGCGGGAGGCCGGTCTGACGGTGGACAAGGCGGTGACGGGCGCGGCCCGCGAACTCCCGCAGGGCGTGGAGCTGTCGGCGTACCGCATCGTGCAGGAGGCCCTGAGCAACACGCTGCGGCACGCCCCGGGAGCGGAGGCCCGGGTGGAAATAGGCTACGTTCTCGGTGGCCTGGGCCTGCGCATCGTCAACGCCCCGCCGCCCGCACCCCACCTGATCAATCCCGCCCGCCACCCGGCCACCACCCCTGAACGAGGGCTTCGCCCGCCCCCTTCGATCGGTGCCGGGCACGGGGTGACGGGGATGCGGGAGCGGGTCTCGATGCTGAACGGCGAGATGACGGCGGGCCCGACGGACGACGGGGGCTACGAGGTGACGGTGTTCCTGCCGGTGCCGTCCGCCGCGAGCGAAGGGGACGCATGACCATCCGCGTACTGATCGCGGACGACCAGATGATGGTCCGCGAGGGCTTCTCGGTCCTGCTGAACGCGATGCCGGACATCGAGGTCGTCGGCGAGGTCGTCAACGGGAGGGAGGCGGTGGACCGGGTCCGCGAACTGGCCCCGGACGTCGTCCTGATGGACATCCGGATGCCGGAGCTGAACGGCATCGAGGCGACCCGGGAGATCGTCGCGGCGGACGCGGCGGCGAAGGTGCTGGTCCTGACGACGTTCGACCTCGACGAGTACGTGTACCAGGCCCTGCGCGCGGGTGCCTCGGGCTTCCTCCTCAAGGACGCCTCGGCCCGGCAACTGGCGGACGGCGTCCGGGTGGTGGCCGCGGGCGAGTCCCTGCTCGCCCCCTCGGTCACCAGACGCCTGATCACGGAGTTCTCCCGCCTCTCGGAGCCCCCGCGCCTGATCCCGGCGGCCCAGGCGACCTACGGCGAGCTGACCGAACGCGAGACGGAGGTCCTGGTCCTGATCGCCCAGGGCCTGTCGAACGCCGAGATCGCCGAGCGGCTGGTCGTGGCGGAGTCGACGATCAAGACCCATGTGAGCCGCATCCTGGTGAAACTGGGTCTGAGGGACCGCACCCAGGCAGCGGTGTTCGCGTACGAGGCACGTTTGGTCACACCGGCCTGACGCGGTGCCGGACGGGTCGCGAACAGGTCTGCGAGCACCGTGGGCGACGAGCGAGGAGTGCAGAGGAGCACAGATGGACGTCGGGATCCGCCCGCACGCCGGCGCCGGGCCGTTCCGGCTCGGCATGTCAGTCGGGGAAGCGCGCGCTGCGGTGGAGGAGTGGGGCGCTTTCCGGACCGTCTCCAGTGACGAGGACCCGGGGCAGGCAGATCTGGCTCGTGCACGACCAGTTCCAGCTGAGCGTCGTGCTCGGGTTCACCAAGGGCACGCTGGGCGGTGTGGAGCTGTACCGGTTCCGGAACGAGGACGCCGATGTGGCGGTCCTGCTCGACGGGCTGGACGTCTTCCGCACCCCGAGCACGGACCTCTGCGACCGGCTCGCGCAACGGGGCCACACCATCGAGGAGAACGACCTCGGCTTCGACGCCCTTTCGGAGCTGAACGTGATCCTTGCGAACCAGAGCAGCCAGGAGCACCCGGTGGATGAGGACGGGGACCCGCTGTACTACGACTGTGTCCTGGTCGCGGAGCGGATTTGAGAGATCCGGCCGATCCGAACGAACCAAGCGATCCGGCCGATCCGGCGGGACACAGGAGGCAGGATGGATCTGACACTCGACCCGCCGCGCGGAGTCGCCCCGCTGCGGCTGGGTATGACGCTCGACGAGGCCGTCGCGGCGGGGTTCGGCTGGGGTGAGCCCAGGGTGGTCCGGCGGCGGAGTTCGGCGCGTGTCTCCTGGTCCGTGGACGGGGTGGGGGTGCAGGCCCTCCTGGAGGGCGGTCCCGCGGTCACGGCGGTCGAGCTGTGGTGGCCCGGCGAGGGCCGGACGTCCCGGACGCGGGTCCTGCTGGACGGGGACGACGTGTTCGGCACCCCCGCCGAGGAGCTCTTCCGGCGTGCCGCCGCGCGGGGCCGGCCGGTCGACACGTCGGCGCGCGAGTACCCGGTGATCCCCGGTGTGTCGCTGGGTTTCACCCGGCAGACCTCCCAGGAGGTGCCCCGGGACGCCGACGGTCTGCCGCTGTACGTCACGTCGGTCCTCGTGGGCGGGAGGGACTACTACGACGCCCAGGACGGGGCGCGGGGCTGACCGTCCCGGATCGTCCCGCCGGACCCCCTGGTCACGGGCCCGCCCGGCGGGTTAGCGTCCGCGCATGGCTGGCGCTAGTGATGTGACCTTCGATCCCTGGGACCCGGCGTTCCTCACCGACCCGTACCCGGCCTATGCCGAGTTGCGGGCGCGGGGCCGGGTGATCCGGTACGAGGCGACCGACCAGTGGCTGGTCCCGCGCCACGCGGACGTCTCGGCGCTGCTCAGGGACCGGCGGCTCGGGCGGACGTACCAGCACCGGTTCTCGCACGAGGACTTCGGGCGCGGCGCGCCCCCGCCCGAGCAGGAGCCGTTCCACACGCTCAACGATCACGGCATGCTCGATCTGGAGCCGCCGGACCACACGCGGATCCGGCGCCTGGTGTCGAAGGCGTTCACACCGAGGACGGTCGAGCGGCTGGCACCGTATGTGCACCGGCTCGCGGACGAGTTGGTGGCCGGGCTGGTCCGGGAGGGCGGCGGGGATCTGCTCGCGGAGGTGGCCGAGCCGCTGCCCGTCGCCGTCATCGCCGAGATGCTGGGCATTCCGGAGGCGGACCGGGCGTCGCTGCGGCCCTGGTCGGCGGACATCTGCGGGATGTACGAGCTGAACCCGTCGCAGGAGACCGCGGCCCGGGCCGTCCGGGCGTCCGTGGAGTTCTCGGAGTACCTGCGCGAGCTGATCGCGGCGCGCCGCAAGGAGCCGGGGGAGGACCTGATCTCCGGGCTGATCGCCGCTCACGACGAGGGCGACCGGCTGACCGAGCAGGAGATGATCTCCACGGCCGTGCTGCTGCTCAACGCGGGGCACGAGGCCACGGTCAACGCGACGGTCAACGGCTGGTTCGCGCTGTTCCGGAACCCCGGCCAGCTCGCCGCGCTCCGCGGCGACCACTCCCTGATCCCGTCCGCGATCGAGGAACTGCTGCGCTACGACACCCCGCTCCAGCTCTTCGAGCGCTGGGTGCTGGACGACATCGAGATCGGCGGTACGACGATCCCGAGGGGTGCGGAGATCGCGATGCTCTTCGGCTCCGCCAACCATGACCCGGCGGTCTTCACCGACCCCGGCCGCCTGGACCTGACCCGTGCGGACAACCCGCACATCTCCTTCAGCGCGGGCATCCACTACTGCATCGGCGCGCCCCTGGCCCGGATCGAGCTGGGTGCTTCGATGCGGGCCCTGCTGGAGCGGGCTCCCGCCCTGGCCCTGGCGGCGGAACCGGAGCGCAGGCCCAACTTCGTCATGCGGGGGCTCAAGGAGCTGTCCGTGGTGGTCGGTTGAGACCGACGCCTCAGCCGGCCAGGTCGCGGCGGCGCAGGCCCGCCAGGCCGCCCGCCACCAGCAGGGCCGCCAGGGCCAGCAGGGCGCCCACGGGAGTCCAGTCCAGGTGTCCGCCGGGGAGCTTCGGCAGGTGGCCGAAGGGGGAGAGGTCCAGGACGGCGCGGGGGACGTTCAGCGCCGGGCCGATCCAGCCGATCAGCAGGGCCGCGCCCGCCACGCCCCAGGCGGCCGTCGCGCCCCGTGGCAGGACGCCGTGGAGCAGCACGGCGAGGCCACCGATCACCCAGACGGCGGCGACCTGGAGCAGGCACGCGCCCAGCACCGGGCCGATCTGCCTGCCGTAGCCGACGGCGAAGCCCAGGCCGGCGAGCAGCATGATCAGGGCCGAGCCGCCGAAGGCGATCAGCAGGTGGCCGGCGGCCCAGCGCAGCCGGCCCACCGCGCCGGCCAGGACCGGTTCGGCGCGGCCGGAGTTCTCCTCGCCGTTCAGCCGCAGCACGGAGGAGACGACGTAGAGCGCGGCGACCAGGCCGAGCATGCCGACCATTGCGGCGAGGAAGGCGTCCGTCAGCCCCGACCGGCCGCCCATGCGCTGGAAGATCTCCCGGGCCTGCGCGTTGTCGCCGACGAGCTTCGCCGCGCCGTCCGTCAGCCCGCCGTAGACGACTCCGGCGAGGAAGAAGCCGGTCGACCAGCCGAGCACGCTGCCGCGCTGCAGCCGCCAGGCCAGGGCGCCGGCCGTGCCGAGCCGGCCCGTCGCCGGTCCGGGCCGGGTCGGCAGGAAGCTCATGCCGATGTCCCGGCGGCCCGCCAACGCGTAGGCCACCAGTGCCTGCAGGGCCGTCGCCGCCACGAACAGCAGCAGCACCCACCAGCGTTCGGCCGCGAAGGCGCGCAGGTTCTCCAGCCAGCCCAGCGGGGACAGCCAGGTGAGGACGGACGAGCCGGCGGAGGAGGCCGCGTCGCCCGCCGCGCGCAGCACGAAGGCCGCGCCGAGCACGGCCGCCGTCAGCCCGCGGGCCAGCCGGGCGCTCTCGGTCAGCTGGGCGGCGATCGCCGCCGCCGTGGCGAAGACCATGCCCGCGCCCGCCACCCCGAGCCCGAGGGCCAGGGCGCCGGCCGTGCCCTGCCCGGCGAGTCCGGCCACGATCAGGACGCACAGGGCCGTGTTCGCGACGGCGGCCGCCAGCAGGGCCGCCGTCAGGGGAGCCCGGCGCCCGACCATGCCGGCGGAGATCAGTTCCTGCCGCCCGCTCTCCTCCTCGTCCCGGGTGTGCCGGAGGACGACGAGGAGGCTCATGACGGCGGCGAGCGCGCCCGCGTAGACCCCGACGCGCCAGGCGGTCAGCGCGCCGAGCGAGTCGTCGAAGACCGGGCCGGTCATGGCGCGCAGCGAGGCGTTGCCGGCCATCTGGTGCCGGAGGTCGGCGCGTTGGGCGGCGGTGGCGTAGAGGGTCTTGAGGGTGTTCGGCATGGAGAGGACCATCAGGGCGTTCACCGCGACCCAGACCGGCAGCAGGACGCGGTCGCGGCGCAGCGCGAACCTCAACAGGGTGCCGGTACCGGCCAGTTGGCGGATCATGCCGGCGCCCCCTCGGTCTGCGCCGGTTCCTGCGCGTAGTGCCGCAGGAACAGCTCCTCCAGCGTCGGCGGGGTCGAGGTCAGCGAGCGCACCCCCGTGGCGCTCAACGAGCGCAGTACGGCGTCGAGGTGGTCGGTGTCGACCTGGAGCCGCACCCGGCGGCCCTGGACGTCGAGGTCGTGCACGCCCGGCAGGTGGGCCAGGCCGTTGGGCGGGCCCGCGAGTTCGGCGCTGACGCTGGTGCGGGTGAGGTGGCGCAGGTCGGCGAGCGAGCCGCTCTCCACCGTGCGCCCCTTGCGGATGATGCTGACCCGGTCGCACAGCTCCTCCACCTCGCTGAGGATGTGCGAGGAGAGGAGGACCGTGCGGCCCTTGTCGCGTTCCTCCTCCACGCAGGCCTGGAAGACCTCCTCCATCAGCGGGTCCAGGCCCGAGGTCGGCTCGTCCAGGATCAGCAGGTCGACGTCGGAGGCGAAGGCGGCGACCAGGGCGACCTTCTGCCGGTTGCCCTTGGAGTAGGTGCGGCCCTTCTTGGTGGGGTCCAGCTCGAAGCGCCGGATCAGCTCCGCCCTGCGCCGCTGGTCGAGTCCTCCGCGCAGCCGGCCGTAGAGGTCGATGACCTCGCCGCCCGAGAGGTTGCGCCACAGGGTGACGTCGCCGGGGACGTACGCGATGCGGCGGTGCACCTCGACCGCGTCCCGCCAGGGGTCGCGGCCCAGCACCTGGGCGGCGCCCGCGTCGGCGCGCAGCAGTCCGAGCAGGACGCGGATGGCGGTCGACTTGCCGGCGCCGTTGGGGCCGAGGAAGCCGTGCACCTCACCGGCCTCGACGTCCAGGTCGAGGCCGTCCAGCGCGTGGGTGCGGCCGAAGGACTTGTGGAGTCCGGAGACCGTGATTGCCTTGGTCATGCTTCAGAACGTACGCTTCTTTCAGAAATTTGTGAAGTTAAGGAAGCGCATGAACGCCGGATAGGGTGAGAGACATGACGGAGCCAGGGAGCGGGACGGAGACGGAGAGCGCGCGGGACCCCGAGGCGGTCTCGCGGTTCGTGGAGCGGTTCGCGGCGCAGCTGGTCGAGGCCGGGATGCAGCGCATGCCCTCCCGCGTCTTCGCGGCCCTGCTCGCCTCCGACACCGGCACCCTGACCTCGGCCGAGCTGAGCGAGCAACTGCAGATCAGCCCCGCCGGCGTCTCCGGTGCCGTGCGCTATCTCGCCCAGGTGCACATGGTGTCGAGGGAGCGGGAGCCCGGCTCGCGCCGGGAGCGCTACCGGGTGCACAGCGACCAGTGGTACGAGGCGCTCACCAGCCGCGAGGCGATCATCAAGCGCTGGGAGGACGCCCTGCGCGAGGGCGTCGCCAGCCTCGGAGCCGACACCCCCTCGGGGCGCCGGCTCGCGCAGACGCTGGCCTTCTTCGAGTTCATCGAGCAGGACGTGGCCCTGATGATGGAGCGCTGGCGGGTGTACCGGGAGGAGAGGTTCGGGGACTGAGCGCCCTCAGCGCTCCTTCGTCTCCTCCAGCACCGTCCGCCCCAGCAGCGCGTACCGCTCGGGCGCCCGCCGCCTGAGGTACTGCGCACATCCCACGCCCGTCGCCGCGACCAGGGCCACCAGCCATGGCGTCGCCTTCAGCACCAGCGAGCCGGACTCGGGCCCGGCTGCCGCGCTCATGTTGGACACGAGGAGCACGACGACGCCGAGCATCGCGATGCCGCCGAGCAGCGGCGCGGTGAAGGTGCGGAACCAGTGGCGGCTCTCGGGGTGGTGGGAGCGGAAGTAGGCCAGCACCGCGAAGGAGCACACGGCCTGCACGACGAGGATCGCCATGGTGCCGAGGATGGCGAGCAGGACGTACGTGCCGGTGTACGGGTCCTTGCCCGCGGCCCAGAACGCGCCGAGCAGCACCGCGGTGACCGCCGTCTGCACCAGCCCGGCGATGTGCGGCGAGCCGTGCCGGGCGTGGGTGCGGCCGATGGTGCGCTTGAGCGACGGCAGGACGCCCTCGCGCCCCAGGGCGTAGAGATAGCGGGCGGCGCAGTTGTGGAAGGCCATGCCGCAGGCCAGCGAGCCGGTGATCATCAGCCACTGCATGACGTCGACCGCCCAGTGCCCGACGTAGCGCTCGGTGGGGTTGAAGAACATCGAGAGCGGGTTGGCGGACGACGCCGCCTTCACGGCCTCGGTCTCGCCGTTGCCGGAGATGGCCATCCAGGAGACGAGGACGTAGAAGACACCGACGCCCAGGACGCTGACCATCGTGGCCTTGGGGATGATCTTCTTCGGGTCGCGGGACTCCTCGCCGTACATCGCGGTCGACTCGAAGCCGACCCAGGACCAGAAGGCGAAGAACAGCCCGAGCCCGGCGGACGTGCCCTTGAAGGCGTTGACCGGGTCGACCGGCGCGAAGGCGAACCCGTGCGGGCCGCCGCCGTGGAGGGCGACCGACACCGCCATGGCGGCCAGTACGGTCACCTCGGTCGCCAGCAGCACCACCAGCAGTTTCTCGGCGACGCTGACCCCGAACCAGGTGCCGGTCGCGTTGATCGCGAGCATCAGCACGGCGAAGGTCCACCAGGGCACGTGTACGCCGGTCTGGTCCTTCAGGGTCGTCGTCGCGAAGGTCGAGAAGATCCCGATGAGCGCGGGCTCGAAGACGACGTACGCGAAGGTCGCGAGCATCCCGGAGGCGAGCCCGACGGTCCGCCCGAGCCCGTACGAGATGAACCCGTAGAAGGCGCCCGTGGACGTGATGTGCTTCGCCATCGAGGTGAAACCGACGGAAAAGATTGCCAGGACGACCATTGCGACGAGATAGCTCGCGGGCGCCCCGATCCCGTTGCCGGACGACACCATGAAGGGCACGTTCCCGGTCATCGCGGTGATCGGCGCGGCGGTCGCCACGGCCATGAAGACGACTCCCAGCAGCCCGACGGCGTTGGGTTTCAGCCGGTGTACCGCATCCGAGCCGTCCGTGTCCGCCGCCGGGGCAACGCCCTCGTCCACTGCCATCGGGTGGCCCCCTCCGTGTCCGGTCCGTGTGTCCTGGGTGTCCTGGTGGGTCCTGATGCAGCAGGATGGTGGACGAGCAGGGGGCACGGGAAGGGGTCGGCCGGGTTAAATATTTGTCACCAGACCTTTAGGGGTGCTCGTTGGAGTCCCTCAGGACGGCAGCACCAGCCCCCAGGCCGCCTCCGCCACCCGCCAGGTACGCCTGCGTACGGGGCCCGAGACGGCTCCGTCGGCCCGGTAGCGGAAGTCCGGGCCCGTGACCGCCACCGTGCGGCCGCAGGCCCGCAGCGGGCTCGCCTCGGCGCCCACCGACAGGGGGCGCAGCTCCACCTCGGCCGTGCCGGCGCCGGCCGCCCCGGGTGTGCCGGGCGCCCCGGGAGTCACCGTCAGGGACTCCAGCGGCTCGTCCAGGTCCACCAGCGTCTCGCCGTCGAGCTGCACGCGCAGCCGGGTGGGGCCGGGCGCGGGGACGGCCGGGAGCCGGGGCGGACGGGCGGGCAGGGTGCGGGCCAGCAGGGTGCGGTACCAGCGGCCGGCGGCCGGCGCCACCGGCGCGGGCGTGGGCGCGGGGACGCGCCGGGCCGGCGGGATCGCCAGCCCGGTCAGGACGACCCCGTCGCTGTCGTCGACCAACAGGTCCAGCCGCCGTTCCGTGCCGTCCAGGACCGTCCGGGCCGCCGCCACCGCGCCGCCGGGCACGCCCAGCGACTGGGTGAGAGACGTTTCTCCGGCCCCGCCGACCGGCACCACCGACAGACCGCATCCGGCCAGTTCGCGCTCCCGATGCAGCAACGTGACCGCCCGTAGCAGAGCGTGGTCGTCGCCGATGACCACCGGCCGGCGCGAACCCCTTCGGCCCAGCGCCCGGGCGAATTCCTCCGGGCCGTCCGGGAGGCACACTTTCGCCGCCGCACCCGCGCTGAGCACGTCTTTCGCGATGCGAACGGACTCGCCGTCCGTCTGCCGTGCCGCCGGATCGATGATCACCAGCAGCTGGTCGGACATCGCGAAAGTCGCCACCTCGGTCCTGCCTCGCTTCCTCGGGTAGCATCTTTGTGCAAGAGCCCCTTGCGCTATTGCGCCAGGGGCTTCGTCTATTCCGGGGCATCCGGTCCGACGGTTGTGCGACCAACGGCGGTCGCTGTGGCACGCGGCGGTGAACCTTACGCCCACGCCCCCGACCTTGGACATGCCCCGCCCGGAAGGGGTGTACGCGCGTGCCCGCACTTGTGCTGCTCGGTGCTCAGTGGGGTGACGAAGGCAAGGGGAAGGCGACCGACCTGCTCGGTGGCTCGGTGGACTATGTAGTGCGCTACCAGGGCGGCAACAACGCCGGCCACACGGTCGTCGTGGGCGACCAGAAGTACGCGCTCCACCTCCTCCCTTCCGGAATCCTCTCCCCCGGCTGTACGCCGGTCATCGGCAACGGTGTCGTCGTCGACCCGTCGGTCCTGCTCTCCGAGCTGAGCGGTCTGAACGAGCGTGGCGTCGACACGTCCAAGCTCCTGATCAGCGGTAACGCGCACATCATCACGCCGTACAACGTGACCGTCGACAAGGTGACGGAACGCTTCCTCGGCAAGCGCAGGATCGGCACCACCGGTCGCGGCATCGGCCCGACCTACGCCGACAAGATCAACCGCGTGGGCATCCGGGTCCAGGACCTGTACGACGAGTCGATCCTGACCCAGAAGGTCGAGGCGGCGCTCGACGTCAAGAACCAGCTCCTGACCAAGCTCTACAACCGGCGCGCGATCGCCGTGGACCAGGTCGTCGAGGAGCTGCTGGGCTACGCCGAGCAGATCAAGCCGTACGTCACCGACACCGTCCTGGTCCTGAACCAGGCGCTGGAGGACGACAAGGTCGTGCTGTTCGAGGGCGGTCAGGGCACCCTCCTCGACATCGACCACGGCACGTACCCCTTCGTCACCTCCTCCAACCCGACCGCCGGCGGTGCCTGCACCGGCGCCGGTGTGGGCCCGACGAAGATCAGCCGGGTCATCGGCATCCTGAAGGCGTACACGACCCGCGTCGGCGCCGGCCCGTTCCCGACCGAGCTGTTCGACGAGGACGGCGAGGCGCTGCGCCGCATCGGCGGCGAGCGGGGCGTCACCACCGGCCGTGACCGCCGCTGCGGCTGGTTCGACGCCGTCATCGCCCGCTACGCGACCCGCGTGAACGGCCTGACCGACTTCTTCCTCACCAAGCTGGACGTGCTGACCGGCTGGGAGGAGATCCCGGTCTGCGTGGCGTACGAGATCGACGGCAAGCGCGTCGAGGAACTGCCCTACTCACAGACGGACTTCCACCACGCGAAGCCGGTCTACGAGACGCTGCCGGGCTGGAGCGAGGACATCACCAAGGCCAAGTCCTTCGCGGACCTGCCGAAGAACGCCCAGAACTACGTCAAGGCGCTGGAGGAGATGTCCGGCGCCCCGATCTCCGCGATCGGCGTGGGCCCGGGCCGGGACGAGACGATCGAGATCAACTCGTTCCTGTGACCCGTTGATCCGGTTCCTTCCCTCAGGGCGGGGAGAATCTGATGTGATGGCCGGTGTGGTGAGCCACACCGGCCATCTGCAACTCGGCGGTTTAGGTCAAGGAGATTTTCCGTGCCTGTCAGGAAGCCGCCCACTGTCAGGCAGCGCCGGCTCGGTATGGAGCTTCGGCGGATGCGTGAGCATGTCGGTCTCTCCCTCACCGAGGCTGCCGGGCTGCACCGTGTGGACAAGACGGCGATCAGCAACGTCGAGTCCGCGCGGTTCGGTGTGAGCGCGGACCGGATCAGAGTGTGGGCTGGCAACTACTCCTGCCCCGATCGGGCCTACGTCGATGCGCTCGCGAACATGGCCAGGGAGCGGGCCGGCTCCAACTGGTGGGATGAATTCAGGGATTCCATCGCCTCCTACATGCTCGACCTGGCCGAGCTGGAGCATCACGCCGTCGGCCTTCGGCATGTACAGATCACGCATCTGCCCGGCCTCCTGCAGCACGAGGACTACGCCCGCGCCGTGTTCTGTGAGGCCGTACCGCCGATGTCGACGGAAGCTCTGGATCTCCAGGTCGGCTTCCGCCTACGACGCCGCGCAGTGCTCGACCGGTCCGATCCGCCAGCCTGTTCCTTCCTCCTCCACGAGGCCGCGCTGCGCATGCTGTTCGGCGACCAAGCCGTCGTACGGCGGCAGTTGGAGCACATGCTGGAGCAGTCGGAGCGAGAAGCGGTGACTCTCCGCGTGGTGCCCTTCTCTGCGGGCGGTTTCCCGAGCGCGGGCAGTTCGACGATGTACGCCAGCGGCCCCGTCCGGCAACTCGACACCGTGCAGATCGACGTGCCGAACGGGATCACATTCCTGGACTCGGAGACGCATCTGACCAACTACCGCGCTGTACTTGACCGCATGGAGCAGCGATCCCTGGAGCCGGGACCTTCTCGCGACTTCATCCACAAGGTGCTGCATGAGCTGTGAGAGCGTGAACGAGATGGACATCCAGTGGCGTAAGTCGTCGTACTCGGAGCAGTCGGGCAACTGCATCGAGGTGGCCGTGGTTGACGGCCAGGTGCTGGTGCGGGAGAGCGACGAGCCCGGCGTCGTCGTCAGGACCACGCGCGCCAAGCTCGCGGCTTTCGTGGCAGGCGCCAAGGCGGGAGAATTCGACGACCTGGTGTGAACCACCGCGAAGGCACCGAGGTTCGTCCCACGGAAGTGCGCATCAACGTTGATGAGGCATCACGGTTGGCGCTAGTCTGGCTGCACGCGGTAGTTGTGTAATTACCGCCTGACGCACAATGCCCCGGCGGTGTCCTACCACCCCGGGGCATGGCCAACGCTTTCCGAAGGAGCGTCCGCATGCCCAAGCCTATCCGGCTTGCCCTGGAACGAACACTTGCCCTGGTTCTGGCCCTCCTGGTTCCCGCCACCGGTCGGCGCCGACGGCGGAACCACCAGGCCCCCGCACCCACAACCGCCTTCCCCCGCACCTTCTCCGGCCTGCGCCTGCTCATCCGCCGCACCACCCCACCCGGCCTGCTCGCCACCCTCCCAGCCAGGGCCCGAGCCCAAGCCCACGCCGAAACCCCGGCCCTGCTCGACGGCCCCGGCCCTCTGATCCGCCCTTACCTCCTCGCCCATGAACGGCGAGAACGGCAGCAGGAGCGCCGGGCCGCTCTCGTCCTCGCGCTCGACGGGATCGACATCGGCCCCTGGGTGATCCACGGCCACCGCATCGGCACGCCGGTCGCTCCTCTGGGAGCGGCGGCCGGATGAGTGCGCCCCGGATGCGGATCAGCCGCGTCCCCAGCAAGCCGGTACGGCGAGGTGAGGACGGAGCCCTGACCATCGACCTCTGGCTCAGCAGGGACGGCGGGTTCGAAACCGACCTCGCGCTGCGCCTCACGCCTGCCGAGGCCGAGGTCCTCCACGCCCAGCTCTGCTACGCGCTCGACGACGAGACCGCCACGCTGATCGTGCCGGAGACGAAGCGGCCCGACTGCCGCAAGCCCGCGGTGGGCAGCCAGGGAGTCCACTGGCCGTAGGGCCGGATGGCCGGACTTCCCGAGTGCGGGCGGCACGCCGAACAGGGGCGGGTCGCCCACACGACCGGGCTGTGTCCGACTGGAAGTGGGTAGCCCGAGCGAGCAGCAGGCGACACAACGATGCGGGCGCGAGGCAGGCAGCGCGCGCCCGTACCCTCGACCAAGGAACCGCCCCGGGAGACCTGCACATGACTACAACACCGCCAGTCACGGGGCGACCGCACGGACGAGGAGCGTCCCGATGTACCCAGGATGAGGAGCGCTGAGAACCTGAGCGTGGGCCATGGTGAAGCCGGCTCGCGTGAGTAGGCGCTCCCACACGGCCGGACGGTAGCTGTAGCGGTAGGTGAACATCGCTTTGCCGGCGAAGCCTCCTTTGTACATGCCCTGAGGCCCGTACGCGCCGGGGATGGCTGGGGGCTGCGAGAAGACGAAGACGCCGCCGGAGTTGAGCCGCTGACGGACAAGAGGGAAGAGGCGGCTCGGGTCGGTGAACCAGGCGGCTCCGAAGATCGAGTAGACGGCGTCGTACGCGTCCTGGTGATCGCTCAGGTACTCCAGGACCTCGGAGCACACGAACTCCGCGCCAGCGCTGGCCCACTTCGTGGTGGTCTTCTTGACCATGACGGGAGACAGATCAACGCCCCTGGCAGCGATGCCGCGCTGAGCGAGGTGGGCGAGGGCGCGGCCGGTGCCGCAGCCGATCTCCAGGACGGAGCGCGGGTCGCCGAGCAGTTCTGGGCCGGGTCCGTGTCCGGCGTACTGGGTCCAGCAGAAGCTCGGCTCCGCGTCGCCTTTGAAGGCGGAGGCGGCATAGGTGTCCCACAGCTCCGTCTCGATGGCGATGTCGTGTTGTGCGGGCAAGGCGATTCCTCTTCGAAAGGGCTGGCCCCTGTCCTCCGGGGGGACCGAGGACAGGGGCCAGGGTAGGACCGTTCAGTGGCTGTCGGGGACCTTGTTGTCGCACGGCGAGCAGTCCGTGCCGTCGATCGCCCACAGCTCCTCGTCGACGCCGAAGCCTATGGACTTCAGGAAGTCGGCCGTGCGCAGGCACAGGCCGTCGCGGCGGCGTTCGATGAACGGGGCGTGGTGCTTGTAGCGGCCCTCGTTGTACGCGTGGCAGAGGGCCCACCACACCGGCGTGTCGAGGATGAGCTGGTGAACGCCGATGTCGACGAGCTTGCCGACACCCAGGTGGACCTCGGGGTGTTCCATGCAGCCGATGGTGTACATGACGGCGTTGCCGAGGATGCGTTCGGCCATGTCGCGGACCATCGTGTGGTCGCGCAGCAGCAGGGCGATCTCACGGTCCCAGAGGGTCATGCCGTTGTCCAGGACATTGAGCGTCAGGTGCGTGATGTGGGGCTGGACGGCGTTGAGGAGATTCTTCGGGTCCCGTGTGCGGGTGCTCGTAGGTCGGTCGAGCGTGACGGTCATGGACTACTCCTTCGGAGACAGGTCGTGCCGTACCGGTTCAAGCCCGCCCCGTCTGCCAGCCTGTCCAGGTCTGGACGTGCGGTGCGAGCTCCTTGCGGATCCCGCCCCAGCGAGAGCTGCTGGGTGATCTGGCTGGAACGGGCGACCCGGGTGGTGCCCTGGCGGTTGTAGGCGTGGCACGGGCAGGTGCAGTGGTGCACGAGCAGGAGTCCGGTGGCGTAGGGCAGAGGAACGTCCTCCGTCTGACGGCACTGTGCGTGCAGGACCTCGTAACCGGGGCGGAGCGCGAGAGCGCACTCCGGGGAGCATGAGGCGGCACGTTGCGTGCCTGAGAGAGCCGGCCGTAGGAACTCCACGGCTGTGAAGGGATCAACATCGTCGCATGCTGTGACCATGGACAGGACGGTAAGGACGGGGAGTTACTAGCCGCGATGCGATGTTCTCGAATGTTCTCTTGGCCTGGCTGAATGTTCTCGTGTGGTCTCACGCGAGGGGGTGCACGCTGTGGTGTGGGCGCGTCAGCGCCGGTGATGCTGATGGCGACAGGGCCCCACTCCATGGGAGACGACCGTGGCACGACGACTGCGCTTCAACGGCACCGACAGCAAGAACGGTGGCTGCCCCGCCGTTCACGAGGATCTCGACTCCAGTGAGATCATCATTCAAGGAACACCGCTCACCGACTCCGAGGACATCGTCCAGCTCCGGCACTTCGGCCCCGGGGATGCCGCAGTGATCGTGCCGCGTGAACTCCTCGTCAATCACGGGCCCAAGGAGGTCACCCGCGTGTCCAAGCTGATCGACCTGGAGGAGTTCGGGCGGCTCTTTGAGACTTTCGAGCACTCGGCTTGGCACCTGGAGACACGGCGGGGCTACGCGTCAGACCGGGAGGATCCTGGGTACGCGGAGTTCCTTGCCACCGGCACGGCCCCGTGCGACCTCGACAGCGAGTGGTGCGCGAACATCCGTCGGCAGACGGCCTGCGGCAAGTACGTGGGACGGGTGCGCGTCGTCGACAACCCACCGACCGAGGGACAGTTGTTCCTGCTCGACTATGCGAAGTGCAACGCGGCCACGGGTGAGGACGTGCGGAACCTGTGGCGCGAGGACGCGGAGCGGCTCCGGCTGCCCGCGGAAGACTTCTGGATCTTCGACAGTCGGCTGGTGGCCGTGCTGCGCTTCGATGACGAGGACGCCTTCCATGACGTCGAGATCACCACGGAGCCTGCCGAGGTCTTGCGGTACTGCCAGGTCCGCGACGCAGCGGTGCACGGGTCCGTCCCGTACGACGAGTTCGCGGCGCTCCTCGGCGCCGACCACTAGCGAGCGGAACCAGTGAGCACAGACTTCCAGCAGGCCAGGGAGGCCCTCGGGCTGCGCTTGAGGGAACTCCGGCTGGCGGCCCCGGGAGGACGGCTCACCGGCACGCAACTAGCTCAGCGACTCGACTGGCCACACTCCAAGATCTACAAGCTGGAGAACGGTCGGCAGACCGCCACCAGCGAGGACCTGCGGGCCTGGGCCGGAGGTGTCGGCCAGCCGGATGTCTTCGGTGAACTGGACGCCCGGCTCAAGGGCTTCGAGTCCCGCATCCGCTCCTGGCGCCGGCAACTGGCCGCCGGGCACCGGCCCGTGCAGGACAGTTGGAACCTTGAGGTCGGGCGGTCCCAGGCCATCTATGCCTGGGAGGAGTCTGTCGTCCCCGGCATGCTGCAGACGGCCGACTACGCACGGCACATCTTCCTGCGGTATGCGGACCTTCAGGGCTCGGTCCACGACACGGATGCTGCCGTCCGCGCCCGCATGCGGCGCCAGGAGTGGTTGTACGAGGCACGCCGGAAGTTCCACGCCCTGGTGTGGGAGGCGGCCCTACACGCTCTGATCTGTCCTCCGTCTGTCCTTGCCGGCCAACTTGATCGGCTCACGGGCGTCATCGGCATGGACACCGTGGAGCTGGGGATCATTCCGCTCGGTGCCTCGCTCAAGATCCCGACAGCCAACGGTTTCTGGATCCTGGACGACAGGCTCGTGATTGCCGAGGACTGGCATGCAGAGCTGTGGCTGGACGACGCCGAGAGCCTGGCTACCTACCTGCGGGTCTGGAACACGCTCCGGGAGTCCGCTGTGTATGGCGTCGACGCGCAGAACCTCATCGGTACAGCACGACGGACGTTGCGCTCACGCTGAAGCGCGCCCTGCGCCACACCTGTGGACACGGCAGTCTCATCAGGCTGTTGTTCAGGTATCCTTCACCGGCTCGTCATGGACATGAAGTTCCTTGACCGGCCCTTGGGTTGTTCGTGGTTCTCAGGGGAAGAGTCCAAGGCAAGCATCTACGCGGGTAGTTGCCGCCGCGTTCCGCCCGTTCCTTCCTCTCTTCCTCGCTCCAGGAGCCCTGAATGCCCGTCAGCCCCATGAACCGCCGGGAGTTCGTGAAGAAGTCGGCCGTCACCGGAGCGGCCGTCGCCGCGGCCGGTACCGTCGCCGCCGCACCCGCGCAGGCGGCCGAGCAGAAGCGCGAACACACGCCGCGCACCTGGTCGTTCTCGATCCTCGGCACCACCGACCTGCACAGCCACGTCTTCGACTGGGACTACTACAAGGACGCGGCCTACAGCGACAAGGCGGGCAACTCCGTGGGTGTCGCGCGGGTCGCCACGCTTATCAAGCAGCAGCGCGAGGCCAAGGGCGAGCACCGCACCCTCCTCGTCGACGCCGGTGACATCATCCAGGGCACCTCGCTCGCCTACTATTTCGCGCGCGTCGACCCGATCACCGGGACCGACGGCAAGAAGGGCCCCCGGCACCCGATGGCCGTGGCCATGAACCACATGCGCTACGACGCCGCCGCCCTCGGCAACCACGAGTTCAACTACGGCATCGAGGTGCTGCGCAAGTTCGAGAGCCAGTGCCGCTTCCCGCTGCTCGGCGCGAACGCGCTGGACGCGAAGACGCTGAAGCCCGCCTTCCACCCGTACACCGTGAAGCGGATCTGCGTCCCCGGCGCCCCCGACATCAAGGTCGGCATCCTCGGGCTCACCAACCCCGGGATCGCCCTGTGGGACAAGGACAACGTCAGCGGGAAGATGGTCTTCCCCGGGCTGGTGGAGCAGGCGAAGAAGTACGTGCCCCGGCTGCGGGCGCTCGGCTGCGACGTGGTCTTCCTGACCGACCACTCGGGCCTGGACGGCTCGTCCTCGTACGGCGACGCGCTGCCGTACGTCGAGAACGCCTCCAACATCGTCGCCGAGCAGGTCCCCGGCATCGACGCGATCCTGGTCGGCCACACCCACGTCGAGGTGCCGTCGTACACCGTCAAGAACGCGGAGACCGGCGAGGAGGTCCTCCTCTCCGAGCCGTACTGCTGGGGCTACCGGCTCAGCGTCTTCGACTTCGAGGTCGAGCTGGAGCACGGCCGCTGGAAGGTCGTCGGCAAGAAGGCCCAGACCCTCAACCCCAACACGGTGGACGAGGACCCGGAGATCAAGAAGCTCCTCCAGGCCGACCACGAGCTGGTCGTGAAGTACGTCAACACGGCGGTCGGCACCTGCACCGAGGACCTCTCGGCGGCCGAGTCCTGCTGGAAGGACGTGCCGATCATGGACTTCATCCAGAAGGTCCAGGCCGACACGGTCAAGGCGGGCCTCTCGACGGCCGACGCCGCCCTCCCGCTGATCTCCGTCGCCGCGCCCTTCAGCCGCACCGCCGACATCCCCAAGGGCAACGTCACCATCAAGGACATCGCCGGGCTCTACATCTACGACAACACCCTGTACGGCAAGAAGCTGACCGGCGCCCAGCTCAAGGACTACCTGGAGTACGCGGCGAAGTACTACCACCAGGTCCCGGCCGGCACGAAGGTCGACACCGCGACGCTGACCAACGCCAACAGCTTCTGGGACTACATGTACGACGTGGCCGCCGGCGTCGACTACGAGATCGACATCGCGCAGCCCGAGGGGTCCCGGATCAAGAACCTCTCCTACGACGGTGCCCCGGTCGCCGCCGACCAGGTCTTCGTCGTGGCCGTCAACAACTACCGGGCGAACGGCGGTTCCGGCTACCCGCACATCGCCTCGGCGCCGATCGCCTACAGCTCGACCAACGAGATCCGGCAGCTGATGATCGACTACGTGACGGCGAAGAAGGCGCTGGACCCGGCTGACTTCGCGAAGGTCAACTGGAAGCTGACGCAGGCGGGGACGCCGGTCTTCTAGACCGCCGGTCGTCCGGACCACCGAGCCCACCCTGCGGTGCGCGGGCGGGTCACTGCTCCTGCGGGCGGTGGCCCGCCTCGCCGTTTCCCGGCGAGGCCGCAGGTCAGCTGAAGACGATCATCGAGCCCTGGGCGAGGGAGCGGGTCGCCGCCGCGTGCAGGCCCAGCCAGACGTGCCGTTCGCGGGCGAAGGGGCTCGGGTCGTAGGGCGCCGGGACCGCCGGTTCCTCCAGCTCCGTGGGGGCCGTGGGGGGCGCCGGGGCGGCCGGGGGGTTGGCCGGGTCGATGCCGAGCGACGGGGCCACGTACTCCAGCTCCCGCAGCAGGCTCTGCGAGCTGCCCAACGGACCGCCGCCCGCGAGGAGTTCCTCGTTGGACAGCGGGTGCGGGAATTCGACGGGGACGTACGCACCCGCGTGGTCGTAGTGCCATACCAGGTGGGACTGCTGGGCCGTGGACTCGAACATCTCCAGCAACTGCTCGTAGTCGCTGCCCAGTTCGCCGACCGGGGTCACCGGCAGGCCGCACGCCTGGAGGAGGTAGGCGCGGCGCAGGAAGTGCAGGGCGTCGTAGTCGAACCCGGCCACCGGGGCGACCTCGCCGTTCAGGCCCGGCATGTACTGGTACACCGGCACCGGCGGCAGGCCGGCCTCCGCCAGTGCCTTGTTGTACTGCGCGAGTTCGTCGGCGAACGGATTGTCCGGGGTGTGGCACAACACATCCACGAGCGGCACCAGCCACAGGTCACAGGCCAAAGAGGGCTCCTCGCACGCATCACTCGCACACAGAAGGTGGTCAGGGAAGGGTACTGCTCGATCACCCGTTGGTCAGGTGCTCCAGCAGGGCGAGGGAGTGGGCGTTGGAGGCGGCGACGATCCGGCGGGCGGTGTCGGCCTCGCGGCGGGCCAGCGCGTCGACAAGCTCGGTGTGCCCGGCCCACAGGCGCCCGCGCAGGTCGGGCAGGCGCAGCAGGTGCTGCACCGCGCAGACCCAGGACT
Source organism: Streptomyces sp. MUSC 14 (assembly GCF_001866675.1). Classification (NCBI taxonomy): domain Bacteria; kingdom Bacillati; phylum Actinomycetota; class Actinomycetes; order Kitasatosporales; family Streptomycetaceae; genus Streptomyces; species Streptomyces sp. MUSC 14. The sequence continues at coordinate 24,687 of NZ_MLYN01000032.1, forward strand.
GCACGCGCAGCCGGTGCAGGAAGTCGCCCAGGTACGGGTTGCCGAACAGGGCGCTCAGCTCGCGCCAGAAACGCAGGTCGTAGCCGATGAGGATGGTGAGGTCGCCTGCTGTCGCGGCCCGCGCGGCCTCCTCGCCGCGGCGGCGGACGGTGGTGAGCGCGGCCGTCGTACGGGGGTCGTCCGGCGGGGTGCGGAAGGCGGGGTGGCCGGTGGTGAGGGCCTGGAACATGCCGTCGGTGACCAGGCTGCGGGCCTCGATCATGTTCCGGTAGTCGGTGACGGAGTACTCCGGCACGCGGAAGCCGCGGTGCTGGTCGGCCTCCAGGATGCCCTGCGCGGACAGGTCGACCAGCGCCTCGCGGACGGGGGTGGCGGAGACGCCGTACTGGTCGGCGATCTCCTTGACCGTGAACGCCCGGCCCGGTCGCAGCCGTCCCGCGAGCACCTCGTCACGGAGCGCGTCCGCGATCTGCTGGCGCAGCGTGCTGCGCGTCACAGCGGCGTTGCCGGACATGATCGGGACTCTCCTCACGCGGTGGGTGACGTACTCGTACTCGTCTGCTTACGTACGAGCACGTCACCTTACGCGTTCGAGCCTTCCCGGCGGCAGCCGCGGTTCGGTTACACCGTGTACGCGTCGGCCACGCTCAGCGCGGCGTCGAGGGCGGCCAGCCCCTCCTTCAGCTCGGCCTCGGTGACGTTGCACGGCGGGACCACATGGGTGCGGTTCATGTTCACGAAGGGCCACAGGCCGTGCTGCTTGGCGGCGGCCGCGAAGGCGGCCATGGGGGCGTTCGCCTCGCCGGCCGCGTTGTACGGCACCAGCGGCTCACGGGTCTCGCGGTTCTTCACCAGCTCCAGCGCCCAGAACATGCCGGTGCCGCGGACCTCGCCGACGCTCGGGTGGCGCTCGGCCAGCTCCGCGAGCGCGGGGCCGAGGAGCGTGGCGCCGAGGCGCCTGGCGTTCTCGACGACGCCCTCGCGCGCCATGACGTTGATCGTGGCGACGGCGGCGGCGCAGGCCAGCGGGTGGCCGGAGTAGGTCAGGCCGCCGGGGTAGGGGCGCTTGCCGAAGGTCTCGGCGATCTTCTGGGAGATGGCGACACCGCCGAGCGGGACGTAACCGGAGTTCACGCCCTTGGCGAAGGTCATCAGGTCGGGCACGACACCGAACAGGTCGGCCGCGAACCACTCACCGGTGCGCCCGAAACCCGCCATCACCTCGTCCAGAATGAAGACGATGCCGTGGCGGTCGCAGATCTCGCGGACACCGGCGAGGTAGCCGGGCGGCGGGACCATGATCCCGGCCGTGCCGGGGACGGTCTCCAGGATGATCGCGGCGACGGTCCCGGGGCCCTCGAAGGCGATCGTCGTCTCCAGGTGCTCCAGGGCGCGCGCGGTCTCCTGCTCCTCGTTCTCGGCGTAGAAGCGGGAGCGGTAGAGGAACGGCGCCCAGAAGTGCACGACACCGGCCGCGGCGCCGTCGCTCGCCCACCGCCGCGGGTCACCGGTGATGTTGACCGCCTGCTGGGTGCCGCCGTGGTACGAGCGGTACGCCGACAGCACCTTCGGGCGGCCGGTGTGCAGGCGGGCCATGCGCACCGCGTGCTCGACGGCGTCGGCGCCGCCGTTGGTGAAGAAGATCTTGTCCAGGTCGCCCGGGGTCCGCTCGGCGATCAGCCGGGCCGCCTCCGAGCGCGCCTCGACGGCGAACGCGGGCGCGAAGGTGGTCATCCTCGCCGCCTGCTCCTGGATCGCCGCGACGACCTCGGGGTGCTGGTAGCCGATGTTCGTGAAGACGAGCCCGCTGGTGAAGTCCAGGTACCGCTTGCCGTCGTAGTCCCAGAAGTACGACCCTTCGGCGCCGGCGACGGCGAGCGGGTCGATGAGGTCCTGGGCCGACCAGGAGTGGAAGACGTGCGCGCGGTCCGCGGCCTTCACTGCGGCGCCGGCTTCGGGGTTGGGCTGAGGGGTCATGCGGCCGAGCGTAAATGTCCGCGATGCGGAAGGCCTATCGGCGTCTTGTTCCGTGGACAGGGGGTTTCCGCGACAGACTGTCGAACGGCGGCTCCCGGAGGTTCCGGAACAGGCCGCCCGGCCCGTTACGGAACCGTAGAGGCGGGCCTGCTCGACTCCTTGTGCGACCGCACTATTCTCGGTCCGTTGCCCATCAGGGGCGTATGGGGAGGGCGGCGCGAGGTATGGAGAAGCTGGGGCCCGGGGATCCGCAGCTCATCGGGGGGTACCGGCTGCTGGCGCGGCTGGGTGCCGGTGGGATGGGACACGTGTATCTGGCCCGGTCGGACCGGGGCCGTACCGTCGCCGTGAAACTCGTCCGCGAGGAGCTGGCCCGCGAGGAGGAGTTCCGGGCCCGCTTCCGGCAGGAGGTGGCGGCCGCGCGGCGGGTCGGCGGGTACTGGACCGCGCCCGTGCTCGACGCGGACACCGAGGCCGCCGTGCCCTGGGTGGCGACCGGGTACGTGGCCGGGCCCAGCCTGCAGCAGGTCGTCGGCCGCGACCACGGGGCGCTGCCCGAGCGCTCGGTACGGATCCTGGCGGCCGGGCTCGCGCACGCGCTGAAGGACATCCACGCGGCGGGGATCGTGCACCGGGACCTCAAACCGTCGAACGTGCTGGTGACCATCGACGGGCCGCGCGTCATCGACTTCGGGATCGCCCGGGCGCTGGAGACGGCCTCGCCGGGCGGCGGCGAGGAAGGCCTGACCCGGACCGGGGCGCTGGTGGGCTCGCCCGGGTTCATGGCGCCCGAGCAGGTGCGGGGCGACCCGATCACCCCCGCGTGCGACGTCTTCTGCCTGGGGTCCGTGCTGGCGTACGCGGCGACCGGCGCCCTGCCCTTCGGGACCGCGGGCAGCGGCGGGCACGCGCTGATGTTCCGGATCGCGCAGGAGGAGCCGGATCTCACGGGGGTGCCGGAAGGGATCGCCGACCTGGTGCGGGGATGCCTGCGCAAGGATCCGGCGGCCCGGCCGTCGCTGGACGTGATCCTGGAGCGGACCGGGGCGGAGGACACCGTGTCCGGGGGCCGGTCCCGGGACCCCTGGCTGCCCGGGGTGCTGGTCGCCCAACTGGGCCGGCACGCCGTGCAGTTGCTGGAGGTGGAGGAGCCCACCCAGGGCGCCGCCCCGGCTCTGCCCCCGGGTGCCGCCCCGGCTTCGCCGCCGGCGGGTGCGGACGGTGCCGCCGACGGCGGGGGCCGCGGCGGCTCGCCCGAGCACGCCGCCGCCTCCGACGAGGGGGACGGGGGTGAGACCGGCGGCGGGGGCGCCGACCGGCTGCCCACGGTCGTGGCGGGCCAGGCGCCGGTGCCCGGGGCCCCGCCCGCGCCCGCGCAGTTCGGCTACGGGCAGGCGCAGCAGCACCCGCAGCCGGTGCCGCCGTACCCCCAGCCTTCCCAGCCGGCTCCCACGTACCCCCAGCCCCAGGGCCCCGGCGGCTACGGATACCCGCAGCAGACGTACCCCTCCTACGACGCGTACGGCGGCGGGTCCGGGTCCGCCCCGGAGGAGGAGCGGCGCAGCGGGCGCTCCACCGTGCTGCTCGTCGTGATCGCGCTGATCGTGGCGCTGGGAGCGGGCGGCTCGGTGTACGCGCTGATGAACGGCGGCGGGCAGGCCAAGGGCGGCGGGACCCCGTCGCCGGGCGTGACGTCGGCGGCCGCGGACAGCGGGGCGTCGGGTTCGTCCGGCTCCGGCACCCCCGCACCCTCCTCCTCCCCTTCCTCCTCCGTGCCCTCGGACGGGGCGGTCCCGGCGGGCTTTCTGGGCGACTGGCGGACGAGCATCGACAGCTCCGGCGGAGTCAGCATCCGCGAGCTGACCATCCGGCAGGGGCAGGTGGGCGACACCGTGCTGACGCTGGTCGCGGACGGGCCGACCGACGGCGGTGGGACGTACCACTGCGTCTTCGAGGCCAAACTCGTCCAACAGCCGAGCGGAAACGGTCCGTTGGAGGTCGGGCCGTCCACCGTCAGCTCCGGCGAACCCGCCTCCTCCTGCACACCGGGCGCCGCCACCGAGATCACGCTGCTGCCGGGCGACGCGCTGAAGCGGCAGCAGGCGGGCGGCGGGGAGAGCCTGACGTACACCAAGCAGTGAGGGAACGTCCGTTTCCGCCGGGGCAGTTGAACGTTCGGCGAACTCCGGGGACTGCGTCCGCTCGTCGCGGTCGGCACCGCGCTGCTGGGCATCGCCGCATCGGCGGGCATGGTCATGTACGAGCGCCGGGTGCCGCGCCGCTGGGGGCACCTCCCACGCCCTTAAGGCAGTGGGGGAGCATCGGCTACCGCGTCCAGATGGACAACGCGATGGGGGACGACGTCCGGTCGGGCCGCGCCGACCGACGGCTCGGTCTCCTGCTCCTCGACTTCGACGGGGCGCCGGACATGAGCGACGCGACGCTCGTGCTGCTCCGCATCGAGAACGACGGCTCGCTCGGCATCGACCGCGACGACCACACCAGTCCCGAACCGCGTTGTCGGTCTTCGCGCTCGTGGTGAACGCGGACGTGGGCCTGACGAACCTGTCGACGGCGGACGTACGGCGGCTGTACCAGGGGCAGATCACCGACTGGAGCCGGCTGGGCGGCCGTTCGCTGCCCGTGCGCCTGGTCGGCCGGGACGCCAACTCCGGTACCCGGCAGGTCTTCCAGGACCGTGTCCTGGGGCGCGGCGAGATGGCGAACTCCTCCGTCGACTGCGTCCACAAGGACGATGCGACGGCACCGGTGACCCGCTGCGAGCTCGACTCCACCGAGCAGGTGCTGGCCGAGGCCGCCCAGCTGCCCGGCGCGATCGGCTACAGCGAGCTGAACCTCGCCGACGACGCGAAGGGAGTGCGCGTGCTGGACCTCGACGGCAACGCCTCGTCGGCGGACGCCATCGAGCACGGGAGCAGTGCGTACCCGTACCGGGAGATCGAGTACGCGTACACCTACGGCCAGCCGCCCGCCGACTCCCTGGCCTCCAGCTTCCTGACGTATCTGACCCGGGGGACCGGACAGGACGTCGTCCGCACCCATGGACATGTGCCGTGCTGGACACCGGAGGGGATGAGACTCTGCGCCCAGGGGGTGCCGTGGGCGGTCAGCGGGTCATCGTGGTTCCGGGGGGCGCTGCCTGGGCATGTTCGGGCGGGAGCCGTTCGCCGGGGGCAGGGGGAAGCGGCCGCCGGCGGCGCCCGGCTCCGTCCTCGGCGGCACCGACGCCGCAGTCTGGATGCCCAGCGGCGCGGACCCGGTGCGGAACTCGACCATCCAGTCGGTCGTCTCCGTGCGCACCAGCTCGGTGACGTCCTCCGAGAACCGGCGCAGCACGCCCAGGCACCGCTCGGCCGCCTCGCCCGCCGTGCCCTCCGCCGGGCCCAGCACCTCCCGGATGCTCTCGGAGGCCCAGTCGAACTGGAACGCCTGGAGCCGCCGCGCGACCGCCTGTGCCGTGGCGACGTCCCGCATCCAGCCGGAGGTCACGCCGAAGTACCGGTCGACGCCGACGCACGCGACCGCGAGGAGCAGCGCCAGGCAGCCCCAGGGGGCCACCCCGTGCGCCACCCTGGTCAGATCCAGCAGCGGCAGGGCCGCACCGGCCGCCACGCCCGCCGCCGCGCCGACCCGCAGCAGGCGCGCGCCCCGCCGCTTCCACACCCGGTCGCGCAGATACCAGGCCGCCGTCCGCAGGGCCCCGCGCTCCGCCCACCGGTACAGCTCGTCCAGCCGCTCGGCCGGCTCGCCCCAGTCCCCGAGCGGAAAGGGCCGCCCGGTCAGGTCGCCCGGCCGCAGCCCGGCCGAGCCCTCGCCCCGCCCGTCCTGAGGCGGACGCTCGGGCTGCATCTCCGGCTGACCCACCCGGCACTCCCTACTGACCCTACTGACCACGGTTGATTACACTGCGTGACAATTCCTGCCGATCTCTGCCGACGCGCGGCACCCTTCCTACCGCCCAATGGGTGGCGAAGAGGGGCCTTTCCCAGGTTTTCCGCCCGGAAGAGGGCCTTGATCAGGTATAGGGCTGCTGGGGTTCTCACTCGAAAGAGTGGCGGGGCGGCGGCGGTGTGGACCACGTAGGCTCATGCTCAGCGGAGAAATCCGAGAAGAGCGCAGAGGAGCTGATCGTGATCCCCGGTGGTGGCCAGCCCAACATGCAGCAGTTGCTCCAGCAGGCCCAGAAGATGCAGCAGGACCTGCAGCGGGCGCAGGAGGAACTGGCGAACACGGAGGTCGACGGGCAGGCGGGCGGCGGTCTGGTGCGGGCCACCGTGACCGGCGCGGGCGAGCTGCGCGCGCTGAAGATCGACCCGAAGGCGGTGGACCCGGAGGACACGGAGACCCTCGCCGACCTGATCGTGGCGGCCGTGCACGCGGCCAACGAGAACGCGCAGTCGCTCCAGCAGCAGAAGCTCGGCCCGCTGGCCCAGGGACTCGGCGGCGGCACGGGCATCCCCGGTCTGCCGTTCTGAGCCCGGGCCAACTACGGTACGTACCGAAAGGTCTCCAGGAAAGGCAGTCCGGTGTACGAAGGCGTGGTCCAGGACCTCATCGACGAGCTGGGGCGGCTGCCCGGCGTCGGTCCCAAGAGCGCGCAGCGGATCGCCTTCCACATCCTCCAGGCGGAACCGACGGACGTGAAGCGTCTCGCCCAGGCCCTGCTGGAGGTGAAGGCGAAGGTCCGCTTCTGCGCGACCTGCGGCAACGTGGCACAGGAGGAGCTGTGCAACATCTGCCGTGACCCGCGCCGCGACCCGTCGGTCATCTGCGTCGTGGAGGAGCCGAAGGACGTCGTCGCCATCGAGCGCACCCGCGAGTTCCGCGGCCGCTACCACGTGCTCGGCGGCGCGATCAGCCCGATCGAGGGTGTGGGCCCCGACGACCTGCGTATACGAGAACTTCTCGCGCGGTTGGCCGACGGGACGGTCACGGAACTGATCCTGGCGACGGACCCGAATCTGGAGGGCGAGGCCACCGCGACCTACCTCGCCCGGATGATCAAGCCCATGGGCCTGAAGGTCACCCGCCTGGCCAGCGGCCTCCCGGTGGGCGGCGACCTGGAATACGCGGACGAGGTGACCCTCGGCCGCGCCTTCGAGGGGAGACGACTCCTAGATGTCTGACGCCACACTGCACGACTCGACGCAGAACCCGGACGACTTCGTGGTCCAGATCGCGGACCAGGTCGAGAGCTTCCTGGTGGCCGTCACAGAGGTGGCGAGAGGCGACGAGCCGGGCTCGACCGTGCCCTTCCTCCTCCTGGAGGTCTCCCAACTGCTGCTGGCCGGCGGCCGGCTGGGCGCGCACGAGGACATCGTCCCCGACGAGCGCTACGAGCCCGACCTCGGCCCGGAGCCGGACGTCGACGGACTCCGCGAGAACCTGGCCCGCCTGCTGGAGCCGGTGGACGTGTACTCGGAGGTCTTCGATCCCTACGAGCCCCGCAAGGCCCCGGTCCCGGCCCGTATCTCCGACGACCTGGCCGACGTCATCACCGACCTGCGCCACGGCATGGCCCACTACCGCGCGGGCCGCACCACCGAGGCCCTGTGGTGGTGGCAGTTCTCCTACTTCTCCAACTGGGGCGCCACGGCCTCCGCCGTCCTGCGCGCCCTCCAGTCGGTCCTCATCCACGTCCGCCTCAACCAGCCCCTGGAAGAACTCGACGGCCTGGACACCGACCAGGCCACGATGGGCGACGAGACCCTGGAGTTCGAGGCGGGCCGGGTCATGGCGGAGGAGATCGGCGCTCCGCTGGGGATCCGGCGGGGGAAGTAGCTCCGGCCGGGAACCCGGGAACCCGGGAGCCAGGAGTTCGGCGACCGGCCGTCAGCCGGAAGCCGATGCCCCGTACTTGCTCCAGGGCGAGTGTCCCGGGCAGTTTCCGGCGCAGTGTCGTCACGTGTGCGTCCAAGGCGTCCGCCAGGTCCGGGAACCGGGTGAGCTGAGCGCGGGTGAGCACCTGGTCGGGTCGGCCGAGGAGCTGGGCCAGGAGTGTGCGTTCCGCCGTCGACAGGTCCAACCGGCCGATGTCCAGGGGGATTTCCGGCTCCGGTCGGATCGGTGTTCGTACCACCGCCCGAATGCGCTCGGTGATCCGCGCCGCGTCGAACGGCGCGAACACGTAGTCGTCCGCGCCCCTTTCCAGGGCCGTCACGCGATCGTGCTCCGAGCCGACGAGGGCGATCAGGGGGAGCGTCGTACCGGTTCGCAGGGTGCCGCACGCCGACAGAGAGCCGGGGCCGACCAGGATCGCCCGGGGGTCGTCCCGGACCACTTCGTGGCCGTGCGCCCGCAGGGTTTCGGCCAGTCGGGCGGCCGTCGTCTCGTCGTCTTCCACCAGGAGTACGCGCACGCCCGCACCCTAACCGCCGGGCCACACTCCCCACAGGCCCTTGGCCATGGTCGTGGCGCCGCCCGCCAGGGCCAGCAGGAGGACCAGGTGGCGGGCCCGGCGTTCGGGGATGCGGGGGGCGAGGGCGGCTCCGGTCAGGGCGCCCAGGGTCATCGCCGCGGCCGTCACGAGCCATTGGGGCGCGGTCAGGTGCGGGGTGCCGTTCGCGGCGATGGAGAAGGCGTTGACCGCCACGCCGTAGAACTGGGCGTTGGGCACGAACTCCCGTACCGTCCAGCCCGCGTTGAGGGCGTAGAGGGACACCGGCGGGCCGCCCACGCCCGCTGCCGCGTTCATGAAGCCGCCCAGGGCGCCGGCCGTCACCGCCCCCTTGCTGCCGCGCAGGGCCGGGACCCGGGCGCCGCGCATCACCAGCAGGACGGCCGCCGTGACCAGGGTGCCCATCATCAGCAGCAGGACGGGGTGCGGGAGTCGGCGGGTCAGCCAGGCGCCCGCCGGGACCGTGCAGGCCGCCGCCAGGCAGAGGGGGACCATCGCCGTGAGGCGGACGCGGAGCCGGCCGCCCGCCAGACCGGCCACGCTGATCGCGCCGGCGGCGCAGTTCGCGAGGACCACGCCCTGGGCGGGGCCGAGCAGCAGCACCAGCGCCGGTACGGCGACCAGGGCGAAGCCCATGCCGGTCAGCCACTGGACGCAGCCGCCGAGCAGGACGGTCGCCGCGAGCAGGATCTCCGTCATGCCGCACCCCCTGTGCTCCCCCTGGCACCCCTTGTGGTGGAAAGGTAATGCGGTTGCGGCTGTGACGCGGGGCACTTTCCCGCGTGGCGCGGCGGAGTCTGGGCAGATGCGGAACACGGACGTCCGACGTCTCACCATGCGGGAGCAGGGCGGTGGAATTCGGGCGCTCGTTAGACTGAGCCGACACAAACGAACCGAGCGAGGAGCGCACGTGGGCCTTGTCGTGCAGAAGTACGGAGGCTCCTCCGTAGCCGATGCCGAGGGCATCAAGCGCGTCGCCAAGCGGATCGTGGAAGCGAAGAAGAACGGCAACCAGGTTGTCGTCGTCGTTTCCGCGATGGGCGACACGACGGACGAGCTGATCGATCTCGCCGAGCAGGTTTCTCCGATGCCTGCCGGGCGTGAGTTCGACATGCTGCTGACCGCCGGAGAGCGGATCTCCATGGCCCTGCTGGCGATGGCGATCAAAAACCTGGGCCACGAGGCCCAGTCCTTCACCGGCAGCCAGGCCGGCGTCATCACCGACTCGGTCCACAACAAAGCCCGGATCATCGATGTCACGCCGGGCCGGATCCGCGACTCGCTGGACAAGGGCAACATCGCGATCGTCGCCGGCTTCCAGGGCGTCAGCCAGGACAAGAAGGACATCACCACGCTGGGGCGCGGCGGGTCCGACACGACGGCCGTGGCGCTGGCCGCCGCGCTCGACGCCGAGGTCTGTGAGATCTACACCGACGTCGACGGCGTGTTCACCGCCGACCCGCGTGTGGTGAAGAAGGCGAAGAAGATCGACTGGATCTCCTTCGAGGACATGCTGGAGCTCGCCGCCTCCGGGTCCAAGGTGCTGCTCCACCGCTGTGTGGAGTACGCCCGCCGTTACAACATCCCGATCCACGTCCGGTCCAGCTTCAGCGGGCTTCAGGGCACGTGGGTCAGCAGCGAGCCGATCGAGCAAGGGGACAAGAAGGTGGAGCAGGCCATCATCTCCGGTGTCGCACACGACACCTCCGAGGCCAAGATCACGGTCGTCGGTGTGCCGGACAAGCCGGGTGAGGCCGCCGCGATCTTCCGGACCATCGCCGATGCCGAGATCAACATCGACATGGTCGTGCAGAACGTGTCCGCCGCCGCGACCGGCCTGACGGACATCTCCTTCACGCTGCCGAAGACCGAGGGCCGCAGGGCCATCGACGCGCTGGAGAAGAACCGGCCGGGCATCGGCTTCGACTCGCTGCGCTACGACGACCAGATCGGGAAGATCTCGCTGGTCGGCGCCGGGATGAAGACCAACCCGGGCGTCACGGCCGCCTTCTTCGAGGCGCTGTCCGACGCCGGCGTGAACATCGAGCTGATCTCGACCTCCGAGATCCGTATCTCGGTCGTCACGCGCGCCGACGACGTGCCGGAGGCCGTGCGCGCCGTGCACACCGCCTTCGGGCTCGACTCCGAGACCGACGAGGCCGTCGTCTACGGAGGCACGGGCCGGTAATGGCACCGACCGGCAGGCCGACGCTCGCGGTCGTGGGAGCGACCGGGGCCGTCGGCGCGGTCATGCTCCAGATCCTGTCCCAGCGGGCGGACATCTGGGGCGAGATCCGCCTGATCGCCTCCCCGCGCTCGGTCGGCCGCAAGCTGGCCGTGCGCGGGGCGGAGGTCGAGGTGGTGGGCCTGAGCGAAGAGGCCTTCGACGGGGTCGACATCGCCCTGTTCGACACGCCGGACGAGGTCGCCGCCGCGTGGGCGCCGATCGCCGTCGCGCGCGGTGCGGTCGTCGTCGACAACTCGGCGGCCTTCCGGCTCGACCCGGAGGTGCCGCTCGTGGTGCCCGAGGTCAACCCGCACTGCGTACGGATGCGGCCGCGCGGGATCGTCGCCAACCCCAACTGCACGACGCTGACGATGATCGTCGCCCTGGGCGCGCTGCACGCCGAGTTCGGGCTGCGCGAGCTGGTGGTGTCGTCGTACCAGGCGGTGAGCGGCGCCGGGCAGGCCGGGGTGGACACGCTGCGGGCCCAGATGTCCCTGGTGGCCGGCACCGAGCTGGGGACGAAACCCGGTGACGTGCGGCGGGCCGTCGGCGAGCGGACCGGGCCGTTCCCGGAGCCGGTCGCGCTGAACGTCGTGCCGTGGGCCGGGTCGCTGCGGGAGGACGGCTGGTCCTCGGAGGAGATGAAGGTCCGCGACGAGGCCCGCAAGATCCTCGGGCTGCCACAGCTGCCGGTCGCCGTGACCTGTGTCCGGGTGCCGGTCGTCACCACCCACTCCCTGACCGTGCACGCCCGCTTCCAGGGCGAGGTCACCGTCGACGGCGCCCGCGAGATCCTCGCGACCGCGCCGGGGGTCGTCCTCTACGACGATCCGGAAGCCGGTGAGTTCCCGACCCCGGCCGACGTCGTCGGCACCGATCCGACCTGGGTCGGGCGGGTGCGGCGCGCCCTGGACGACCCGACCGCGCTGGAGCTGTTCGTCTGCGGCGACAACCTCCGCAAGGGCGCCGCGCTGAACGCCGCGCAGATCGCCGAACTGGTCGCCGCGGAGAGAACGGCGTAGGGAACGGCATGGAGAACGGCATGGAGAACGGCGTAGGGATCCGGCCACCGCGTCCGAAAGACGGCAAGAGGTTTATAGGATCCGCGTAAGAAGTGTGGCCGGAAGCATGGTCCAAACCACTTGATCCACTGGATCACGGCAACAGAGGATTTCCCTCCCCGCCCCCGCAACCGTGCGCGGGGCGGGGAGCGTCTTTGCGGTCACTCTTCGGGCGCGGGGACGCCGTGAACGGACCGGGCGTGGGGACGCCTGGTCCACATCGGACATAGGGGAAGAGCGGGACGCATGACGGCTCTCGAAGCACCGTCGGTTGTCGCATATGTGACGTCCGGCACGTACAACCCTGGCGGGGGGAGACGTGTCCAACAGGCGTGGCAGAGGTACTCGAACTCAGTGCGGCCCGCGGCACCGCGGCACTCCGGCCGCCCCGTGCGGCGCTCCGGCCCCGCACGCCCGGCGGCATGCCGGTGATCGCGCCCATGCCCGCCGCGCGGCCCGCCCGCATACCCAGTCAGCGAGACGAAGCCGGAGCCGAGGGGGCCGCGGCGGACGCGGTCGCCGGGACCACCGTCGACCACCTCACCGAGACCTACCGCGCCCACTACCGCTCCCTGCTGGGCCTGGCCGCGCTGCTCCTCGACGACACCGCCTCCTGCGAGGACGTCGTACAGGAGGCCTTCATCCGCGTGCACTCCGCCCGCAAACGCGTGCGCGACCCGGAGAAGACCCTCGCCTACCTGCGCCAGACGGTCGTCAACCTCTCCCGCTCCACGCTGCGCCGGCGCATCCTCGGCCTGAAGCTGCTCTCCAAGCCGATGCCCGACATGGCCAGCGCGGAGGAGGGCGCCTACGACCAGCTGGAGCGCCGCGACCTCATCAAGGCGATGAAGGGCCTCCAGCGCCGCCAGCGCGAGGTCCTGGTGCTGCGCTACTTCGCGGACATGACCGAGGCGCAGGTCGCCGAGACCCTCGGGATCTCCCTGGGCTCGGTGAAGGCGTACGGTTCGCGGGGCATCGCCGCGCTGCGGGTGGCCATGGAGGCACCGGCATGAGCGAGCGAGGGTCGGCATGAGGCGGTACGACGAGGACGAGCACAAGCAATCGCATGCTGGGAACGGAACTGTGAACCACGGCCCCGACGAGAAGAACGCCGAGGGGCTCGGCCCGGATCCCGACGGCCTCGGAGCGGAGCTCGGCGGCCTCGGGGACGACGAGCTCGCGCTGCGGCGGATGCTGCACTCCGTCGTCGACGACATCGAGCCGCGGTCCGGTTCGCTGGAGCACCTGCGGCGCGCGGTGCCGGCCCGGCGGGCCCGCAAGCGGCAGGCCGTCGTCGGGATGGCCGCCGCGGCCCTGTTCTTCGGCACCGCGATCCCGGCCCTCGTGCACGTCTCGGACTCCGGCGGCTCCCAGCCCGACACGGCCATGGCCGGCCAGTCCTCCCAGGCCCAGGGTGGCACCGGGCAGGACCGGGCCCCGGGCGGCGGTACCTCGGGGAGGAAGGACGGGGGCGGCGTGAGCGCCGCGCCCGGCAGACAGCCCGGCAGGACCGGCGAGAAGGGCAGGAGCGGCGGCGCCGCCACCGGCTCCGCGGGCGCCGACCCGAGCGCCACGCTCTCCTCCAGCGGCGTCCCGGTGTGCAGGGCCGCGCAGCTGGGCTCCGCGACCGGCAGTGTCGCCGCGCCCGACACCGCGGGCGTCGTCTACGGCACGTTCCAGGTCACCAACACCTCCCCCGCCGCCTGCACCGTCGGCGGCGCGGGCAAGGTCACCCCCGCCGCTCAGGGCGCGGCCGACCCGGCCAAGATCGCCACCGCCCGGCATGTGGCCGGGGACGCGGCGACCGGGCTGCCCGACCCGGCGCTGGAGGTCTCCGCACTGGTGCTGCAGCCCGGCGCGGCGTACGAGGAGAAGTTCGCCTTCGTGCCCTCGCAGACCTGCCCGACCTCCGGCGGCTCCACCACCACGGGCGGCTCGACGACCGGTTCCACCGGTGGCCCGTCGCCGGACCCGAGCCCCACCCCGGACGCGGGCGCCTCCGGCACCACGGGCTCGGACTCGGGCGGTACGACGTCGGGCACGACGACCCAGCTGGGCACGGAGGAAGGCCTGGCCCAGGGAAGTGTCGTGGTCACGCACACCGCCCAGGGCGGTTCGCCGACGGCCTCGGCGACGGTGCCGCAGGCGTGCGCGGGGACCGTGTACTACACCGGGGTGCTGGCGGCGTCGTAACCCCGGCGGCTCCTTTTACGGAGCGCTCACCGGCGCCGGATCCGCTTCCTGGGAGTCCTGCGACTCCTCCGGCACCAGGCCCAGCGCGACGTCCCGTACCGCCTCCGCCTCGCGCCGCAGCAGGCGGAACCACATGAAGACCACGAAGCCCGCGAAGACGAACCACTCGCCGGTGTAGCCGAGGTTCTGGAAGGCCTTCAGGTCCAGGCCGCTGCCCGCCGGGGCGGTCGCGGGGACGGGCTTCATGCCGGAGTCGGCCGTGTCGAGGGTGATCCAGGCGTCGTACAGCTTGTACGGCACCAGGTTGACCAGTGACGCCGAGCTGATCGCCGCCGTCTGGCCCGACGGGAGTCCGCCGGCCGCGCTGACCCCGTTGTCGCCGGGCGTCTCGGAGGCCTGCAGCGCGCCGGTGACGGTGACCTCACCGGCCGGCGGGGCCGGGGCCTTCGCCGCGTCCGCCGTGCCCGGCAGCCAGCCCCGCACGACCGGCAGGGCCTTGCCGGAGTCGGTGCGCAGCAGCGTGAGGACGTAGAAGCCGTTCCTGTCGTCGAGCTGCCGGCCGGGCACCAGCAGCTGGGTGCCGTACCGCCCGTGCGCGCTGACCCGGCGGCCGGAGGTCGCCTGGTTCACGGGCAGCATCGTGTCCAGCGGCTTCGCGGTCTCCCGCTGGTCGGAGGCGGCCTGCTTGGCCGCGGTGCGGCTGTCGTGCACCCGCCCCTCGAACCGGCTCAGCTGCCACGACCCCATGAAGATGCAGAACGGGATGGCGAGCAGCACGAAGACGTTGATGCCCCACCAGCGGGGTGTCAGCAGAAAGCGGTACACGCCCTCCACGGTACGGCGCCCCGGCCCGGCGCCCGCCCGCGGGGCACCCGTCAGGCCTTGACGGCTTTCAGCGAGTAGGCCAGCGGGATACGGGGGTGGCCGGCCGGGAAGCGGTGGTAGCCGTCCCTCACCTCGAAGTTCTCGAAGCGGGGGAAGAGCGACACGTCGTGCTCGTGCAGGAACTCGACGCGCAGTCCGGTCGCGGCGAGCGCGGAGACGACGTCGCCGAGCGGGTGCGTCCACTGGACGCTGCGGTTGTGGACCGTCTCGGCGCTCAGGTCGGCGTAGGTGCCGGGCTCGTCCCACACCTGGGCGTCGCGGGTGAAGTAGTCGCGCACGATCCGGGTGCCGGTCGCGTCGTCCAGGGTGTCGGTGATCGGGTGGAACTCGGCGAGGTAGAGGAAGCCGCCGGGGGAGACCAGCGAGGCGGCGGTCTGCGCCCAGCGCCGGATGTCCGGCAGCCAGCACAGGGCGCCGAGCCCGGTGTAGACGATGTCGTACGACGGCTCGGGCACCGCCTGCCGCGCGTCGTAGACGTCGGCCGCGACGAAGGAGGCGCGCTCGGGGCCGTGCCCGAGGTCGGCGGCGAGGGAGCGGGCGGCCTCCACGGCCGGGGCGGAGAAGTCCAGGCCGGCGACGCGGGCGGCGCCGCGGTGGAGCCAGGAGAGGGTGTCGAGGCCTATGTGGCACTGCAGGTGCAGCAGGGACCGGCCGGTGACGTCGCCGACCTCGGCCGTCTCGAAGTCCCGCAGGACGTCCGGGCGGGCGCGGAAGCCGTCGAGGTCGTAGTACGGGCCCGCGACATGGACCGGGACCCTTTCGTCCCACATAGCGCGATTGTCCTCCCGCCAGTTCGACGGGACGGACACGGAAGGGCTCTGTGCGGTCATGAGCCGAAAGTTATCCACAGGCTGCGGACACTCGCCACACAATTGTCCGCGCGGCCAGGCAGTATGGGCGCATGACTGGGGCGATGAGCGAGAACACCATGCACGACCTGCCGGACTGGGAGAAGCGCTTCCGGGCGCCGCGGGTGTCGCTGCCCGACTGGGCGGAGGACGCGCCGGACCGCTCCCTGTTCGTGTCGAACGCGACGGGGACGTACGAGCTGTATGCCTGGGACCGCGCGACGGGCGAGCAGCGCCAGGCGACGGACCGGCCGAACGGCACGACGGACGGCGTGCTCTCCCCGGACGGCACCTGGATCTGGTGGTTCGACGACAAGGACGGCGACGAGTTCGGCATCTGGCGCCGCCAGCCCTTCGCGGGCGGCGCGGCCGAGCCGGCGGTCCCCGGCCTCGACCCCTCCTACCCGGCCGGGCTGGCCCTCGCCCGCGACGGGCGCACGGCGGTGGTCGGCCGCTCCACGGACGAGGACGGCACGACGATCCACCTCGCCCGCGCCGGCGAGCCCACGGCCGAGATCTACCGCCACCGCGAGTCGGCCGGCGTCGGCGACCTCTCGCACGACGGTTCCCTGATCGCCGTCGAGCACACCGAGCACGGCGACGCCATGCACGCGGCGCTGCGCGTGCTGCGCCCGGACGGCACGACGGTCGCCGAGCTGGACGACACCAAGGGCGGCACCGAGGAGCTGGGCCTGGAGGTGCTCGGCTTCGCCCCCGTCGAAGGCGACACCCGGCTGCTCATCGGCCATCAGCGCCGGGGCCGCTGGGAGCCCCTGGTGTGGGACGTGGCGACGGGCGAGGAGACCGACCTCGCCCTGGAGCTGCCGGGCGACGTCAGCGCCGAGTGGTACCCGGACGGCTCGGCCCTGCTCGTCGCGCACGGCTTCGAGGCCCGCAGCGAGCTGTTCCGCCTCGACCTGGCCAGCCGCGAGCTGACCCGCATCCCCACCCCGCCCGGCACGGTGTCGGGCGCCACGGCCCGCCCCGACGGCAGCGTGGAGTACCTGTGGTCGTCGGCCGAGGAGCCGCCGGCCGTGCGCTCCACGTCCGGCGGGGTCGTGCTGGACCCGCCCGGCCTGGTCTGCCCGCCGTCGGTCGCGGTGGAGGACGCCTGGGTGGAGGGCCCCGGCGGCCGCATCCACGCCCTGATCCAGAGGCCCGCGGGCGCCAGGGGCCCCCTGCCCACGGTCTTCGACCTGCACGGCGGCCCGACCTGGCACGACAGCGACTCCTTCGCCGCGGGCCCGGCCGCCTGGGTCGACCAGGGGTACGCGGTGGTCCGGGTCAACTACCGCGGCTCCACGGGATACGGCCGCGCCTGGACCGACGCCCTCAAGCACCGGGTCGGCCTGATCGAGCTGGAGGACGTGGCGGCGGTCCGCGACTGGGCGGTCTCCTCCGGTCTCGCCGACCCCGGGCGCCTGGTCCTCACCGGCGGCTCCTGGGGCGGCTATCTCACCCTGCTCGGCATCGGCACCCAGCCCGACGCCTGGACGGTGGGCATCGCGGTCGTGCCCGTCGCGGACTACGTCACCGCGTACCACGACGAGATGGAGGCCCTGAAGGCCATGGACCGCACCCTGCTGGGCGGCACCCCGGAGGAGGTCCCGGAGCGCTTCGAGGCGTCCTCCCCGCTGACGTACGTCGACGCGGTCAAGACCCCGGTCTACATCTCGGCCGGGGTCAACGACCCGCGCTGCCCGATCCGCCAGATCGACAACTACGTCAAGCGCCTGGACGCCCGCGGCGCCACCCACGAGGTCTACCGCTACGAAGCCGGCCACGGCTCCCTGGTCGTGGACGAGCGGATCAAGCAGGTCCGGCTGGAGATGGACTTCGCGGCGCGGCACCTGCCCAAGGCGTAACCCCCGTACAGGTCAGCGCAGTTCCGCGAGGCCTCTGCGGGTGGCCGCGACGACGACACGGTCTCCCTTCTCCAGCACATGGTCCGGGGCCGTGTCGGTGCGGCCCTCCAGGGCGAGGGCCCGCCAGGAGCCGGCCCGGAAGGCCTCGCGGACGGTGCGGCCCTCCAGCTGGGGATGGCCGGCCACGTCCACGGACGCGAAGAGCAGGACCCTGCGCCCCACGGGGATCGCGCCCACCACCTGCCGGCCGAGCATCGCCCCGGCGAACGCGGGCGCGGCCAGGTGCGTGACGCTCCGGCTCCGGGTCAGCGCGTGCGGGTACGCGGCCCGCAGGGTGCGGTAGACGGCGGTGGCGAAGTCGTCGTCGTACAGCCGCAGCACCACCCGCAGATCGGGCCGTACGGTGCGCGCGTACAGCACGGCCTCCAGGTTGGTGGTGTCGGCGCTGGTCACGGCGAGGAGGGCGTACGCCCGGTGGATCTTGGCGGCCTCCAGGACGCCTTCCTGGGTGACGTCGCCGAGGACCACCGGCACCCGCAGCCGGCGCGCGGTCGCGAGCCCGCGTGCCTCCGGGTCGGACTCCACGCACACGACGGGGACGTTCAGTTCGCGCAGCCGGGTCATGACCCGGGTGCCGATCTTCCCCAGCCCGAGCAGGACGACGTGCCCGCCGAGGCCGCGCGGCGGCTTGCGCAGGGCGGAGGCGGTGCGGAAGGTGCCCAGCGCTTCGAGGACGGCCGCCAGCAGGACCGGAAGGAGCAGCAACCCGACGAGCGCGGAGAGGAGTTGGAGGATCTGGCGGCCGAGCGGGGCCTCCTTGGCGGGGTCGTCGATCGCGAACAGATCGAGCAGGGTGTAGTAGAAGGCGCGCAGCGGCTGGATCCCGCTGACCAGCCACAGCGCGACGGCGAGCGCGACCACGCAGGCCACCATGCCCGCCAGCGACCACCGCAGCCGGCGCGAGAACAGCGAGGCGAGCGGCGGTACGCCGCCCACCCCGCGCCCGTTCGCCCCGCGGCCGCCGGCCGTGGCCGCCGCCGGGCCGCCCGCCGCCGACGCCTGCTCCAGCACCAGCGCCGTGCGCCCGCCCGCGCGGGCGACCTCGTCGTCGTCGGGCAGCAGCCGCGTCTCCTGCTCCCCGTTGCCGTCCGGGCCCTCCCCGCCGGCCCGGTCGCCCGCCGACAGCAGGGCCAGCGTGGAGAGCCCGGAGCCGGCGGGCCGCCCGTCCGCGGACAGCGGGCGTTCCACGGCCCGCAGCAGCAGGCCCTCGGTCTGGACGACCTTGCTGGTGCCCGTGACGGCGGTCGCGGCGAGCGCGGGCGCGGCGGTGTCGGCGTCCGACAGCACGGTCGTGGAGGCGTCCGTGCCGCTCTCGTTCCCGCCGTCGCCCGTGGCCAACGCGGCCGCCTGGTCGAGGAGTTCCTCGATGTGCTGGCCCAGCCGGCGGTTGTAGAGCCGCAGGACGAGGCGCAGCCGCGGGTTGAGCCGGCGGGCGGTCAGGGCGGCGCGGATGTTGGTCTCGTCGTCGTCGAAGACGAGGGCGAGCGCGGCGGCCCGCTCCACCCCGGCCTCGGCGAGCACCGCCTCGCTGAGCCCGACGGCCTCCAGCACCCGGGGCCCGTCCTGCCCGTCCTGCCCGTCCGCACCGCCGGAGGCGCTCGCGGCGGGCGGCGCCGTGACCCCGGCTGCGGCACCCGCCCGGCCCACCGTCGCGCTCACCACGCGGTCGAACAGCGCCGCCGACGCCGACCGGGCCCGGCCCACCACCGGCGGGCGGGCGGTGCGCTCGTCCGGCGGCACGACCAGGGTGACCTGCTCGCCGTAGACCCCGCGCAACTCGGCGGCCAGCCGGTGCGCGAGACCGTCGTCACCGCACACCACCATGTGCGCACGCGGGGCCCTCGGCCCTCCTTGATACGGAACGCTCACCACGAGGGAAAAGAGTGCCCCAAGAAGAAGAGTGGTTCCAGCAACGGTGTGAACACCTGCGCAAGCATGCGCGTACCGAGGGGGAGGGAGCACACCAGCCGGAGGTAACCGCACGTGGCCATCACCGAAGACGCCCCACCCGGTGCGGAGGCAGGCCCTGTTGACGCACCGTCGGGTCAGGAGGGCCGCCGGCTCAGCTCCCCGCTGGTACTGGTCCTGACCCTGCTCCTCGCCGTGCTCGCCCAGTCCCCGATCCGCGGACTCCTCGGCACCCCGCTGATGCAGAGCTGGATGACGGTGTTCGTCGCGGTGACCATGCAGGCGCTGCCCTTCCTGGTGCTCGGCGTGCTGCTCTCGGCGGCGCTCGCGGTGTTCGTCCCGCCGTCCTTCTTTGCGCGCGCCCTGCCGCGCCGCCCCGCCCTCGCCGTCCCGGTGGCCGGGGTCGCGGGCGCGATCCTGCCGGGCTGCGAGTGCGCGTCGGTGCCGGTGGCGGGCGCGCTGGTGCGCCGGGGTGTCACCCCGGCCGCCGCCCTCGCGTTCCTGCTCTCCGCCCCGGCCATCAACCCGATCGTGCTGACCGCCACCGCCGTGGCCTTTCCCCGCAACCCCGAGATGGTCCTCGGCCGGTTCGCCGCGAGTCTGCTGGTGGCGTGCGTGATGGGCTGGCTGTGGCAGCGGCTGGGCCGCACCGACTGGCTGCGCCCGCCGGCCCACGGCGCGCACGAGGGCGCGACCAAGGGGGAGGCGTTCTGGAACTCGGTCCGGCACGACACCGTGCACGCGGGCGGGTTCCTGGTGCTCGGCGCGATGGCCGCCGCGACCCTGAAGGCGGTGGCCCCGGCACAGTGGCTGCGCACGGCGGCCGCCAACCCGCTGGTCGCGATCCTCGCGCTCGCCGTCCTCGCCGTACTGCTGTCCATCTGCTCGGAGGCGGACGCGTTCGTCGCGGCCTCCCTCACCCAGTTCTCCCTGACGGCCAAGCTGGTGTTCCTCGTGGTGGGGCCGATGATCGACCTCAAGCTGTTCGCGATGCAGGCCGGCACCTTCGGCCGCGGCTTCGCCCTGCGCTTCGCGCCCGCCACCTTCGCGATGGCCGTCGCGGGTGCCGTGGTGACCGGGGTGGTGCTGCTGTGAACCGCCAGTCCCAGGCCGCCGTCATGTTCCTGCTCGGCGCCGCGCTGCTGCACGCGGGCGGCACCGGTCTGTATCTGCGGTACGTCAAGGCGGGGCTGCAGCCGCTGCTGCTGGCCTCCGGTGCGGTGCTGATCGTGGGGGCGCTGGCGACGGTCTGGTACGAGCGCAGGAGGCGTCGTCCGCACGGGCACACCGGCGAACACCCCGAGGGCCATGCTCACCCCGAACCCCGGGTCTCCTGGCTCCTGTTGCTGCCTCTCCTCGCGCTCATCCTCATCGCGCCGCCCGCCCTCGGCTCGTACAGCGCGCTGCGCTCGGGGACGGCGCTCCAGAAGCCGTACGGCCTCGGGCCGCTGCCCGGCGGCAGCGGGCCCGCGCAGATGTCCGTGGTCGACTACGCCTCCCGCGCGGCCTACGGCGACGGCCGTTCCCTGGGCGGGCGGACGGTCCAGGTCACCGGGTTCCTCGCGCTGGACGGTTCGGGGCAGCCGTATCTGGTGCGGATGGCGCTCAACTGCTGTGCGGCGGACGCCCAGCCGGTCAAGATCGGGCTGACCGGCACGTTGCCCCCGGTGCTGCGGCCGGACGCCTGGCTGGAGGTGACCGGCTCCTACAGCCCCCGGCTGAGCCGGGACCCGGTCAACAACGGGCCGATCCCGTTCCTGAAGGTCAGCTCGGCGCAGCCGGTGCCGGTGCCGCACGACCCGTACGACGAGACGTGGAACAACTGAACGCGCGCGAGGCGCCTACGCCCCCGTCAGGTCGAAGCGTGCCAGGTCCCGCAGCCACGCCTGGGCGTTGCCGTCCGACGGGGCGCGCCAGTCGCCGCGCGGGGAGAGGGCGCCGCCGGCCGAGACCTTCGGGCCGTTCGGCATGGCGGAGCGTTTGAACTGGGAGAAGCCGAAGAAGCGGCGGACGAAGACCTCCAGCCAGCGGTGGATCTCGGGGAGGTCGTAGGCGCGGCGCTCGGCCTCGGGGAAGCCGGGCGGCCAGGCGCCGGCCTCCTGGTCGTGCCAGGCGTGCCAGGCCAGGAAGGCGATCTTCGAGGGACGGAAGCCGTAGCGCAGCACGTGCCAGAGGGTGAAGTCGTGCAGGGCGTACGGGCCGATCTTCGACTCGGTGGACTGCAGCTCCTCGCCCGGCACCAGCTCGGGGCTGATCTCGGTGTCCAGGATCGCGGCGAGGATCTTGCCGGTCTCGTCGTCGAACTGGCCGCTGCTGATCACCCACCGGATGAGGTGCTGGATCAGGGTCTTGGGCACGCCGGAGTTGACGTTGTAGTGGCTCATCTGGTCGCCGACGCCGTACGTGCACCAGCCGAGCGCCAGCTCGGAGAGGTCGCCGGTGCCGAGGACGATGCCGCCGCGCTGGTTGGCCAGCCGGAACAGGTAGTCGGTGCGCAGGCCCGCCTGGACGTTCTCGAAGGTGACGTCGTAGACCGGCTCGCCGGCGCCGAAGGGGTGGCCCATCTCCTTCAGCATCAGCCGTGCGGTGGGCGAGATGTCCAGCTCGGACGCCGTGACGCCGAGGGCGCGCATCAGCTTGTGGGCGTTGTCCCTGGTGTGGTCGCTGGTGGCGAAGCCGGGCAGGGTGAAGGCCAGGATGTCGCTGCGCGGCCGCCCGGCGCGGTCCATCGCGCGGGCGGCGACGATCAGCGCGTGCGTGGAGTCCAGGCCGCCGGAGACGCCGATGACGACCTTGGGCCCGCCGATCGCGGCGAGGCGCTGCTGGAGGCCCGCGACCTGGATGTTGTAGGCCTCGTAGCAGTCCAGGGCGAGCCGCTCGGCGTCGGCGGGCACGAACGGGAAGCGCTCCAGGCGGCGGCGCAGGCCCAGGTCGGCGGTGGCGGGCGGGGCGAGCTCGAAGGACACCGTGCGGAAGTCGGCGGTGCGGGCGGCGTGGGTGCGGCGGTTGTCGTCGAAGGTGCCCGTGCGCTGCCGCTCCTGGCGCAGCAGGTCGAGGTCGACGTCGGCGACGGCGTACTGCTCGCCCGCCGGGAACCGCTCGGTCTCGGCCAGCAGCACCCCGTTCTCGTAGATCAGGGTCTGGCCGTCCCAGGACAGGTCCGTGGTGGACTCGCCGAGACCGGCGGCCGCGTAGACGTACGCGGCGTGGCAGCGCTCGGAGGCCGAGCGGCACAGCAGCTTGCGGTCCTCGGCGCGGCCGACGGTGATCGGGCTGCCGGAGAGGTTGAGCAGCACGGTCGCGCCGGCCAGCGCCGCCTCGGCGCTCGGCGGCACCGGCACCCACATGTCCTCGCAGATCTCCGTGTGCAGGACGAGTCCCGGGACGTCGTCGGCCGCGAAGAGCAGGTCCACGCCGAAGGGGAGGTCGGCGCCGGCCAGGCGGATCGTTCCGCCACGCTCGTCGTCGCCCGCAGCGATCTGGCGGCGCTCGTAGAACTCGCGGTAGTTCGGCGGGTACGACTTCGGTACGACACCGAGGATCCGGCCCCGGTGGACCAGCACCGCGCAGTTGTAGACCCGGCCGCGGTGGCGCAGTGGGGCGCCGACCACCAGCACCGGCAGTAGCTCGGCCGACCCGGCGACGACCGTGGCGAGCGCCGACTCGACCTCGTCCAGCAGGGCGTCCTGGAGCAGCAGGTCCTCGATCGCGTACCCGGACAGGCACATCTCGGGGAACACGGCGACGGCCACACCCTCCTCGTCGCACCGGCGCGCGTGACGCAGGACGGAGGCGGCGTTGGCGGGCGCGTCGGCGATGACGGTGTGGCCGGTGCAGGCGGCGACCCGCGCGAAACCGTGCTGATAGATCGACCAGAAGCTCAACGGGACCTCTCTCACGGCTCTACGGCATTCCTGCAGGGTGCTCCCCACGTGCTACCAGGAAAGCCTACGGGGGCCGGACCGGGAGGGTCAGGACAGGCCCGACGCGCGGAGCACGCCCTCGGCAGCCTCGCCGTCGATGCGGTGCCCGAGCCGGTCCAGGACGTCCGCTCCCTGACGCAGCGTGCCGCGCTCCAGGGAGCGGCGCACGCCGGTGTCGAGTTCGTGCCAGAGCAGCGGGTTCGCCGCGAGGATCCGGGGGTCCAGTTCCAGCCGGTGGCCGTGGACGTCCCGCAGGACCAGGTGGGAGGAGACGCCGTCGTACTGCCGTACGGCCGTGAGCGCGTCGGTGCGGACGACGTGCCGCCGCCAGGGGGTGCGCACCGCGAGCCAGCCGGGGCCCGCGCTCACCCGCTGCGGCAGCAGCACCACGCCCACCGCTGCCGCGAGGGCGGTCCAGAGCAGGGCGCGCGCCCCGGTCAGGGTCCCGGCGTCCCAGTCGACCAGGAAGGCGAGCGCGCCGAAGAGAAGGGCGCAGCCGACCGCGAGCCGGGCGCTGCCACGCCAGTGGCGGTCGCCGGCGGTCCGGGCCGCTGTGCTGCGTCGCATACCGCCGACGCTAGGCACGGCCGCGCGGTCCGGCGACCGCTGCTGACGTTCCCCTGACGGGGGCGGGACGGATCCTGACGGGATCCTTACGCGCCGCCCGCCCCCGGTGAAGCCGCCCGCCCCCGGTGAAACGGAGCGAGGGGCGCCGGAGCCGGTCACGGCGCCCCTCGGGGCACGGAAAGCGGCGTCGGCGGACGCGGCGTCGGCACGGCGGGCGTCGGCGGGACGCGCTGCCGGCCGGGCGCGGGCGCTTCCGTTCAGCGCGGCGTACGACGCGCCGGCCGAACGGGACCCGGCGGCC
Organism: Streptomyces sp. MUSC 14; assembly: GCF_001866675.1. Lineage (NCBI taxonomy): Bacteria > Bacillati > Actinomycetota > Actinomycetes > Kitasatosporales > Streptomycetaceae > Streptomyces > Streptomyces sp. MUSC 14. The sequence goes on from NZ_MLYN01000032.1 coordinate 48,920, forward strand.
GGCCGGACAGGGGCCAGGCGCTGTTCACGCCCTCCATGGAAGCCGTGCCGCACGGGCCGGGCAAGCCGGAAACGCCTTCTCTGACGGGGCCTTGACGTGCGCGTACGAGTCCTTGACGGGGCAGCCGGGCGGGCGGACGCGGGTCAGCCGAGGCCGGGCACCTGGGAGACGGCCAGGTCGATGAGCTTGATGCCGAGGAAGGGCAGGACGAGTCCGCCGAGGCCGTAGACGAGCAGGTTGCGGCGCAGCAGGTCGTGGGCGGAGGCGGGGGTGTAGCGCACGCCGCGCAGGGCCAGCGGGATCAGCGCGATGATGATCAGCGCGTTGAAGATGATCGCGGAGGTGATCGCGGAGGTCGGGCTGTGCAGGCCCATCACGTTCAGGGACCCCAGGCCCGGGTACGTGCCCGCGAACATCGCCGGGATGATGGCGAAGTACTTGGCCACGTCGTTCGTGATGGAGAAGGTCGTCAACGCGCCGCGGGTGATGAGGAGTTGCTTGCCGATCTCGACGATCTCGATGAGCTTGGTCGGGTTGGAGTCGAGGTCGACCATGTTGCCGGCCTCCTTGGCGGCCGACGTGCCGGTGTTCATCGCCACGCCGACGTCCGCCTGGGCGAGGGCCGGGGCGTCGTTGGTGCCGTCACCGGTCATCGCGACGAGCTTGCCGCCCTCCTGCTCGCGCCTGATCAGCGCGAGCTTGTCCTCGGGGGTGGCCTCGGCCAGGTAGTCGTCCACGCCCGCCTCCTGGGCGATGGCGCGGGCGGTCAGCGGGTTGTCGCCGGTGATCATCACCGTGCGGATGCCCATGCGGCGCAGTTCGGCGAAGCGCTCGCGGATGCCGTCCTTGACGACGTCCTTGAGGTGGATCAGGCCGAGCACCCGCGGCCCGTCCCAGTCGTGCACGGCCACCAGCAGGGGCGTACCGCCGCCGGCGGCCACCGCGTCGGAGTACCGCAGGGCCTCGGGCGGCACCTGGCCGCCGTACCTGCGCACCCAGTCGACGATCTGCCCGGCGGCGCCCTTGCGGACGGCGCACACCGCGCCGTCCGGCCAGCACAGGTCGACCCCGCTCATCCGGGTCTGCGCGCTGAACGCGACCCAGTGCGCGTTCGCCAGCGCGTCCTGGTCCGGCGTGCGCAGGCCGTGCCGGTTCTTGGCGAGGACGACGACCGAGCGGCCCTCCGGGGTCTCGTCGGCCAGCGACGACAGCTGGGCCGCCTCCGCGAGGTGCTGTTCCCGGACACCGGGCATCGGGATGAAGGCGGCGGCCTCGCGGTTGCCGAGGGTGATGGTGCCGGTCTTGTCGAGCAGCAGGGTGTTCACGTCGCCGGCGGCCTCGACCGCACGGCCCGACATGGCGAGCACGTTGCGCTGCACCAGGCGGTCCATGCCGGCGATGCCGATCGCGGAGAGCAGGGCGCCGATGGTGGTCGGGATGAGGGTGACGAGGAGGGCGACCAGCACGGTGGTGGACTGGGCGGCGCCCGCGTAGTCACCCATCGGCTGGAGGGCGACGACGACCAGCACGAAGATGATCGTGAGCGAGGCCAGCAGGATGTTGAGGGCTATCTCGTTCGGGGTCTTCTGCCGGGCGGCGCCCTCGACCAGCGCGATCATCCGGTCGAGGAAGCTGTGCCCGGGGCGGGCGCTGACCCGCACCAGGAGCCGGTCGGACAGCACCGTCGTACCGCCCGTGACCCCGCTGCGGTCGCCGCCCGCCTCCCGGATCACCGGCGCGGACTCGCCGGTCACCGCCGACTCGTCCACGGCCGCGGCCCCGTCGATGACATCGCCGTCGGCCGGGATCAGCTCGCCCGCCTCCACGAGTACGACGTCCAGGGGCTTGAGGTCGGTGGCGGCGACGGCCTCGGTGCGGGCGGTGGCGAGGTTCATGCCGTAGCTCCAGTGCTCCAGCCGCAGCGCCACCGTGTCCGTGCGGGCCCGGCGCAGCGCCTGGGCCTGCGCCTTGCCGCGGCCCTCGGCGACGGCCTCGGCGAGGTTCGCGAAGACGACCGTCAGCCACAGCCAGAGGCTGATGACCCAGGTGAAGACGTCCGGGTGCAGCAGCGCCGACAGCGTGGTGAGGGCCGCGCCGACGGAGACGACGAAGAGCACCGGGTTCTTCACCAGGACCCGGGGATGCAGTTTGTGCAGGGCCTCGGGGAAGGAGCGGACGAGCTGGGCCGGTTCGAACAGCCCGCTCGGGGCCCGGCGCCGCGCCCCGCGCGCCGGTCTCGTCCGGCCTCCGTGCTCGGGGTGTGCCGATGGGGCCTGCTCGGGGGCGGCGGGAAGCATGGACACCTTCGTGCCTTCTGGAGGGGGGTGACAGGGGCAGCGAATCTAGTCGCCCCCGCCACCCGATCCGCCCTGCTCAGCAGGGAATTTGCGGCACCCATACGGCCTCGCCGCCGACCCCGTCAACGCGCCGTCAAACAACGCCGAGCAGCCGTCAGGGGACCGTCAACGATGGCCAAGGCCGGCCGGATCCGGTCGCAGACTGATCGGCGACGAGCGCAGCCCCGGACCGGGCCAGCGAGGGGGTTCGCGGACGGTCGGGCCGGTTTCGGGGCTGCGTTCGTGGGCGACTGCAACCCCCAGGGGCGCGGGGAACTGCGCGAACGACCACGACGTACCCGCACCCGACGAACCGGCCCCCCTCGCGGCGCCCTACGCGTCCGTCAGCCGGGCCTCCTCCAGGTCCAGTGCCCGCTGCAGCCGCCGCCGCGTCGTGTCGCTGATCCGGTGCTCGTCGTACAGCCGCTGCAGTTCCGTCGTCTCCACCGCTATCAGGTCGCGCCGCAGCTGGCGGTAGACCAGGTCGGCCGATTCGATGGCGGAGCCGTCCGTGCCGTCGCTCTCGGCCAGCCGGTCCCGGGCGTCTTCGAGCCGCGCGGCGAGCCCGCGGCGCAGGCGGTCCAGGACGACGTCGGGGACGACCTCCAGCTCGGCCAGCTCCTCCAGCCGGGCCAGGCCGGCGTGGGCCAGGTGGGAGCGGGCCCTGGCCTCCTCGCGGGCGGTGTGGGCGGGCTCCAGGGCGATGCCGGAGGCGCGCACGACCGGGGCCAGGGTGAAGCCCTGCACGACCAGGGTCACGACCACGACCGACGTGGTCAGGACCAGGACCAGCGGCCGGCCGTCGAGCGGCGCACCGTCCTTCATGGCCACCGGGACGGACAGCGCGGCGGCCAGCGGCATCACGCCCCGGGTGCCGGCCCACGTCAGCACCACCGGGATCCGCCAGTTCATGCGGCTGATCCCGCCCTTGCGCTGCACGACCGCCGACAGCGGCGCGAGCCACAGCAGCCGTACGGCGATCAGGGTGGCGGCGACCGCGAGGGCGTACAGCGGCCAGGCCCGGTCGCCGTGGGCCAGCGCCCGCACCTGCGCGGGCAGCGCCAGCCCTATCAGGCTGAACACCACGCTCTCCAGCAGGAACACCACCGTGCCGTAGACGGCGTGCAGCTGGAGCCTGATCCGGGCGTTGGTGAGGCGGTCGCCGCGGCCGCCGAGGACCACGCCCGCGACCACGCACGACGTCACGCCGGAGGTGTGCGCGACCTCGGCCAGGAGATAGGCGGCGTACGGGGTGACCAGCGCGATCACCGTTTCCAGGACCGGGTCCTCGGTGCGCCGCCGGATCAGCGTGATCACACCGGCCACCGCCGCGCCGATCACCGTGCCGCCGCCCGCGAGCACGAAGAACTCGCCGCCCGCCGAGCCCCAGTCGGCGGCGGCCGAGGCGACGGCGATGCCCGCCGCCACCCGGACCAGCACCAGCGAGGTCGCGTCGTTGAACAGGCTCTCCGCCTGCACGAGGACCTGCACCCGCGGCGGCAGCGCGAGCCGGCGGCCCAGCGCGGTGACGGCCACCGGGTCGGTGCTGGCCAGCACCGCGCCCAGCACGAACGCCATCTGCCAGGACAGCGGGGTCACGTACGCGGCGACGGCGCCGACGGCCGCCGCCGAGGCGAGGACCAGCCCTATGGCGAGGATCCCGACCGGCTTCCACACCGCGCGCAGCTCCCGCCAGGGCATGTCCTCGGCGCTTGCGTACAGCAGCGGGGGCAGCACGACGAGGCCGATGATCCGGGGGCTGATCGCGATCTGCGGGGTGCCCGGCAGCAGGGCCACGGCGAGACCGGCGACCACCAGCAGCGAGGGCGCGGGGATGCGCCACCGGCGCGCGAAGGTGGCGACCAGTGTGGCGAGGACCACGAGGGCGAGAACCGTACCGACGCTGCGCATGCCGTCCCCCGGGGATGCGGAAGGGGATTGCGGAAGCCGCTCCGGCCCCCGGCCGACCAGACTTCCCGGCACACCTGGCCTCACCCTATCGGGCCGGGCCCCATCAAGACAGTGTCAAGGTCCCCGGGACACCCGCCAAGGAAGCGCTAACGAGCGCGCGGGCCGACCCGCGACGCGGCTTCCTTGGACGAAGAACCTTCGAATCGGTCGAACCAGTCGGATCAGTGAGCGGAGCGCGTCGGCGGCGATGAGTGACGTACGGCCCGGACGGCTGAAGGTCTACCTCGGGGCGGCCCCGGGAGTCGGCAAGACCTACCGCATGCTCGACGAGGGACGGCGCCGCGCCGCGCGCGGGGCGGACGTGGTGATCGGGTTCGCGGAGTGCCACGCGCGCCCGCAGACCGAGGCCATGCTCGACGGCCTGGAGGCCGTGCCCCGGGCGTCCTGTTCCTACCGGGGCGGGCAGTTCGAGGAGATGGACCTGGCCGCGGTGCTCCGGCGGCGGCCGCAGGTGGCGATCGTGGACGAGTTCGCGCACAGCAACATCCCGGGCGCCGGCCGCAACCCCAAGCGCTGGCAGGACATCGAGGCTCTGCTCGACTCCGGGGTCGACGTGATCACCGCGCTGAACATCCAGCATCTGGAGTCCCTGAACGACGTGGTCGAGAAGATCACCGGGGTGCCGCAGCACGAGACCGTGCCGGACGAGGTGGTGCGGCGGGCCTGGCAGATCGAGCTGGTGGACATGCCGCCCGAGGGGCTGCGCCGACGCATGGCGCACGGCAACATCTACGCCCCGGAGAAGATCGACGCGGCCCTCGCCAACTACTTCCGGCCGGGCAATCTCACGGCCCTGCGCCAGCTGGCGCTGCTGTGGACGGCCGACCGGGTCGACGAGGCGCTGCAGGAGTACCGCACGCAGCACGGCATCGGTCGGGTGTGGGAGACCCGGGAGCGGGTGGTGGTCGCGCTGACCGGCGGGCCCGAGGGCGACACGCTGGTCCGGCGGGCCGCGCGGATCGCGGACCGGTCGGCCGGCGGGGACCTGCTCGCCGTGCACGTGGCCCGCAGCGACGGCCTCGCGGCCGGCGGGGTCTCGCACGCCTCCCTGGCCCGGCAGCGCCGGCTCGTGGAGGACCTGGGCGGCAGCTACCACTCGGTCGTCGGCGACGACGTGGCCACCGCCCTGGTGGAGTTCGCGCGGGCCGAGAACGCCACCCAGCTCGTGCTCGGCACCAGCAGGCGCGGCCGGCTGGCCCGCTTCCTGACCGGACCCGGCACCGGCGAGACGGTCACCGAGCTGTCCGGGGACATCGACGTGCACCGCGTCACCCACGAACGGGCCGGCCTCGGCACGCTGCTGCCGTCGCGCCGCCGCACGCTCTCGACGGCCCGGCTGATCGCGGGCCCGGTGGCCGGACTGGTGCTGCCGGTCCTGATCACGGCCCTGCTCGCCCAGCTCCGGGGGACGCTGAACCTGACGTCCGAGGCCCTGCTGTTCCTGCTGACGGTGGTCGGGGTGGCCTGCATAGGCGGCGTCACCTCGGCGGTGATCGCCTCGATCACGGCGTCCCTGCTGCTCAACTACTGGTTCATCCCGCCGATCGGCGCCTTCACGCTGGACGATCCGAACGCCCTGGTGGCGCTGACGGTGTTCGCGGTCGTGGCGGCCACCGTCGCCGCGGTCGTGGACCGCTCCCTGCGGCTGTCCCGCCGCTCCGCCCGGGCCACGGCCGAGGCGGAGACCATGTCGTCCCTGGCCGGCAGCATCGTGCGCGGCGAGGCGACCATCCCGGCCCTGCTGGAGCGCACCCGCGAGACCTTCGGCATGGACTCGGCGGACCTGGTCGACGAACCCCCGGACGCGGCACCCGGGTTGACGGCGGTGCCGGCCGGACCCGGCGCCTGGCTCGCCCTGCACGGCCGTACCCTCTCCTCCTCCGAGCGGCGGGTGCTGGCGGCGTTCGCCGCGCACGTGGGCTCGGCGGTGGAGCGGGCCCGGCTGGCGCAGGCGGCGGCCGAGGTGGAGCCGGTGAAGGCCGCCGACCGGCTGCGTACGGCGCTGCTGCGGGCCGTCGGCCACGACCTGCGCACCCCGCTCGCCGCCGGCTGGGCCGCCGTCACCTCGCTGCGCAGCCGCGACGTGACCTTCACGGCGGAGGACCGCGAGGAACTCCTGTCCACCGCCGACGAGTCGATGGCCAAGCTGAACCGCCTGGTGGAGAACCTGCTCGACCTCAGCCGCCTGGAGGCGGGCGCCCTCACCCTGAACCTGCGGGCCACCTCCCTGGAGGAGGTGCTGCCCATGGCACTGGCGGACGTGCCGGACGTCGAGGTGGCCGACGTCGAGGCGATCCCGGCGGTGCTGGCCGACCCGCCGCTGCTGGAGCGGGTGATCGCCAACCTGGTCGGCAACGCCGCCCGCCACACCCCGCCCGGCCGCAAGGTGCTGGTCACCGCGAGCGCGCTGGCGGGCCGGGTGGAACTGCGGGTGGTGGACCGGGGCCCCGGCCTCCCGGCCGACGGCCGCGACCGCCTCTTCGAACCCTTCCAACGGCTCGGCGACACCGACAACACCACCGGCCTCGGCCTCGGCCTGGCTCTCGCCCGCGGCCTGACCGAGGCGATGAGCGGCACCCTCAGCCCGGAGGACACCCCGGGCGGCGGTCTGACGATGGTCGTCTCACTGCCGTTCGCGGCACACACGATGGGTGCCGCACCGACCGAAGAGAGCGTGCACAGAGCGTAGGAGGCGCGTGATGAGTGCTGTGATCGGCGCATGGAGGCCGCATGTGACGGCGCCGTCGGCCTGGGCGCCACGGGACCGCTGGGCCCTGACGGCCGGCCTGACCGCACCGCTCCTGGTGTCCCTGGCCCTCGTCCCGTTCCGTACCAGCCTGCCGCACGCGAACGCCGCCCTCGTGCTCGTCGTGGCCGTGGTCGCGGTGTCCGCGCTGGGCAGCCGTACGGCGGGCGTGGTCGCGGCGTTGTCGGCGGCGGCCTGGTTCGACTTCTTCCTGACGCCGCCGTACGAGACGTTCGACATCACCGCGTCGGGTGATGTGGCGACGGCGGTGCTGCTGCTGGCGGTGGGCGTGATCGTCTCCCAACTGGCCGCCCGCGCACGACGGTTGGAGGTCGTCACGGTGACGGACGAGGCCCATCTGTCCCGCATCCACCGCACGGCCGACCTGGCGAAGTCGGCGGGCTCGACGGAGACCGTGGTCGGCCACGTCCGCGGTGAACTCACCGAGCTGCTGGGCCTCACCGCCTGCCGCTTCGAGTACGGCACCCTGCTCGGGCAGCCGCCGCGCCTGTGCGCCGACGGCAGTGTGAGCGTGGGCAGGCGGGCGTGGGACGTCGACACCGCCGGCTGGCCGGCGGGCGAGATCGAACTGCGCGCCTACGGCAACGGCCACTACCTGGGCCGCTTCATGCTCACCCCCGGCCCGGGCGCGGTACCGCCGCTCCAGGCCCGCCTGGTCGCGGTGACCCTGGCGGACCAGACGGGAGCGGCACTGGACACGGCGGGGCCGGTACGGAGGTGAGGGCAGCGATCAACGGCACTTGTTCATTGCGACTGTCGCGAAGTGCCTTGCGTATCCGTACGGAACGAGAACCAGACAGCCTTCGATCGAAGGGAACGACCGCCCAGGAGGACTGTTCCCCAGAGGTCAGCGTGCGCCTCGACCAGCGCCAGGCCGCGTCCGTGCTCCAGCTCTGGGTGCGAAGCGGTGGGTACAGGCAGGGGGCAGGGTCTGTTGTCGTACACGTAGACGACCACCCGGCCATGGCCGATCGAGACTTCGATGGCGATCCGTGGCGATCGGGTGTGCCGAACGGCATTGGTGACGAGCTCGGACACGCACAGAGAGCCTGGCGCAACCAGGTCGGGATGCTCGGCGCCGATGAGCGTCACGAAGAAGTCGCGCGCGATCTTCGGGGCGCGGGGCGTGTGAGGCGTACTGAGTCGGTAGCTCTCGGCGTGACGGCCGAAGAGCGGTACGGGTGGGGGTAAGGCGGAAGCACTCGTCATGCCGTTGTCTCCCAACGCGATGTGGTCCCTTGCGGTGAGCGCCACCGTGGCCCGTCCGTCCCACCGGAGGCGCCCGCGTACGGGCGTGCAGACGGCTGCGCTGCGGATTTACTGGCGCGCTACGTGATGCCGACGATAGGGGTCATATATGCCCCGGAGCAACCTTGTTCCATAAGTATGGTGATAGCGATGGACCCGTGGCACAGTCGCGCGTGACACTGTGCGTAGACAGGGGAAGGGACTCATGCCGCCGAGAGACAACCCGACCGCCCGACAGGCGCGCCTCGGTATGGAGCTGCGGAAACTGCGCGAGCGGGCGGGCAGGACCGCTCGCGAGGCGGCAATGCTGATCTCGACCGACCAGGCCAAGGTTTCGCACATCGAAGCGGGTCGCGTCGGCATCAGCGAGGAGCGCATTCGCCGCCTTGCCGACTTCTACGATTGCGACGACAACGCCTTGGTCGAGGCGCTGTGTGCCATCGCTCTGGAACATCGCGGCCAACACTGGTGGGACGACTACCGCGGCATCCTCGCCCCTGGCTTCCTGGACATCGCCGAGCTCGAACATCACGCGACGCACCTGCGGTGCCTGCAACCGGTCACGTTTCCGGGCGTCTTGCAGATCGAGGACTATGCCCGGGCGCTGTTCGCCAGCGTTATTCCGAGACTTCCCGACGGCGAGATCGAGGCTCGGGTCGAGCACCGCCTGAAGCGAGCGCGACTGTTCGAGCGTGAGAGGCCGACGCCCATCGAGGCGATCGTGCACGAGGCCGCGCTGCGTATGCGGGTCGGAGGCCGGAAGGTGGCCCGCGCCCAACTCGACCACCTGGTGGAAGTGTCGGCCGAGCCGTGGCTCACACTGCGCGTGATTCCCTTCACGTCCGAGGACTTCATCGAGGTCACCCAGACTGTGATGTATGCGAGTGGTGGCGTCCCGCAGTTGGACGCGGTCCACATCGACACGCCCTTCGGCGGTCGCTTCCTGCACTCAGCGGCGGACCTCGACCAGTACCGAACTCTGCTCGACTTGGCGCGACAGGCGTCGCTCACTCCTGAAGAGTCGCGAACTGTCATTCGTCGAGTCGCTGGAGAGCTGTGAGAATCTCAGGATGAGCAACGACATCGCATGGCAGAAGTCCAGTTTCTCCGGGGGTGGCGGTGAGCAGTGTCTGGAGGCTGCGGAGAGCGACGGCCGGATCCTTCTTCGCGAGAGTGACGACCCGGACGTGGTCGTCACGACCAGCCGCGAGAAGCTGGCCGCGTTCATCTTGGGAGTAAAGGCGGGGGAGTTCGATCACTTCGTGAACTGATGCGAACCGGTATGTGACAAGGGTGTCTCCCTCCCCACCCTCCCTGTCCCGAGGCCCTCTTGACGCCCTGTCGGGGCTTGCTATTCGGTGGGTGTGCAAGTGGATGCAACCGACCGGTACGGGAGGGCACCATGAGGTTACGGTTCCTGGGGATCTACCCCAACACCCCCAACGACGGGTCTCCGACCATCTGGATCGAGGAGGAGACCGGCGACCTGATCATTCAGTCCTGGAAGGCCGACGACGCCACTGTCAGGGAGATGCAGAAAGTCGGCTCCGTCCCCGGCCACACCACAGACGTCCCGGAGCACGAAACGGTGATCCGACTCCCCGCCAACATGCTCCAGTTCATCCCGCGCCCGGAGGCCGCGCAGTGACGTCAGCAATTCGCCGAGGGTTCGCTGCCGCTCAGCACTCCGCGGTCCATCTGGAGATGCGCGACAGCTACATGACCGATGACCCGGTGTTCATCGCCTGGCAGCAGGGACACCCGTCCGACCTGGTCGAGGAGTACCGCTCGTGGTCCGAACTGATGCGGGAGGTGACTGGTCGCGGGGTGGTGGTTCGCCGCGCCCGCATTGTGTCGGAGCCGGTCAGTGACTACATCCGGTGGGAGCACTCTCTTACGGGTCCGCACAACATCGCGGCTGGTGAGCAGGTCCGGTGGCTTCCCCGACCCCGTACCAAGGATCTCGCGCTCCCCGGCGTCGACTTCTGGCTGTTCGACGGAAGCACCGTGGTCTTCAACCACTTCACCGGCGACGGCCAATGGGCAGACCCCGGCATGGAAACGGTGACCGAGCCGGCCGTGGCCAAGCTCTGCTCGACCGCGTTCGAGTCGGTGTGGGAGCGTGCCGTCCCGCACGAGCAGTACCTCGTCTGACCCGAATCTGACCCGACCGGACAACCGCCCATGCCCAGTTCCCCGTCGTCCAGCGCACATGCGGCCCGTAAGGACGTCGCCGAACGGCTCCGGGAGCTGATGCTGGACGCCGGGCTCCAGGGGCGGGAACTGGCCACTCTCTGCGACTGGCATCCGTCCAAGACCAGCCGCATCATCAACGCGACCACCGCCCCGTCGGACGGCGACATCCGGGCATGGTGCCGCGCGTGCGGGGCGGAGAGCCAGGCCTCCGATCTGATCGCGAAGTCCCGCGCGGCCGACTCCATGTACATGGAGTGGCGCCGTATGGAGCGCACCGGACTGCGCGCCGCCCAGGAATCCGTCCGCCCCGTCTACGAGCGAACCGAGCGGTTCCGCGTCTACTCCTCGTGGCTGCTCCCAGGTCTGCTCCAGACCCGGGCCTATACGACGGCGATCCTGTCGGCGATCCGCGACCGCCGGGGCCTGGTGGATGATGTGGCGGCCGCCGTGGAGGAGCGCATGGCCCGTCAGCACGTCCTCAGCGAGGGAAGCCACCGGTTCGCCTTCCTGATCGAGGAGAGCGTGCTGCGCAACGGTCTCAGTGGACCGGATGTCATGCGCGAACAGCTCGCACATCTGCTGTCCGTCAGCCGGCTCCCCGCTGTCAGCATGGGCGTCATCCCGATGCGGCCGGACCGCGAAAGAGCTTGGCCCGTCGAAGGATTTTGGATCTACGACACGGCACAGGTCAGTGTCGAACTCGTCTCCGGCTATCTGACGATCACGCAGCCCAGCGAGATCGCCATGTACGGCCGCGCGTTCACCGAGCTGGGCGGCGTCGCCGTTCATGGCGCCCGCGCTCGTCAGTTGATCAAGGCCGCTCTGCCCACGGTGGAGTGAAAGGCGTAGAAGTCCGTGCAATCAGCTGGAGCCCAACTCGCCGGCACTCCTAGCGTGTTGAAGAAGCACGTTCCTGCTTGCAGTGAAGGAGAGGGCGATGAACGTACGCATCGAACTGCGCGACCAGCCTGGCGAGGGCGAGGGCGACGGTCACCCCGGCCAGCCCTGGCAGCCTCCGCAGGATCCACCGAGCCCTGACGGTTCCAGCCCCGAGGGCGACGGGAAGCACCGCAAGTGACAGCGGACGTTCTTCGTACGGACCGCCCCGGCCGCAAGGAGCTGGGGCGGGTCCTCGTGGAGTCCGGCGCGCTGTCCTCGGACTGGGCGCCGACATTCGCGGCCGTCGACCGAGCCATGTTCCTCCCAGATCTGATGTGGCCGTATGACCTGGACACCCGCGCGAGCACGACCGTGGACAAGCAGGAGGACCCCGACGCCTGGTACGCGGCGGCGGACCGCAACGTCCCCATCGTGACCCAGTGGGACGACGGCGCACACCAGGGCCCCGGCCCGGGGAAGCTGTCCACCAGCTCCTCATCCATGCCCACCGTGGTCTATGCCCTCTTTCAGGACCTGGGCGTGGACAAGGGAATGCGCGTGCTGGATGTGGGCACAGGCACTGGCGAGACGGCTGGCGTACTGACCCACCGACTCGGGCCCGGCAACGTGACGACCATCGAGGTGGACGGGGCGGTGTCGGGGGCAGCCCGTGAGCGGCTGTGCCGGTACGGCCTCTACCCGGAGGTGGTCGTGGGCGACGGGTTCGAGGGCCACCCCGACTCGGCCCCGTACGACCGCATCCTGGCCACTGTCGGGGTCCGGGAGATCCCGGACGCATGGGTCAGGCAGATCAGGCCCGGGGGGATCATCCTCGCGCCGTGGGGCACCCACTTCGGCAACGCGGACGCCGTGGTCCGCCTGGAGGTGAGGGGGGAGAACGCCACGGGCCCTTTCACCCGGTCCGTGGAGTTCATGAAGCTCCGCGCGCAGAGGGGCCCAACGGTCCACCACACGGACTACCTGTCGGCGGGCCCCATGGAGAAAGCAGCCCAGACGGCAACCGGAGTCACCGAGGAAGAGTTCGTCACCGGCCAGTACACGGCTCTGCCGTTCGTCCTCGGCCTCCGGATACCCGCCTGTTGCCAAGCCGTAGCGGAGAAGCGGGACGGCGCACGGCCCGTGTGGTTCTACAGCCTGTCGGATCTGTCCTGGGCGTGCGTGATGTTCAGGGACGGGGAGCGGGAGGCGGAGGTCTGGCAGTCAGGCCCGCGCCGTCTGTGGGACGAGGTGTCCTCCGTCTATCACTGGTGGCGGGATCGAGGGTCCCCCGACGTGACCCGGTTCGGGCTCACGGCCACCCCGTACGGTCAGCGTGCCTGGCTGGATGACCCGAAGGAGTCCTGGCCGGTGTGACTCCCCGAGCGGCCCACCCATGTGCCCCGCCCCCGAGGCGCATGGGCAGGCCTCTCCGTTTCCGACCAGCCGGAATATTCGGGGGCGCTGGGCTGAGGGGCTCAGCGTCGGCGCCGCCCAGGAAACAGCGCACTGCACCGCGCACGGGAGGAAGCCGGGGGCGTCGGCAGTCGCTGACTACTCCAGCCCCGACACCCTGAACACCCCCCACGCCGTCTCCCTCTCCACCCGGGAGGACAGGCGGTGCAGCGCGGTCTCGCCGCACAGCAGCAGGCCGTCGGACGCGGCCCGGCGTGCGCCCTCGGCGAGGTGGTGCCACAGCTGCGGGTTGCGGAGCAGGACCTCGGGGTCGATCTCGACCCGGCCGTCCAGCGCGTCCCGCAGCAGCAGCCGTTGGGAGACGCCGTCCAGGACGCGGACCGAGACCAACAGGTCGGTGCGGACCCGGTGTTCGCGGCCCAGCCGGCGTGAGGCCAGCCAGTCCGGGCCGGCCGCGACACGGGCGGGACACAGCACGGCGAACAGCAGGGCGGAGAGCGCCAGCCACAGTGCCGTACGCCACGGGGCCGTGCGGCCGGTGGCCCAGTCGAGCAGGAGCAGCAGGACGAGGGGCACGGCGGCGCAGCGGACGGCGCTCCACCACTCCCGTGTCCAGTTCCGGTCGTTCGCCGTCTCACCCGACGTTTCAGGGCGTTCCATACCGCTGACGGTACTGACCTGGGGCTTCGGACCGGTGTTCGTTGACACGGCCCTGACGCGGACACCCGTCAAGGTCACGTCAAGACGGAGCGGTTGGGCGCGAAGATCCCGCAAGGACCGGTCGGCCGCGGCCGGAAACGGACACAACCTGGGTGCGCCCTCGCAGTAAGGAAGTAAGGAGCACGCCCATGTCCGTCCTGACCACCGAGCAGCCGGATGCCGTCCCCGCCGGCGAGGAGCCGCCTGATACCGGCGAACGGCACCGGCTGACCGCCGTCACGGGGCTCGCCGCCCTCTCGCTGGACGCGATGGCGTCGGTGGCCTACGGCCCCGAGGCGATCGTGCTGGTCCTGGCGGCCGCCGGTGCGCACGGACTGGGCTTCACGATGCCCGTCACGCTGGCCATCGCCGCCCTGCTCGCCGTGCTCGTGGCGTCCTACCGGCAGGTCATCGCGGCCTTCCCGGACGGCGGCGGGTCGTACGCGGTGGCGAAGACGCATCTGGGCGCGCGGACCAGCCTGGTGGCCGCCGCCTCGCTGGTGCTGGACTACGTGCTCAACGTCGCCGTCGCCGTCACCGCCGGCGTGGCGGCCCTGACCTCCGCCTTCCCCTCCCTCTACGCCGACCGGATGTGGCTGTGCCTGGCCGTGCTCGTCCTGATCACGGGTGTCAACCTGCGCGGCATCGTGGAGTCCGCGAAGGCGTTCATCGTGCCGACCGTCGTGTTCGTCGGCTCGATCTTCGTCCTCATAGCCGTCGGGCTGTTCCGCTCCCACCCGGTGAGCACGGCGACGGCGGCCGGGCATGCCTCGGTCCTCGCCGACAACGCCTCCTCCGTGGGGACGCTGCTCCTGCTGAAAGCATTCGCCTCCGGCTGTGCCGCGCTGACCGGCGTGGAGGCCATCGCCAACGCCGTGCCGTCCTTCCGGGTGCCGCGCGCCCGGCGGGCGCAGCGGGCCGAGGTCGCGCTCGGCGCCGTACTCGGGCTGATGCTGATCGGCCTGTCGGTGCTGATCGGCCGCTTCCATCTCCAGCCGGTCGAGGGCGTCACCGTCCTCGCCCAGCTCGCGGACGCCTCCTTCGGCCACAACTGGGCTTTCTACGTCATCCAGTTCGCGACGATGCTCCTGCTGGCCCTGTCCGCGAACACCTCCTTCGGCGGGCTGCCGGTGCTGCTGAAGCTGCTGGCCCGCGACAACTACGCCCCGCACGTGTTCGCCCTGAAGGCCGACCGCCAGGTGCACCGGCACGGCGTCCTCGCGCTCGCCGTCGTCTCGGCCGCGCTGCTGGTCTTCTCCGGCGGCGACACCAACACCCTGGTGCCGATGTTCGCGATCGGCGTCTTCGTCGGCTTCACCATCGCGCAGGTGGGCATGGTCCGGCACTGGTGGCTCCAGCAGGGCCCCGGCTGGCGCGGGAAGGCGCTGCTCAACGGCTTCGGTGCCGTCCTCACCGGCGTCGCGACCGTCGTCGTCACGGCGAGCAAGTTCACCGAGGGCGCCTGGCTGATCGTCATCGCGCTGCCGCTGCTGGTCGTCGCCTTCGAGGCCGTGCACCGTGCCTACGGCCGGATCGGCGAGCGCCTCGGGCTCGGCCGGATCCCGCAGGCCCCGCACCGCGACCGCTCGCTGGTGGTGGTGCCGGTGTCCACGCTGTCCCGGCTGACCTCCGAGGCGCTGACCGCGGCCGCCTCCCTCGGTGACGAGGTCCGCGCGGTGACCGTCTGCTACCCCGACCCCGAGGACCGGGCCCATCTGCACGCCCTGGAGCGCGCCTGGGCCGACTGGGACCCCGGGGTGGAGCTGGTGCGGCTGTCCTGCGCCCGGCGCACCCTCGGCAGGCCCATCGCCGCGTACGTCCGCGAGGTGGCCGCCGCCGAACCGGGCACCCGGGTCACCGTGCTGATCCCGGAGACCGAGCCGGAGCGGCTGTTTCAGCGGCTGCTCCAGAACCAGCGGGGCGCGGTCGTCGCCCACGCCGTGCGCCGCGAGACGGACGCGGTGATCTGCCGGCTGCGCTTCCGGCTGTGATCACGGGCCTGCCCACCGGTACGGGCAGCGGCCGTAAGAGAGCCGTCAAAGGCGTCAGCGCGGCCGTATGAGAGCCGTCAACGGGCGACCGGATCCGGCCATACAGGCGCTTTCCTCTAAGCGTCCGATTCAACCGAACCTCACTCCAGGAGTTCGCGATGGCCGATCTGGCCTTCGTCGTCACCGTGCTCGCGGGTTTCGCGCTGGTGGCCCTCGTCGCCAAGGGGGTGACGAAGCTGTGACCGCCGAGAACATCGTCGGCCTCGTCGTGGCCGTCGCCCTGCTGGGCTATCTCGTCCTCGCCCTGATCTTCCCGGAGAGGTTCTGAGACAGCACATGGGTCCCGTACTCGCAGCCGTGCTCCAGCTGCTCGCCCTGACAGGCGCGCTGGCGCTCGTCTACATCCCGCTCGGCAACTACATGGCCCGGGTCTACGCATCGCGCAGGCACCTGCGCGTGGAGAAGTGGATCTACAAGGCCATCGGTGCCAATCCCGACGCCGAGATGACCTGGCCCGCGTACCTGCGCGGCGTCCTCGCCTTCTCGGCCGTCAGCGTCCTCTTCCTCTACCTCCTCCAGCGGCTCCAGGGCGTCCTGCCGGGCTCGCTGCACTTCTCCTCGGTGAACCCGGCGCAGTCGTTCAACACGGCCGTGTCGTTCGTGACCAACACGAACTGGCAGTCGTACTACGGCGAGCAGACCATGGGGCACGTCGTGCAGACCGCCGGTCTGGCCGTGCAGAACTTCCTCTCGGCCGCCGTCGGCATCGCCGTCGCGGTGGCGCTGGTGCGGGGCTTCGCCCGCTCGCGCACCGGCGAGCTGGGCAACTTCTGGGCGGACCTGGTGCGCGGCACGCTGCGCATCCTGGTGCCCGGTGCCGCTCTCGCCGCGGTCGTGCTGGTGGCGTGCGGCGCGATCCAGAACTTCTCCGGCATCCACGAGGTCGGCCAGTTCATGGGCGGCTCGCAGCAGTGGAACGGCGGCGCGGTCGCCTCGCAGGAGGCCATCAAGGAGCTGGGCACCAACGGCGGCGGTTACTTCAACGCCAACAGCGCCCACCCGTTCGAGAACCCGACCGGGTTCACGAACCTCTTCGAGATCTTCCTGATCCTCTGCATCCCGTTCGCGCTGACCCGCACCTTCGGCGTGATGGTCGGCAACGTCAAGCAGGGCTACGCGATCCTCGCCACGATGGTCACCATCTGGCTGAGCTTCACCGCCCTGATGATGTGGACCGAGTTCGCCCACCACGGTCCGGCGCTGCAGGCCGCGGGCGGTGCGATGGAGGGCAAGGAGACCCGCTTCGGCGTCGGCGGCTCCTCGATCTTCGCGGTGGCGACGACGCTCACGTCGACGGGTGCGGTGGACTCCTTCCACTCCTCGTTCACCGGTCTGGGCGGCGGTATCGCGATGCTGGGCATGATGCTGGGCGAGATCGCGCCCGGTGGTACGGGCTCGGGTCTGTACGGCATGCTGATCATGGCGGTCATCGCGGTGTTCATCGCCGGTCTGATGGTCGGCCGTACGCCCGAGTACCTGGGCAAGAAGATCGGCGGCCGCGAGATGAAGCTCGCCGCCTGCTACATCCTCATCACCCCCGCCCTGGTGCTGGTCTTCACGGCGGCCTCCATGGCCCTGCCGACCCCGCCGCACTCGATGCTGAACTCCGGCGCGCACGGCTTCTCCGAGGTGCTGTACGCCTTCACGTCGGCGTCGAACAACAACGGCTCGGCCTTCGCCGGTCTGAACGCGAACACCGACTGGTACAACACCATGACCGGACTCGCGATGCTGCTCGGCCGCTTCCTGCCCATGATCTTCGTCCTGGCGCTGGCCGGCTCGCTCGCCGAGCAGACGCCGGTCCCGGAGACCGCGGGCACCCTGCGCACCGAGAAGCCGCTGTTCACCGGCCTGCTGGTGGGCGCGATCCTGATCATCACCGGTCTGACCTACTTCCCCGCCCTGGCCCTGGGCCCGCTCGCGGAGGGGCTGGCGTCATGACCACCGGCACAGACAAGCAAGAGGACTCGATGTCCACAGCCACTCCCACCCGGGCGCCGCACAGCGACGTCCCCACCGGGCACAAGCCCGCCGAGGGCCGTGTCGGCGCGGGCCTCTTCGACCCCAAGGCGCTGGTCAGGTCCCTGCCGGACGCGTTGCGCAAGCTCGACCCGCGGGTGATGGTCAAGTCGCCCGTGATGTTCGTGGTGTGGGTCGGCTCGATCCTGACCACCGTCTTCTCCTTCCAGCACCCGGGCGACTGGTTCGGCTGGACCATCAGCGCCTGGCTGTGGCTGACGGTGATCTTCGCCAACCTGGCGGAGGCGGTCGCCGAGGGCCGGGGCAAGGCGCAGGCCGACACGCTGCGCAAGGCCAAGACCGACACCGTCGCGCGCCGGCTGCTCGCGGACGGCACCTCCGAGGAGGAGGTGCCCGGCACCGCGCTGACCATCGGCGACCTGGTGGTCTGCGAGGCCGGGGACGTCATCCCCGGTGACGGTGACGTCGTCGAGGGCGTCGCGTCCGTGGACGAGTCGGCGATCACCGGCGAGTCCGCGCCCGTCATCCGCGAGTCCGGCGGTGACCGGTGCGCCGTCACGGGCGGTACGAAGGTGCTGTCCGACCGGATCGTCATCAAGATCACGACGAAGCCCGGCGAGACCTTCATCGACCGGATGATCAACCTGGTCGAGGGCGCGGCCCGGCAGAAGACGCCGAACGAGATCGCGCTGAACATCCTGCTGGCGTCGCTGACCATCGTCTTCCTGCTGGCGGTGGCGACCCTGCCGCCGTTCGCGACGTACGCGGGCACCCACCTGACCATGGTCGTGCTGGTCGCCCTGCTGGTCTGTCTGATCCCGACCACCATCGGCGCCCTGCTCTCGGCGATCGGCATCGCGGGCATGGACCGCCTGGTGCAGCGCAACGTGCTCGCCATGTCGGGCCGTGCGGTCGAGGCCGCCGGCGACGTCTCCACGCTGCTGCTCGACAAGACCGGCACCATCACCCTGGGCAACCGGCAGGCCGCCGAGTTCGCGCCGGTCAGGGGCACCACCGAGGCGGAGGTCGCGGACGCGGCCCAGCTGTCCTCGCTGGCCGACGAGACACCCGAGGGCCGTTCCATCGTCGTCCTCGCCAAGGAGAAGTACGGGCTGCGCGAGCGGCACCAGGGCGAGCTGGCCGGCGCCGAGTGGATCGAGTTCACCGCCCAGACCCGTATGTCGGGCGTGGACGTCGACGGCCGCAAGATCCGCAAGGGCGCCACCGCCTCGGTGATCGCCTGGGTGAAGGACGAGGGCGGCACCGTCGCCGAGGACGCCGACGCCATCGCCAACCGGATCTCCGAGGCGGGCGGTACCCCGCTGCTCGTCGCGGTCAAGGACGACCGGGGCGCCCGCATCCTGGGCGTCATCTACCTGAAGGACGTCGTCAAGGAGGGCATGCGGGAGCGGTTCGAGGAGCTGCGCCGCATGGGCATCAAGACGGTCATGATCACGGGTGACAACCCGCTGACCGCCAAGGCGATCGCGGAGGAGGCCGGCGTCGACGACTTCCTCGCCGAGGCCACCCCCGAGGACAAGATGGCCCTCATCAAGCGCGAGCAGGCCGGCGGCAAGCTCGTCGCGATGACCGGTGACGGCACCAACGACGCGCCCGCGCTCGCCCAGGCGGACGTCGGCGTGGCGATGAACACGGGTACGTCGGCCGCCAAGGAGGCCGGCAACATGGTCGACCTCGACTCCAACCCGACCAAGCTCATCGAGATCGTCGAGATCGGCAAGCAGCTGCTGATCACCCGCGGTGCGCTGACCACGTTCTCCATCGCCAACGACGTCGCGAAGTACTTCGCGATCATCCCGGCGCTGTTCGCGGCGGTCTACCCGGGCCTGGACAAGCTGAACATCATGCAGCTGTCCTCGCCCGACTCCGCGATCCTGTCGGCCGTCATCTTCAACGCGCTGATCATCATCGCGCTGGTGCCGCTGTCCCTGAAGGGCGTGCGCTACCGGCCGATGAGCGCCGACAGGATGCTCCGCCGCAACCTCGGGATCTACGGCATCGGCGGCCTGATAGCGCCCTTCATCGGCATCAAGATCATCGACCTGCTCATCTCCCTCATCCCCGGAATCGGCTGATCGCCATGAACAACTCGGTTACCAACACCGTCCGGTTGCTCGGGGCGGGCCTGCGCGCCCTGCTCGTGCTGACCCTGGTGACGGGCGTCGTCTACCCGCTGGTCGTCACCGGTGTCGCCCAGGCCCTGTTCACCAACAAGGCGAACGGCTCGGAGATCAAGGCGGACGGCAGGGTCGTGGGCTCGTCCCTGATCGGGCAGTCGTACAACCTGCCGCTGAAGAAGGGGCAGACCAGCGCGGACCCGGACCTGAAGTGGTTCCAGGGACGCCCGCAGAACGGCCTCGGCGCCAACACCGTCAACACGCAGTACAAGCTGATCCTTTCGGGCGCCACCAACCTGGCCGCGGACAGCGGCGCGGTGAAGGGCGTATGCCCCGCGCAGCCCGCGGACAAGACGCTCTGCGCCCAGGTGCTCGCCGCCAGGGACGCCGTGGTCAAGGACAACTCCGTGCCCGGCTACACCGTCAGGCCGGCCGACGTCCCCGCCGACGCGGTCACCTCGTCCGGTTCCGGTCTGGACCCGGCGATCTCCCCGGAGTACGCCGAACTCCAGGTCCACCGGGTCGCCGCGAAGAACGGACTGTCCGTCGCCGCGGTGGACCAGCTCGTCAAGGACCAGACCCAGGGCCGCACCCTCGGCTTCATCGGTGAGCCGCAGGTGAACGTCCTGAAACTCAACATCGCGCTCAAGGACCTCGTGGCCAAGAAGTGACGGTCTTACGCGATCCGCGACGGGAGTCGGCACTCCGGGACACCCCGGGTGCCGGCTCCCGCAGGCATGACAGGAGAGGCACACACCCATGACCCGGGTGCTCGTCGTGGAGGACGACCCGCAGCTCGTACGGGCCCTCGTCATCAACTTGCAGGCACGTCACTACGGCGTGGACGCGGCCCCGGACGGCGTCACCGCGCTCCGGCTCGCCGCCGCGCGCCAGCCGGACGTGGTGCTGCTGGACCTCGGCCTGCCCGACATGGACGGCGTCGACGTCATCAAGGCGCTGCGCGGCTGGAGCCGGGTGCCGATCATGGTGCTCTCCGCCCGGCAGGCCTCCGACGAGAAGGTGGGCGCGCTCGACGCCGGCGCCGACGACTACGTCACCAAGCCGTTCAGCATGGACGAGTTGCTCGCCCGGCTGCGGGCCGCCGTCCGCCGCACCGAGGACACCCCGCTCGTCCCCGAGCTGACCCTGGTGGAGACGGCGGACTTCAGCATCGACCTGCTCGCCAAGAAGGCCGTACGGGCCGGGCGGGACGTGCGGCTGACCCCGACCGAGTGGCACCTGCTGGAGATCCTGGTCACCAACCCCGGCCGGCTCATCACCCAGAAACACCTCCTCCAGGAGGTCTGGGGGGTCTCGCAGAGCAACAAGACCAACTACCTGCGGGTCTACATGGCCCAGCTGCGCAGGAAGCTGGAGACCGACCCGTCCCACCCCCGCTATCTCATCACCGAGCCCGGCATGGGCTACCGCTTCGAGGAATGACCCCCGAAGAACGACCCCCGAGGAAGCACATGGCACGCGGCAAGCTCCGGATCTACCTCGGTTCGGCACCCGGCGTCGGCAAGACGTACGCGATGCTGTCGGAGGCACACCGCCGTATCGAGCGGGGCACCGACTGCGTGGTCGCCTTCGTGGAACACCACCACCGGCCGCGTACCGAGGTGATGCTGCACGGCCTGGAACAGATCCCGCGCAAGGAGATCGAGTACCGGGGCAGCGTCTTCACCGAGATGGACGTGGACGCCGTCCTCGCCCGCCGCCCCCGCGTGGCGCTCGTGGACGAGCTGCCGCACACCAACATCCCCGGCTCGCGCAACGCCAAGCGCTGGCAGGACGTCGAGGAGCTGCTCGCCGCCGGGATCGACGTCATCTCGACGGTCAACATCCAGCACCTGGAGTCACTCGGCGACGTCGTCGAGTCGATCACCGGCGTCCGGCAGCAGGAGACCGTGCCGGACGAGGTCGTCCGGCGGGCCGGCCAGATCGAGCTGGTCGACATGTCCCCGGAGGCGCTGCGCCGCCGGATGGCGCACGGCAACATCTACCGGCCGGACAAGGTCGACGCGGCCCTCGCCAACTATTTCCGGCCCGGAAACCTCACCGCCCTGCGGGAGTTGGCGCTGCTGTGGGTGGCCGACCGGGTCGACGAGTACCTGACCGAGTACCGCAGCGAGCACCGGGTCTCCAAGATCTGGGGCTCTCGCGAGCGCATCGTGGTCGGCCTGACCGGCGGCCCCGAGGGGCGCACGCTGATACGGCGTGCGGCCCGCCTGGCCGAGAAGGGCGCGGGCGGCGAGGTGCTGGCGGTCTACATCTCCCGCAGCGACGGCCTCAGCGCCGCCTCGCCGAAGGAACTCGCCGACCAGCGCACCCTGGTCGAGGACCTCGGCGGCACCTTCCACCATGTCGTGGGCGA
This sequence comes from Streptomyces sp. MUSC 14, assembly GCF_001866675.1. Classification (NCBI taxonomy): domain Bacteria; kingdom Bacillati; phylum Actinomycetota; class Actinomycetes; order Kitasatosporales; family Streptomycetaceae; genus Streptomyces; species Streptomyces sp. MUSC 14. The sequence continues at coordinate 70,975 of NZ_MLYN01000032.1, forward strand.
CGACATACCGGCCGCGCTGCTCGACTTCGCGCGCGGTGTGAACGCCACCCAGGTCGTCCTCGGCGTCTCGCGCCGGCGCAGCTGGCAGTACGTCCTCGGGCCGGGCGTCGGCGCCACGGTCGCCGTCGAGTCCGGTCCCGACCTCGACGTACACCTCATCACGCACGACGAGGCGGGCAAGGGCCGCGGCCCGGGGCTGCCCGCCGCCCGGGGCGCCCGGCTCGGCCGCTCCCGGGTCATCCGGGGCTGGCTGGTCGGCGTGCTCGGACCGGCGCTGCTGACCTGGCTGCTCACCAGCACCACGCCGGACGTCGGCCTCGCCAACGACATGCTGCTGTTCCTCACGCTGACGGTCGCGGCGGCGCTGCTCGGCGGCCTCTACCCGGCGCTGGCCTCGGCGGTCGTGGGCTCCCTCCTGCTCAACTGGTACTTCACACCGCCCGTCCACACCCTCACGATCGCCGACCCGAAGAACATCGTCGCCATAGCGATCTTCGTCGGGGTCGCGGTGTCCGTCGCCTCGGTCGTGGACCTCGCCGCCCGGCGCACCCAGCAGGCGGCCCGGCTGCGTGCCGAGTCGGAGATCCTGTCCTTCCTCGCCGGGAACGTGCTGCGCGGCGAGACCGGCCTGGAGGAGCTGCTGGAGCGGGTGCGCGAGACCTTCGGCATGGAGTCGGCCGCGCTGCTGGAGCGCTCGGGCGAGACGGCACCGTGGACCTGCGCGGGCAGCGTGGGACCCCGCCCGGCCGCGATCCCGGAGGACGCCGACGTGGACGTCCCCGTCGGCGACCACATGGCGCTGTCGCTCAGCGGCCGTGTGCTGCCCGCCGCCGACCGCCGGGTGCTGGCCGCGTTCGCCGCGCAGGCCGCCGTGGTCCTGGACCGCCAACGGCTCCAGCACGAGGCCGACCGGGCCAAGGAGCTGGCCGAGGGCAACCGCATAAGGACCGCCCTGCTGGCCGCCGTCAGCCACGATCTGCGCACTCCGCTGGCGGGCATCAAGGCGTCGGTCACCTCGCTGCGTTCGGACGACGTCGAGTGGTCCCCGCGGGACCGGGCGGAGCTGCTCGCGGCCATCGAGGAGGGCGCCGACCGCCTCGACCACCTGGTCGGCAACCTGCTGGACATGTCCCGCCTGCAGACCGGCACGGTCACCCCGATCATCCGCGAGACGGACCTGGACGAGGTCGTGCCGATGGCGCTCGGCGGGGTACCGGAGGACAGCGTGGAGCTGGACATCCCGGAGACCCTGCCGATGGTCGCGGTCGACCGGGGCCTGCTGGAGCGGGCCGTCGCCAACGTGGTCGAGAACGCCGTCAAGTACAGCCCGCCGCAGGAGCCGGTCCTGGTCTCCGCGAGCGCCCTCGCCGACCGGGTCGAACTGCGCGTCGTGGACCGGGGGCCGGGCGTCCCCGACGAGGCCAAGGACCGCATCTTCGAACCCTTCCAGCGCTACGGGGACGCGCCGCGGGGCGTCGGCGTGGGGCTGGGCCTGGCGGTCGCGAGGGGCTTCGCCGAGGCGGTCGGCGGCACGCTGCACGCGGAGGACACGCCGGGCGGGGGACTGACGATGGTCCTGACGGTACGGACGGCGCCGTCGCGTGAACGGGGCGCGGGGCTGGTGGCGTCGGGCGAGTGCGGATGAGCGCAGGCCGATCGCACCCCTGAGGGCCCCTAGGGTGTCGCGGTCGGTGGCATCAGCGGCAGTCCCCAGGTGTTGCGGCGCCGTACCGCGGCCAGTTCCGCCTCCAGCGGGGACGGCGGTATCGCCAGCACCGGGCAGGTGGCATGGGCCAGGCAGTAGCGGCTGACCGACGGCCACAGGGAGCGGCGCAGCAGGCCGCGGCCGCCGGTGCCGACGACGAGGACGTCGTCCTCCCGGTCGGCCGTGCGCACCAACGCCCGGCCGGGGGCGCCGCGGACGACGAGCGCCCGTCCGGGCAGCCCGGTGTCCGCGGCACCGAACACGTCGCGCAGGGCGCAGGCCAGCTGTTCGCGCGCCAGCTGCTCCCAGTGCGGGACCAGGGCGTTCGTGGCCGGGAACCGGCGGGAGGCCAGATCGCCCTCCGGCGGCTCCCACGCCAGCACCGGCCAGAGTTCGGCCCCCCGGCGCCTCGCCTCGACGGCGGCCCGGCCCAGCGCGGCCGCACCGCCCGGCGAGCCGTTCACTCCCACCACGACCCGGGCGGCCGAAGGCGGGCGGTACTCGGACATCGGATCCTCCTCGTCAGCGGAAACCACGTCCATCACACCGCCGCTCCGGCCCTCCGAACAGCCCGTACGCCAGTTCTTGGCGCGCTTCTGACGGCCTGTTCCCACCCCCTGTGCCGGGCCCGTCAGCGTCGCGTCAAGGTCACCTGGATCGTCGTCAGCGTCCCGTCAGGGCCCGCCGGAAGCCTCCGGACAGCGGGCATAACGTCGAGGGCGAGCCCCGGTCCGCCTCCCCGCGTCCGGGGCCCTTCGGACCACTCGCTCCCTGCCCTTCGGGAGGCACCCCATGGCAGCACTTCTCCTCGGCGACGACCCCGAGCCCTCCGATCCGTCCCCGGCCGGACCCCTGTACGTGCCGGTCCGGCCGGGACCCTCGGGATGTGCGGCCCGGCTCTTTCGCACCCCCCTCGGCGAGCGCACCGCCGTCGGCTTCACCTCCCCGCTCCGGCTGACCGCCACGCTCGGCCCCGACCAGCCCTGGATCCGTCTCGCCGAGCCCGCGTTGCGCGCGCTGACCGCCCCGCTCGGCGTCACCGCCCTCACGGTGGACCCGCAGTTCACCGCCCCGGCCGCCGGGCCGGCCGGACCCAGGCCGACGTCCGCACCGGCACCCGCGTTCGCCGCCTGAGAGGGGCAGTCACGATGACCACGGTTCACGAACCCACCACCCGGGCCGCCGAGTTGTCGGTGTGGCCCGCCTCCACCGCCGAGTCCCCGCACGGCGACCTCGCCGTGGGCGGCGTACCGCTCGCGGAGGTCGCCGACCGCTTCGGCACCCCCGTCTACGTCCTCGACGAGGCCGAGGTCCGCGACCGCTGCCGCACCTACCGCGACGCCTTCCCCGACGCCGAAGTCCTCTACGCCGCCAAGGCGTTCCTGTGCCGGGCCATGGCCCACTGGATGGACGAGGAGGGGCTGGGCCTCGACGTCTGCTCGGCCGGCGAACTCGAACTCGCCGTCACCACCGGCTTCCCGGCGGAGCGGATCGTGCTGCACGGCAACGCCAAGTCCCCGCGCGACCTGGAGACCGCGCTGCGCCTCGGCGTCGGACGCATCGTCATCGACAGCCCGTCCGAGATCGCCCGGCTGGCCGCCGCCGTCGGACCGCAGGGGCACCAGAAGGTGATGGTCCGGGTCGTGCCCGGCATCAGCGCGGGCGGCCACGACAAGATCCGCACCGGTACCGAGGACCAGAAGTTCGGGCTCAGCATCTCCGACGGCTACGCCCAGCACGCCATCACCCGCATCCTCGACCAGCCGCAGCTCCGGCTCACCGGCCTGCACTGCCACCTGGGCTCCCAGATCACCAGCGTCAAGCCGTACCTGGTCGCCGTGCGCCGCATGGTCGGGCTCATGTCCCGGCTGTACGAGCAGCACGGGCTGGTGCTGCCCGAACTCGACCTCGGCGGCGGCCACGGCATCGCCTACCGCCCCGGCGAGGAGGCCCTGGACCTGACGGCGCTGGCCCGCAGGGTCCGCGCCGAACTGGCCGACGCCTGCGCCACGGCCGGACTGCCGGTGCCCCGCCTGATCATCGAGCCGGGCCGGGCGATCGCGGGCCCGGCGGGCGTCGCGCTCTACCGCGTGCTGTCCGTCAAGCACACCGGCGACCGGGTCTTCGTGGCCGTCGACGGCGGCATGAGCGACAACCCGCGCCCGGCGCTGTACGGCGTCCGGTACGCGCCCCGGCTGGTGGGCCGGCCCAGCACGGCGGCGCCGGCCCCGGTGACCGTCGTGGGCCGGCACTGCGAGGCCGGCGACGTGCTGGCCGCCGGGGTCGAGCTGCCGGGGGACGTGCGCCCCGGCGACCTGCTCGCCGTACCGGTGGCGGGCGCTTACCACCTGTCGATGGCCTCCGGCTACAACCTGGTCGGGCGCCCGCCGGTGGTCGCCGTGCATGGGGGCCCCTCCCGCGCTGGGGGCCCCTCCCGCTCGGGCGAAGCCGAGAGCGGGGGAGAAGCCGAGAGCGGGGGAGGGTCGGCCCGCCTGCTGGTGCGCCGGGAGTCCCTGGAGGACATCCGCAGCCGGGACGTGGGCCTGTAGCGCGCCGGTGCACGTGCCGGGGCCGCCGACGCCGGGGTGATCCACGCGCCGCCCCCTAGACTGGTCACCACATGTGCGAGGTCCGCACCGACCGGTGGACAGGTGGCGACAAGGGAGGGGACCGTGGCGCAGATCGTCCGCGGCTTGGAGGATCCGTCCGCCGAGGTGCTCGCGACGGCGGCCGCCGCCTTCGGGCTGCTGGCCGCAGCGCCGCGCCTGCACATCATGTGGGCGCTGGCCCAGGGCGAGAGCGACGTGAGCGCGCTCGCGGACCGGGTCGGCGGGGCGCTGCCCGCCGTCAGCCAGCACCTGTCCAAGCTGAAGCTCGCGGGACTCGTCCGCTCCCGCCGGGAGGGCCGGCGGCAGATCTACTACGTCGGCGACCCCGATGTCGTCACGGTCGTCCGCGTGCTGGTCGGCCGGCTGTCCCAGCGCGCCGGGGAGCCCCTCGCGCCGACGGCCGGACTGCAGGGGACCGGTGCCTAGGAGCGCCCCGGCCTGGGGTGAGGACGCCGAGGCGCCGGTCGCCGGGGTCGTACCGGGCACGCGCGCGGCGGCCGGCACCGGGCCGGAGCCGGCCGCCGGGGCGCCGGACGCGGCCACCGCGCTGCAGGTGCTGCGGCGGCTGGACACCGGGCCGCGCGGACTGACCGAGGACGAGGCCGCGCTGCGCCTCGCCCGCTGCGGCGCCAACACACTGCCCGCCCGCGAGGACGCCTCCTGGCCGCGCCTGCTGGTGCGCGGCCTGCGCGACCCCTTCACCGCGGTGCTGCTCTGTCTCGCCCTGGTCTCCGCCGCCGTGTTCGCCTGGTCCACCGCCTGCGTGATCCTCGCCCTGGTCGTGACCAGCAGCGTGCTGCGGGCCTCCGGCGAGTACCGCGCCGACCGGTCCATGGCCCAGCTGCGCGAGCTGGTCGCCACCACCTCCACCGTGCTGCGCCGGGCGGACGAGGAAGCGGCGCCCGGGGCCCGCGAGGTCCCGGTGGAGGACCTGGTCCCCGGCGACATCGTCCAGCTCGGCGCGGGCGACCTGGTCCCGGCGGACGTACGGCTGCTGCGCGCGCGGGGCCTGACCGTGCACCAGTCGGCGCTGACCGGGGAGTCGGCCCCGGTCCCGAAACACGCGGCCGACGTCACAGGGGCCGCCGGGCCGGCCGGCACCGCCGTCTTCGAGCAGCCGCAGCTGTGCTTCCAGGGCAGCAGCGTCGCCACCGGCAGCGGCACCGCCGTCGTACTGGAGACGGGCGGGCGCACCCGTTTCGCGGCCGCCTACGACCGCACGGTCGGCCGGCGCGAGGCGAGCGCCTTCGACCGGTCGGTGTACGGCATCTCGTGGATCCTGATCCGGTTCATGCTGCTCACCCCGCCGCTGGTGCTGATGGCCAACGCGGCGCTGCGCGACCGGGGGCTGGAGACCCTGCCGTTCGCGGTGGCGGTGGCGGTCGGACTGACACCGGAGATGCTGCCGGTCGTCGTCACGACCTGTCTGGCGCGCGGCGCGGCGCTGCTGGCCCGTACGCACGGGGTGATCGTCAAACGGCTCCCGGCCCTGCACGACCTGGGCGCGGTCGACGTGCTGTGCCTGGACAAGACGGGCACGCTCACCCAGGACCGGCCGGTGGTCGAGCGCGGCCTGGACGCGGCGGGCGCCGACGATCCCGAGGTGGTCCGCTGGGCCGCCGTCAACGCCTGGTGGACCCTCCAGCTCGCCGAACTGCCCGAGCCCGACGCCCTGGACGAGGCGGTCCTGGACACGGCCGACGAGGACGACCTCATGGCGTACGACGGGGTCGCGGCGCTGCCGTTCGACCCCGTGCGCCGGCTCGCCACGGCCGTGGTGCGCACCCCCGGCCGGCTGGGCTCGCACACGCTCGTCGTCAAGGGCGCCGTGGAGGCCGTCCTGGAGCGCTGCGCCCTGGCGCCGGCGGACGCGGACCGGCTCGCGGACCTCGCGGACCGGGCCGCGCGCGACGGTCTGCGGGTGCTGGCGGTCGCCACCGCCGAACGCCCGGCCCGGCTGCGCGACTACACCCCGGCCGACGAGCGCGGCCTGGACTTCCGCGGCTTCGTCACCCTGCGCGACGCGCTGGCGCCCACCGCGGCGCCCGCCCTCGCCGCGCTCGCCGCACGCGGCGTCGCCATCAAGATCCTCACCGGCGACCACCCCGGCACAGCGGCCCGCGCCTGCCGCGACCTGGGCATCGAGCTGGGCCCGGACCAGGTGGTCACCGCCGACCGCACCGACGCCCTGACCGACGCGGAACTGGCCGGGCTGGCCCGCCGTACGACGGTCTTCGCCCGCTGCACCCCGGAGCACAAGGCGCGGATCAGCGCCGCGCTGCGCACCGGCGGGCACACGGTGGGCTTCCTCGGTGACGGGGTCAACGACGTCTCGGCCCTGTGGGCGGCCGACGTCGGCATCGCCCCGCGCGACGCCACGGACGTGGCCCGGGAGGGCGCCGACGTGGTGCTCGCCGAGAAGGACCTCACCGCCGTCGACCACGCCATCCTCGCGGGCCGGCACAGCGGCGGCAACATCGCCACGTATCTGCGCATCACCCTGTCGTCCAACGTCGGTAACGTCATCGCGATGCTCGCCGCCGGTCTGCTGCTGCCCTTCCTGCCGATGCTCCCGGCGCAGGTGCTGGTGCAGAACCTGTGCTTCGACACGGTGCAGCTCGCCTTCGCCTACGACCGCCCCCACCCGGCCCTGCTGCGCCGCCCCGCGACCCTCGACCCGCGCGCCCTGCTGCGCTTCATCACCGGGTTCGGCGTCCTCAACGCGGCCGCCGACCTCGCCACCTTCGTCGTCCTGGCCCTCGCCCTGCACGGCCCCGGCCCGGCCGAGGACGAGGCGGTCTTCCACTCCGGGTGGTTCACCGAGAACCTGATCACCCAGTGCCTGGTGATGCTGCTGCTGCGCACCGGACGCCGGCTCTTCGAGGACCGCCCGCCCGGCCCGGTCGGCTGGACCGCGGCCGCCCTCGCGGTCATCGGCCTGGTGCTGCCGCCGTCCCCGCTCGGCCCGCTGCTCGGTCTCACCACGCTCCCGCTGGAGTATTACCTGCTTCTCACCATCGTCCTCGCGCTGTACGCCGCCGGGCTCGTACTGGCCCGCAGGCGCTACGAGCGAAACCTGCTCGGGGAGGGCGTTCCGGGAGGAATCGGGTAATTCGCGGCGCCGGTGCGGGTGTCGGGGACCGTCGGCGATCGAGGAGGGGGCCGGCCGCGAGCCGCGAGCCGGCTGCCGCGCGCGACCTGTCCGGATTCTTGCTCACGTGTAGTACCTTGCGCCGCCGGGGTCGTCCGCCGCGCGCGGGTCCGCGGCTCCGCTCCCCTCGCCCACCTGGAGACGAAGGCCGGCCGATGTCCGTTCTGACCTATCCCGAAGCCGTGGGCGTAGGCCTGCTGCAAGGTGTCACCGAGCTGTTCCCGGTCTCCAGCCTGGGGCACAGCATCCTGATACCCGCCCTGCTCGGCGGGCACTGGAAGCACGACCTGGACGTCTCCGCCGACGGATCCCTCTACCTCAACGAGCTGGTCGGCCTCCACCTGGCCACCGCGCTCGCGCTCGTCGTCTACTTCTGGCGGGACTGGGTGCGTATCATCCGCGGCCTGTTCACGTCGGTCACCCAGCGCCGCATCCAGACCGTGGACCAGAAGCTCGCCTGGCTGATCGTCACCGCCTGCGTCCCGGTCGCGGTCGCCGGCGTCGCGCTCGACAAGGTGTTCCGCACGACGCTCGGCAAGCCCGTGCCCACCGCGATCTTCCTGGCGCTCAACGGCATCGTGCTGTTCGTCACCGAGCAGCTGCGGCGCGGCGGCACCGGCCGCCGGCGGGCCGGGGCCGTCGTCCCCGGGGAGGAGCATCTGTCGGCGGACGAGCAGTCCGACCTGCGGATCACCCGGCTGACCATCCGGCAGGCCGTGACGATCGGCGCGGCCCAGATCCTCGCCCTGCTGCCCGGCATCAGCCGGTCCGGGTCCACCATCAGCGCGGGCATCTTCAAGGGGATGGGCCACGAGGACTCCGCCCGGTTCGCGTTCCTGCTCGCCACGCCGGTGATCGGCGGCGCCGCGCTGCTCAAGCTGCCGCCGCTGCTCGGCGCCCAGGGCAACGGCCTGCGCGGTCCGCTGCTGGCGGGCAGCGTGGCCGCGTTCGTGGCGGCCTACCTCGCCACGCGCTACCTCGTGCGCTACTTCGAGAACCGCACCCTCATCCCGTTCGCCATCTACTGCTCGGTGGCCGGGCTGGGCAGCCTGGCGTACTTCACGCTGGCGTGAGGGCCGTTCGCTCTCCCGTGGCGGCTCAGGGGGCTCGGGTGGCGTCGGGATCGTAGGTGCCCGCCGGGGCGTCCTGCGGCGAGGCGGCCCGGCTTCCGGGCCGCCTCGCCGGCTCGCCGTTCACCGCGGCGGCCACCTCCGACAGCTCCGCCCTCGGGTCCAGGGCGGAGCGGATCTCTTCCAGCTCCCTGAACTCGGGGCCGAGTTCCGCGCGGACCTCGTCCCTGGCGCTGTCGGCGAACGCGCGCACCGTCCGCACGAACCCCGCCACCTTCTGGACGACCTCGGGCAGCTTGTCCGGGCCGAAGAGAAGGACGGCGAGGAGCGCCAGGGTGAGCAGGTCCAGGGGACTCACGTCGAAGAACATGGCGGCTCCGCTCGGTCACCGAGGGGGATGGGGAGCCTGGACCGGCCGTACGAACTGGGTCTCGGCGGCGTTGACGTCGGCGGCCGGCTGCGGCGGGGGACGGCGGGCCGTGTCGCTGACCTTGAGCAGGACGGCTACCAGCAGCCAGTTGGCGACCATGGACGAGCCGCCCTGGGCGAGGAACGGCAGGGCCTTGCCGGTGAGCGGGATCAGCCCGGTGACACCGCCGCACACGACGAAGACCTGGAGCACGAGCGCCGAGGCCAGACCGGCGGCGAGCAGCTTGCCGAACGGGTCGGTGACGGTCAGGGCCGTCCGCAGGCCGCGCTCGGCGAGCAGGGCGTAGAGCAGGATGACCAGCGTCACCCCGGCGAGGCCGAGTTCCTCGCCGACCGTGGTCAGGATGAAGTCGCTGCGCCCGGCGAAGCCGATGAGTTCCGGGTGGCCCGCGCCGAGGCCGGTGCCGAGCATGCCGCCCGAGCCGAAGCTGAACAGGGCCTGCGCCGCCTGGTCCGAGACCAGGCCCGCCGGGCGCTGGTCGGGCGGCAGGAAGATGTCCATGGGGTGCAGCCAGGCGACGACGCGGCCGTGCACATGCGGTTCGAAGGAGCCGACGACGAAGGCCCCGACGGCGAACATGACGACGCCGAACACCACCCAGCTGGTCCGCTCGGTGGCGACGTACAGCATGATCACGAACAGGCCGAAGAAGATCAGCGAGGTGCCGAGGTCCCGCTCGAAGATCAGGACGAGCAGGCTGAGCATCCACACGGCCGCGACCGGGCCGAGCTGCCGCCCGCGCGGCAGGTACATGCCCATCAGGCGCCGTCCGGCGAGCGCGAGGGCGTCCCTGCGCATCGTCAGGTACCCGGCGAAGAACACCACGATGACGATCTTCACGAACTCGCCGGGCTGGAAGGACAGCGGCCCGATGAAGATCCACCGCTTGGCGCCGTAGACGTCGCCGGGGTAGAACGCGGGCGCCATCAGCAGGACCATGCCCACGGCGATCGTGACGTACGGATAGCGCTGGAGCCTGCGGTGGTCCTTGAGCAGCGCCACCGTCCCGGCGAACACCGCCACCGCGATGCCGCACCACATCAGCTGCCCGGACGCCGCGGGCGCCGCGTTCTTGTAGTGGGTCGAGTAGGCGATGTCGAGCCGGTGGATCAGGACGAGCCCCAGGCCGGTGAGCAGGGTGGCCAGCGGCAGGATCAGCGGATCGGCGTGCGGCGCGAACCGGCGTACGGCGACGTGGCACACCAGGGGCAGCACGGTCGCGGCCGCGCACGTCAGCGCCATGCCGGGCGGCAGTTTCCCGGTGAGCGCGAGTGCCGTCTCGGCATAGCCGAACACGCAGATGAGGACGGCTCCGAGCAGCAGGGCCAGCTCCAGTCCCCGGTCGCTCAGCCGTCCCGACCGACTCGACCGTACGGCCAGTTTCGCCGGACCACGCCGACCAGTCATGTCTTCCCCCCTCGATCGGGTCCGCCGCCCCGCATCCCGCTCCGGGGCCCGGCGATCAGAGTTATATGGTTGCGCAACAACGCAACTGAACTGTAGCCGGGGGCAGGTAAGAGGAGGGTCGACGTGGCGGCACGCGGGAGGGGGCGCCGCAAGGCGTGGGCGGTCGTGATCGGGCTGGGCGTGGTCCTGGCGCTCGTGAGCTATCTCGCCGTCCGTTTCATCCGTTCGACGGCCTCCGACGAGTGCACGGCGCACGGCGCGGACGGCATGGCCGTCTCGCTCGACCTGGACCAGGCGTCCCACGCCGCGACCATCGCGGCCGTGGCCCACGCCCGCGGCCTGCCGGAGCGGGCCGTCACCGTCGCCCTGGCGACCGCGATCCAGGAGTCCAAACTCCGTGATCTCGGCTACGGGGACCGGGACTCCCTCGGCCTGTTCCAGCAGCGCCCGTCCCAGGGCTGGGGCACCCCCGCACAGATCCGCGATCCCGTCTACGCGACGGGCAGGTTCTTCGACGCGCTGGTCAAGGTGCCGGACTACCTCGGCCTGCCGGTCACCGTCGCCGCGCAGCAGGTCCAGCACAGCGGGTACCCGCAGGCGTACGCCCAGCACGAGGACATGGCGGCGACGCTGGCCGACGTGCTGACGGGACGGGAGGGGCCGGCGCTGAACTGCACGGTGAGCGGGGCGCCGGCGGCCTCCGGCGAGGCGAGCGCCACCGGCGGGGGCGACGGGGCGGGTGCGGCGGGCTCGGTGCCGGGCGGCGAGAGCGGTGTCGCGGCCGCGGTCCGGCGGGAGTTCGGCGGGGCACCGGCCGCCGTGTCCGTGGCCGGCAGCGGCAGCGTCAGCTACCCGATCCCGCCCGACCGGGCGGCCACGGGCTGGTCCCTCGCCCTGTGGCTGGTCTGTCACGCCACCGCCCTGCACGCCACGTCCGTGACGTTCGACGGCCGGCGCTGGACCAGCACCGCGTCGGACCGGGGCTGGACGCACACGGCGTCCGCCCCCGGGACCGGCCGGGCCGGGGCCGTGGCGGTGAACCTGGGCGAGAACACCGAGGGCCCGGTGTGAGGGCTGGGTGCGCATCCCTAGGGCCGGACGGGGCGCTGGACCTTGATCGACTGGAGGAGGCCCACGGCCGTCCAGACGGCGAACATGGACGAGCCGCCGTAGGAGACGAACGGCAGCGGGATGCCGGCCACCGGCATGATGCCGAGGGCCATGCCGATGTTCTCGAAGGACTGGAACGAGAACCAGGCGACGATCCCGGCGGCGACGATCGTGCTGTACAGCTCGGTCGACTCGCGCGCGATCCGGCAGGCCCGCCACAGGATGACCCCGATCAGGCCGATGATCAGGATGCTGCCGGCGAAGCCCAGCTCCTCGCCTGCCACCGTGAAGACGAAGTCCGTCTGCTGCTCGGGCACGAACTGCCCGGTGGTCTGCGCCCCGTGGAAGAGGCCCTGCCCGGTCAGCCCGCCGGACCCGATGGCGATCCGGGCCTGGTTGGTGTTGTAGCCGACGCCGGAGGGGTCCAGGTTCGGGTCGGCGAAGGCCGCGAACCGGTTGATCTGGTACGCGTCCAGCAGATGGAGCTGCCACACCGCGACGGCGCCCACGACCCCGACGGCGAGCAGACCGAAGATCCACCGGTTGGACGCGCCCGAGGCGAGCAGCACGCCGAGGATCGTGACGGTCATGACCATCGTCGAACCGAGGTCCGGCATCATCATCACGACCATGATCGGTACGGCGGCCAGCCCCAGCGCCTGGACCACGGCGCGGCTGTCGGGGTACGTCCGGTCGCCCGCGTCGACCTGGGCCGACAGCAGCATCGCCATGCCCAGGACGATCGCGACCTTCACGAACTCCGAGGGCTGGAGCGAGAATCCGCCGCCCAGCACGATCCAGTTGCGGTTGCCGTTGATGGTCGCGCCGAGCGGCGTGAGCACCAGCAGCACGCCGAGGACCGAGACGCCGTAGAGGACCGGCACGGCGTTGCGCAGGGCGCGGTGGCCCAGCCAGAGGGTGCCGGTCATCAGGGCGAACCCGATGCCGAGGTTCATCAGGTGCCGGACCAGGAAGTAGTACGGGTCGCCCTGGTTGATCGCGGTGCGGTTGCGGGTCGCGGAGTAGACGAGCAGCGAGCCGATGAAGGACAGCGCGAGGGCCGACAGCAGTATCGGCCAGTCCAGCCGGCGCAGCACCGAGTCACGGGCGAACAGCCGCGTCAGCCGGGGCCGTTCGGGCCCGTACCCCGGGACGGAGAAGCTCTTCACGCTGGTCATGTCAGCTGCCTCCGGCGGTCTGGCTGGCTGTCCGTGCCGGAATGATAGCTGCGCAGTTGCGTAAATTTGCAAGTGAACCCGCGTGCGGGGCCCGAACGTGTCGTTCTCTTACCTGGCCGGCGCGGTGAGGAGCAGCTCGGTGTTGTGGTCGGCGGAGGTGCCGATACGGGTGGCGGGGGTGGCGTACGGATCGTTGTAGGCGAGTTCGCGGTACAGGGCGGCGAGGCCGGGGTCGGAGACGTCGGCGAAGTCGGTCCGGTAGGGGGCGGCGGACTCGATGAGGGTGGTGAACAGGGAGAGGGTGCCGTCCTGGTTGTCGGCGATCTCGATGATCCGGGCGTGGTGCGGATAGTCCACGTGGGAGGCGGTGTTGATCTCCCAGAAGGCGCGCTCGGGGACGCTGTGCCCGTGCGCGGTGATCTGGTTGGTGTGGGTGTGCCCGTTCACCCAGGCCACGACGTTCGGGAAGCGCTGGAGCAGGGTGACGACCTCCGCCCCGCCGTGCCGCCCCTCGAAGAGCCGGTACGGGTCCGGCAGCAGGTTGCCCATGGTGGCGCTGGTGTGATGGCTGAACACGACGACGAGCCGGCCGCCGGAGCCGCCGCGCACCATATGCCCGTCGGCGTCGTACCAGTGCCCGCTGTTGTCCTTCAGGACCGACTCCAGCCAGTTCAGCTGCGCGGTGCCGAGCGAGCCGTCCGCGAATCCGGCGCGGTTGGTGGTGTCGAGGCTGATCCCGAGGACGCCGTCGGCGAGGTCGAAGGTGTAGTAGAGCCGCCCGCTGTCGACGGAGTCCTGGCCGAACCCGTGCCCGACGGGCCCCGCGCCGGTGTACTTCGTGTCGAGATGGGCCCGGGCGAACTCGGCGGGGGTGAACGGATGCCGCCGCTCGTCCGGCGTGACGGTACGGACGGCACCGCCGCCGGCCAGCAGCTTGCCGAGCAGTACGACGGCCTGTCCGGGGTCGTGCAGCAGCGCGTCCGCGAGCTGTGCGGCGGTGGCGTCGTCACACCCCTCGACCTTCCGGGACCCGGTGTAGAGGTCGTTCAGCAGCCCGAGGTCGGGCAGGCTGCCCTCGATGCTGTCGTCGTGGTTGCCGACGGTGGTGTACCAGGGGACGCTCAGCCCGGGCGCGTCGAAGGGCCGTACGGCACCGCCGAGCAGCCCCGGTATCTCGGGCAGCCCCTTGGCCTTGTAGGCGTCCGGGGCCGAGGACCCGGGATTCCAGTACAGCCCGCTCCCGGAGTTCTGGACGCCTTCGTACCGCGCGGGATCCCCGCTGTTCGGCACGATCCGCCCGCCGCTCATGACGCTCAGATACCAGTCGAGCTCGATCCGCTCGTGGTTGTCGGTGTTGTCCCCGGTGGCCATCACGCACCGGAACGGCAGCCCCGTGTACGGCCCTTGCCGCACCGCGTTGACCCGCTCGACGAGCGAGGACGCGCCGCGCACGGTCAGCGTCTCCTGCGGCCGGTGCGCACTGTCGATGAGCCGCGCCAGGTACTCGAACCGCACCGGCGACTCGGTGTCGGTCAGATGCAGGTCGGTGAACTGCACGAAGGACGTGAGCCCGGTCCGCCGCCCGTCGCGCCCGCTCCCGGCGCCGCGCAGCTCCTCCCGCACCACCAGGGGCCATCCGGGGCCGGCCGTGAGCCGCTTGTACGCCCCGTCCCCGACCGCCGTCGCGGCCTGCTGGAGCGTGGTCCCGTCGACCCGCACGGCCCGCGCGGCACTCTCGGCGAGCGCCCGCTCCCGCGCCACGGCCCGCCCGGCCAGGAACACGGACCCGAGCCCCGCGGCACCGGCCCCCGCCACGAACCGCCGCCGGCTCATCCCGCTCATTCCGTTCATCCCATTCATGAATCCCCCTGTCCATGCCGGTACTTGAGACTCCGCCCGAGGCGCGGGGCGGCTGTGGCGGATACGCCGGGGCGAGCCTTACCGACGAGTAAGGGAGTGTCCAGGGGGTGGAGGGAAACTTGGAGGAAACAGGGGGTGCAGGGGACAGGGAAGACAGGAGGCACACCTTTCGCGGCAACCTTCCCGCGCATCGGCGGCCACCTCACCGTGCAGCGGGCCGGCACCGTCGTACGGACCGCGCCGGCACACCGTCACCGCAGGAGGATCGCCTCCCATGAGTACAGAGCACCGAGGCCGCCGCCCCTACCGGCGCGCGGCACGTTCTCCGGCGCCACCGCCGACGGCAAGCCGCTGGGTTCGTGGCCGCTGTGGACGGGCGACCTCGCCGACATGAGCGGCGTCCAGGAGGGCACCGTCTCCGCCCTCTCCAACGGCGGCCGCAACTTCACCGCCGGCTGGCTCAGCACGGGCTGACGGGCGGGCGGGAGGCCGCACCGCGTGGCGGGAGTGAATGCGCCGGGGCCGCACCGGACGGGGGACTGGGGTGCGGCCCCGGCGCGTGCGGCCTCCGTGAGGAGGCGGTCCTTGTGTCCGGCCCGTGCGGGCAACACCGGGCGCAGGGCTAGGCCTTGAGGGTCCAGCGGGGGCCTT
>NZ_MLYN01000033.1:0-114746 GCF_001866675.1 Streptomyces sp. MUSC 14
CGTGGCGAGGGCGGCCGTGGCGAGGGCGGCGGGGACGAGGGCGGTTGGGACGACTGATCCGAAACCGACCGCGTGATATGGGGCCCCGGCCTGCCGCAATCGGGCCGGGGACCCCATGCCTCACCATTGTCTGACAAGACATGCGCCATGCACGCATCACCGGGCCCGGACTCCAGGTGTCACACCCTGGTGTCCGGGCGGCGTCGTTTCGCTCCGCAGGGGTCCCCACCTGGGGTTTCAGCTTCGAGGGCGCCCGCCGGGCCCGCCTGCCCGCGTCCTCGCCAGTGGCTTGTTTCCCGGCGTTTCCCAACCGCCGAACGGGTGAGATCGGCACTGTACGAGCCGCGTTTGCCCCCTGCACACGCACCGAGACGCACGCCCCGCCCGCCTCGTGTCACGCACCCCCAGGTCAGTGACGGTGGCGGTCGTGACCCAGGAGACTGTGTCGGGGGCGCGGCCGGGAGGCCGGGCTCCCTTCGGGTTTGGTTGAGGGGTCAGCTGACCGTGAGGGTGGTGTCGTCGAGGACGAATGAGGTCTGGAGGGACTGGTCCTCGGTGCCGGTGAAGGTGATGGTGACGTTCTGTCCGGCGAGGGAGGAGACGTCGAGGGTCTTCTGGGTGTAGCCGGTGGTGGCGTTGAGGTTGGAGTAGGTCGCCAGCGTGGTGGTGCCTGCTTTGACGGTGAGTGTGTCGTACGCGGTGGAGGTGGTCGTCTCGGCGGTGTCGATGTGGAGGTAGAAACTGAGAGTGGCTCTGCAGCCGGTCGGGATGGTCACGGGCTGCGAGAGGGTGTCGGTGTGGGAGCTGCCGTAGCCGTCCAGCCATGCGTCCCATGTGCCACTGTGCGGGGGCTCGCCCTGTGAGCCGTACTGGCCGATGACGCCCGAGCTGGCGGACCATGTCGTGTTGCCGGATTCGAAGCCCGGGTTGCCGAATTTCTGGCCTGTGCCGGTGCAGGTGCCGCCGCCGGCGGGGTTGACGGTCCAGGTGAAGGTGGTGGAGCCGGCGACGCCTGTGTCGTCGGTGGCGGTGGCGGTCACGTGATAGGTGCCGGCGGTGGTGGGTGTGCCGGAGATCAGGCCGGTGCCGGAAGCGATGGCGAGTCCGGGGGGCAGGCCGGTCGCGCTGTAGGTGAGCCTGGCGGACGAGGAGGAGTCGGCCGCGGTGATCTGCAGGCTCGCGGTGGTGCCGACGGTGCCGGTCTGGTCGCCCGGGGCGGTGACGGTGACGGTGTTGCCGCCCGGCTGTCCGGTGCCGATGGGCAGGCCGCCGGTCGGCGCGTACATCGCCACGTCGAAGGTGCTGCCGCTGGGGGCGTGGGCGATGGGGAGCACGGTGACGGCGTTGCCCCCGGACAGCACGGAGGTCGATATGTAGTCGCCGAACATCCGGCCTTGCGTGGTGTTCGGCAGCCAGGCCAGGGTCATGGGGCCGGCGAGTTGGGTTGGTGCCGACCACGTGGCGCCGCCGTCGGCGGAGGAGACGTAGCCGGCGTCGAGCTGGCAGGTGGTGTCCGTGCAGGAGGCGTTCGGGTAGTAGTAGTACGCCAGCCCGAGGCGCGCGGTGTTGCCGGAGCTGCTGGGGTCCACACCGATGCCGGGCACGAAATGGTCGGCCGGGCTGTTGGCGGCGTCGATGGGCACGCGGGCCGGTGAGCTCCACGAGGTGCCGTTCGTGGAGGTCGACATGATGATGTCGTTGCTGGTGCAGTTGGTGCGGAAGCGGCAGTCGGACCAGACCACGTAGACCTTGCCGGAGGCGTCGATCTCGGCGGACGGCAGAGGTCCTTCGCGCAGCGTGTCCAGCCGTGACATGTCGGCGGCGTCGTCCTCCAGCCCGGCGACCGGGTGGTGCGAGACGGTGGCGATCTGAACGCTGGAGCCCCAACTCCCCCCGCCGTTCGCGGAGATGAAGGCTCGCTCGCTGTCCTCGCTGCCGGAGGAGAAGGGGACGACGACGGTGCCGTCGGGCTGCACGACCGGCTGCCCGCCGAGCCCGCTCGGGCTGTCGGCCGGGCTCTGCTGTGTGCCCCAGGTCGCGCCGCCGTCGGTCGAGGTCTTCATGTGCTCGGCGTCGCCGGCGTCGGCGTCGTCGTATTCGGTGTAGCAGTGGCCGTAGTACGGGCTGGAGGAGTGGTTGTCGCAGGCCGTCCAGTTCTTGTCGTCGAAGGTGCCGGTGGAGACGGTGACCGGGGCGCTCCAGGTGTGGCCGCCGTCCGTGGAACGGCTCAGGTCCACATCGACGTCGTTTCCGGAGCCGATGCCCAGCCAGGAGATCATCCACACACCGTCCTTGGCGTCATAGGCCACGGAGGCGTCACTGGCGGCGGAGTACGGGCCGCCGGTGTTCGTGGTGGAGCTGGGCAGGAAGCCGTGCGTCCAGGTCTGCCCGCTGTCGGTGGAGGTCGCCCACCCGATGTTGGAGGCCCCGCCGCCGGAGACCCGCCCGACCTGGAAGCCGGCGACGACGGTGCTGCCGTAGCTGTAGGTGTCCGGCTCGACCTCGGTGGCGTGCTGGGCCTGCGAGTCGGAGTACGGGTCGCTGCTGACCTGGGCCAGGGTGGGGGCAGTGGCCTGGGGGACCGCTGAGGCGGTGGGGGAGGTCGACGGGGTGCCGAAGGCGGGGGCGGCGAAGGCCATCGCCGCGGTCAGCGTCCCGATGAGTACGGGGATTCTTCGTCTTGCCTGTCTGGACATGTCTCTCCTGCGGTGTGTGGAATCGCGAGGGCTGTCGGTGGAGGTGGCAGAAGCGGCGGTGACGCGGCATGGCGGAGGCGCGTCAGGTGCTGTCAGGTGTCGCGGGCACAGTGCGGGTGGGCTGCACGACGGGCCGGCGAAAGGCGTGTCGTTCGCGGCCGTTGACGCGAGCGCCGCTGTGATGGCGGATCAGCGCGGAGGCGCACCCCGGGCAGCGGCCACGTGAGGCGGCTGGGCGTGCTGACAGCGCCCTTGGGGCGGGGGGGAATGGCGTCGCTCCCGCCTCGCGGCTGCCGCCGGGGTGCGCCGGCTGTCGCCGTAGGCCGGGTGAAGGCGGTGTTGAGGATCTTCCGCCGGTTGTGGAGCGTGACACTGAACATCCCTTCAGACAGCCGGCGGGGATCCGGCGGTGGGGGTGAAGGACGTTCGCGCAAGGTGCACGCGTGTTCGCACGCCGGAGTCTGGACCCGTACATGACACCCCGCAAGGGGGTGGCACCAAGTTCGTTCTCGCGAACGGGAGCCGCCTGCGGCCGACGACGGCCGATGGTTTCCCTTCTGGTGGTGTAGTCGATCAGGGTGGCGGAATCCCCAGGTCACGGATCGAATCGCCCTCCCTGGAAACGCTGTTGGGGTTCGCCGAGCCGTGACCAGCGGCGATCGCCAGGAAGCCCGCGGTGGCAGGCACCGGACGGCTCCGAAGCGGAGCCGACAGACCGTGATCGGCTCCATCACCACGAGGGACACGGCCCGACGGCACCGGCACCGGCACCGGTTTCGGCAGGAGTCGGTTCTGTGCCGGTTCGCGGAAGGCGGGGCCGCTGAGATGGGCTCGGTCGTTGACCGGCGATCGTGCCGCTCGCGCCGACGCCTGGCTCGGAGGTGGACGACAACAGCGTTTCCGCTCCGTTCGTCGGCTCGGACGTCGCTCGGCTCGGGTGACGTGGGGCCGCGGGGCGGGGCGCGAGCGGTCCGATGGCCCCGCCCGTTCGCCCGGCGGCCTGGCGGCGGATGGCCGGCAAGTGGTTCACCGCCATGCGCATGCAGGCGCTGGTGCCCAGGATCGAGGCGATGACCGACCGGCTCATCGACGGCATGCTGGAGCATGGTCGGCCGGCCGACCTGGTACGGCACCTGGCCTTCCCGCTGCCGGTGTACGTCATCTGCGACATGCTCGGCGTCCCGGAGAGCGACCGGGACGACTTCAAGAACTGGTCCGACACGTTCCTCAACCTCTCCAAGTGCACCGCCGCCGAGATGGCGGCAGCGCACCGCGACTTTGCCGAGTACATGGCCGCCCTGGTCGCCGAGAAGCGGAGGGAACCGCAGGACGACCTGATCAGCCAGCTGATCGCGGCCACCGACGCCGAGGGCCGCCCGATGCCCGAGCCGGCTCTCGCCGCCACGGGGCAGGCGCTGCTGCCGGCCGGGCACGAGACCACCGCCGGCCCCATCACCACCATGGCGGGCGTGCTGCTCGCCGACCGCAGCCGTCGGGAACGTCTGCTGGACGATCGCTCGCTGATCCGCTCAGCTGGGGAGGAGGTGCTCCGCCTCGAGCCCTGCACCGGCTTCGGCATGGTCCGCTACGTCCATGAGGACACCGAGGTGCCGAGCGGAGCCGTGCCGGCCCAGGGCACCACCGTGGTGTGCAGCATGGCCGCGGCCAACCGTGACACCGGCACCTTCGCCGGCGCCGAGGACATGGACCTGGGCCGCACGCCCAACGCCCACCCCGCCTTCGGTGCCGGGCCGCACTCCTGCCTCGGCCAGCCGCTCGCCCGCGCCTAGATGCAGACCGTGCTCGGCGTGCTGCTGCGCCGCCTTCCCGCCCTCGAACTGGCCGTAGATCCCGACGAGTTGCACCGTGCCGAGGGTCTCATCACGATGCCGCTGAGCGAGCTTCCGGTGCGGTGGTGACCATGGGCGGTGGAAGCGTGCGCTCGGCCCGGACCCTCCGCACCGAGCGGGCCGGCGAGACCCGCGAGGCGATCACGGACGCCGCCGAGCGGCTCTTCGCGGTGCACGGTCCGGCGGCGGTGTCGAGCCGTCAGGTCAGCGAGGCGGCAGGGCAGGGCAACAACGCAGCGGTGGGCTACCACTTCGGCGGCAAGGCCGGCCTGATCCGCACGATGATCGACCGGAGCGCAGAGCCCGTCGAGCGCACCCGGGAGCGACTGCTGGCGGAGATCGCGGGCAGCGACGACGTCCGGGACTGGGCCGGCCGCCTGGTGCGGCCGGTCACCGAGTACCTGGCCTCGCCCGGCACGCCCTCCTGGTACGCACGCTTCGCCGCCCGGGTGATGACCGACCCCGTCCTGTGCGCGGTCGTCAGCGAGGCGGTCGCCGACCGGCCGCCACTGCGTCGAGCCCTGCACGAACTCGGTCGCCGCCTACCGGAGTTGCCGAGGCCCGCGCGTCACGAGCGCGGTGACATCGCACGGCTGCTGATCGTGCACACCTGCGCCGAACGGGAGCGCGCCCTGGCCGAGAGTGCGGACACGCTCCGTCCCTCGTGGCAGCACCTGGCAACGTCGCTGACCGACGCGATCACCGGCCTGCTGCCCGCCCCGTCACACCCCGACCCCTGGTTGCGAGCTATGCAGCTATCGCAAGTCGCCTTGCTTTGTAAGCTACGTCCGTCGGTCACATATCGCAACTGCACCTGCGTCACGCTCTGTGTCAAGACGGGTGAGAAGGAGGCGCCACCGCTCAGGCGTCGCGGCGAACGGATGCGGCAGGCCGTCCTGGCCGCCACCGCCGAGCTGCTGGCATCCGGAAGGGTTGCCCGCGACCACCTTGGCCGCCGTCGCGCGCGCGGCCGGCGTCCACGAAACGTCTGTCTGTCGACGCTGGGGTACCCGCGAGAACCTCATCTTCGACGCGCTGGCCAGCCATTCCGACCACGCCCTGCCGACCCCCGACACGGGCGACGTGCACACGGATCTGACCGTGTTGTTCACGGCGCTGGCCCGATACCTCGCGACGCCGGCGGGTGCTGCGCTGCTGCACCTCGGTACGGTGCGCGGAGAGAACGACCTGGAAGAAGGCCGGGCGCTCCTACTGGAGCGCCCGGCTGGAGCGTGCGGAGATCCTGGTCCGGCAGGGTGTCAGCGGGGGGAACTGCCCGCTGACACCGACGCGCACCTGCTCGTGGAGGCCATCACGAGCCCCCTGCTGGCGCGGGTCCTGCTGACCGGTGAGCCACTGGAAGAGACCTTGGTCCCCCGTCTGGTCGACTTGGTCCTGGACGGTGCGCGAGTTCGCCCTCCAGGCCGCCGTCAGGCCGTGCCTCTGCCCGCGGGTGAAGCGGGTGACCGTCGCGCCTCCCATCCAACGCGGCCACCGACATCGCGTCAGCGTCGGTAGACCGTGGCGCGCGACACCTGCCCGCGCGCAGCCTTCTCCACGAGGCGCTTGCTTCTCGGCATGTCGACCGTGCTGCCCGTGCCGGCCCGTCAGACCGCGACGACCGGCCGGTAGACCGGCTCCCACATCGCCTGGTGCACGCGCTCCTCGATGGTGTCGTACACGGTCTGTCCGGCCACTCCGTCCGCGGCCGCGGCGCGGGCCACGGCGACCGCCACCGCGGCTGACGTCCGGCGCAGTTCTGTCGTGAGCGGCAGCAGCGAAGCCCCGGGAGTGGTGGGGTCGACCTGGTGGGCGACGGCGTGGGCCGCGGCGGAGAGCATGGCGTCGGTGACCCGGGTGGCGCGGGCGACGACGGCACCCAGGCCCAGGCCGGGGAAGACCAGCGCGTTGTTGGCCTGGCCGATCTCGTAGGTGATCCCGCCGACGGTGACCGGGCCGAACGGGCTGCCGGTGGCGACGAGAGCGCGGCCGTCCGTCCAGTCCAGCAGTTCGGAGGGCACGGCCTCGGCCAGCCGGGTCGGGTTGGACATCGGCAGGATGATCGGGCGTTCGGTGTGCGCGGCCATTTCCCGCACGACGGTCTCGGTGAACGCGCCGCCCTGGCCGGAGGTCCCGATCAGGACGGTGGGCCTGACCCGGCGGACGACTTCCTCCAGGGAGATGCCTCCGACCTGGTCGTCGCGCTGCCATTCGGCGACCTCCTCGGCGGGCCGGGCGTAGGGGAGCTGGAAGTCCCGCAGCTCCTTCTGGCCGTGGCTGATCAGCCCGTAGCGGTCCACGGCCCAGATCCGTCCGGTGGCTGATTCGCGGGTCAGGCCTGCGGCGGTCATGGCGTCCCGCAGCTGGTCGGCGATGCCCATCCCCGCCGTACCGGCGCCGAAGACGACGACGCGATGCTCGGGCAACGGCACTGCGCTGGCCCGTACGCCGGACAGCACGGCGGCTAGGTTGACCGCGCCCGTGCCCTGGATGTCGTCGTTGAAGACGAAGTGCTCGCCGCGGTAGCGGTCGAGGATGCGGCGCGCGTTGGCCGGCCCGAAGTCCTCGAAGTGCAGCAGGGCCCCGGCGAACAGGCGCTCTGTTGTGGTGACGTACCTTTCGATGAAGGCGTCGTATGTCTCCGTGTCCACGCGGGGGTGACGATTGCCCAGGTACAGCGGGTCGTCGAGGAGTTGCTCGCGGTTGGTGCCGACGTCGAGGACGACGGCCAGGGTGCGCGCCGGGTCGATGCCCGCCGCGGCCGTGTACACGGCGAGTTTGCCCACTGAGATGTCGATGCCGCCGACACCCCAGTCGCCGATGCCCAGGATGGCTTCGCCGTCGGTGGCCACGACGAGGTCGACGTCCTCGGCCGTCAGCCCCGAGGCGCGGAGCGCGCGTTCCATGTCCTCGGGCGCGTCGACCGACAGGTAGATGCCGCGGGGGCGCCGGTACTCGTTGCTGTACCGCTCGATGGCGGTGCCGACCGTCGGTGTGTAGACGATGGGGAGCATCTCGGCGAGGTGGTCGCTCAAGAGCCGGTAGAACAGGACCTCGTTCCGGTCGTGCAGGGCGGTCAGGTTGACGTGCTTGGCCAGGTCGGTCGGCTGGGCGACGTACTGGGCGTAGGCGCGCTCGGCCTGCTGGTCGAGGGTCAGGACGCGGGGCGGGATCAGGCCGTTCAGACTCAGGTCCCGGCGCTCTTGTCCGGTGAAGGCCGTGCCCCGGTTCAGCCGGGGATCGGCCAGTACGGCGCGGCCTCGCGTGGAGGTCTCGAACCGGTTCTCCCGTGCGTTCCACCGAGTGTTCATCATCGCCTCCGTGAGGTGTGCGGGATGGCGGACGACCGGACGCAGCCCTGTCTTGTCCTCCAGGGTTGTGGTGGCTCGTTTCACGCGTCGTGCTACGCCGCCTTGATACGCACCATTCCATGCCTCAGTGGCTCGAATTCCGTGGAGGTGCAGGTGCTGCGGTGTTTCGTCGCCGTGGCCGGCGGTGAGTACGAACTGGCCTCCAACCTGGTCCGCGACGACGTCGAGACCCCCGGCGGTATCAAGCCCGACCTGCGGGTTTCCAAGGTCCGGCCCCGTGTCGTCCCGGTGCCGTACGGCCGATACGGCCCTCTCGTCTGCGCCACCTGCTGCCGGCATCGCCGCACCGGCGAGCCGGCGGGCTGTGCGCCCGCTGCGGCCGTACCAAGCCGGTCAGCACCTCGTCGGCCGATCGGGCCGGTCTGCTTGACCTGCCACACCGCAGTGCTCCGCTCACCGGCCGAGTGCCCGTGCTGCGGCTGATCCAGCGGCTGATCGCGCGGTATGACGACGACGCCGGGGCATGCGGACCATGTGTCGGCACTGCCGCCGACGACACGCACCAAGCTGATCACCCACCCCTCAAGCGCGAATATAGGCCCATGGAATACATCTCCGGCGCGACCGGGGCCCTGATCCTCATCCTGGTCCTGAGCAGCATCCTGCGCACACTCGTGGTACCCCGGGGCCTCTACTCCGCGCTGGTCTTTCGCCTGTGGTGGAGCCTGCGCAGACTCCTGCGGCTCACAGCCCTCCGAGGCGGCTACGACGCGATGGACCGCGGCCAGACCTGGCTCGCCCCGCTGATGCTCATCGGCATGCTCACCAGCTGGCTCGCCGGCGCGCTGCTCGGCTTCGGCCTCCTGCTGTACTCGCTGTCCCCGCTGTCCTGGACCACCGCGTTCCGGGAAGCGGGGTCCAGCCTGTTCACGCTCGGCTTCGCCGGCGGAGCCCGGTTGAAACTGTCGGTGCTCGACTTCATCGCGGCGGCCACCGGTCCGGTCCTGATCGCCCTCCAGATCGCCTACCTGCCCACCCTCTACGCCGCCTACAACCGCCGCGAACTGGAGGTCACCCTGCTCCAGGCGAGGGCCGGCGAGCCGGCGTGGGGGCCTGAGATCCTCGCCCGGCAGTGGCTCGTGGACACCGAGACCGCGCTGCCGGCGCTGTACCGGGCCTGGGAGCGCCTCGCCGCGGACATGGGCGAGAGCCACTCGACGTATCCCGTCCTGTTGACCTTCCGCTCCCCGCGTCCGCACCGCAGTTGGCTGGTCGGGTTGATCGCGGTGATGGACGCGGCGGCGATGCAGCTGGCCCTGGACCCGCGGATCGCCCCGCCGGAGGCCCGCTTGGTGCTGCGAGCCGGCTTCACCGCCCTGCGCGACATCGCCCGCGCCCTGCGTATCCCCTTCGAGGCGGACCCGTCGCCGGACGCGACGATCCGGCTCACCTTCGCCGAGTTCGACGCGGCCGTGGACATGCTGGAGTCTGCTGGGTTCCACGCCGAGCGGTCGTCCAAGGAGGCCTGGCCGCACTTCCAAGGCTGGCGGGTCAACTACGAGGCGATCGCCTACGAGCTGTGCCGCCGCTGCGACGCCGTACCCGCACTGTGGACCGGTCCCCGCGACTTTCCCGGCGGCCCGATTCCGCCCGCGCGCCCGGCGGACCGGCGGCCTGGCGCAGGGCCGGCGGAACTGCCCCCCGTCACCGGGTAGTTCCCGGCTCGTGGTGGGACGACCCCCGCGAAAGAGCAGGCTCCGACAGGCAAATGCGGGGCGGGAGACGGCCAAGGGCATCGACCCCTGGCAAGGACCGGCGGGCGCTGCCGCCTCGGGTCCTGTGCTGACATCTCCAGTACCCGTGCGGGTACGCCGTCCCGTCCTCGGTGTGCCCGGAACCGGCGGTGTCGCCGTGACCAACGGCGTGCTCCTCGTGGAGACGCCGGGGGAGAAGCGTCCGCCGGCCGACATCCTGAATCGATCAGCCGGACGCGACAGTAGTCACACCAGGCAGGGCCCCGTGGCGATCCGACGTACTCGTCACGCGCGACGTCAGAATCCGATGGCCTCACGCAGCAGCAGGACGGTGCCGCGCCCGGGCTGGGGCTCGGCGTTGAGGACGAGCAGACGGTTGACGGCACTCGGTCGCCCGTAGACCGCGCGGGACCGCGCGGACTCCAACGGAAGGGCGTACTCCTCGATCCGGCGCAGGGCGCTGCTCAGGTCGGGCACCACCTTCTGCGCCCCGACGACCCAGATCGCCTTTGCGGCGCCGCCGGCGGAGGCGGGCAGCTGGCTGCCGCTGCCCGAGGCGATGACGAGCGAACCGGTCTCGGTGACGGCCGCGACGCTGGCGACGAAGACGTCGGGGGTGGCCACCAACCGGCGGATCTGGTCGAACTCGGTGGTACGGTCCATCTCCAGTACGCGCGGCCGAACGGCCTGGTATCGGGCGCCCGTCTCGATGTCCTGCGCGATGCCGGAGAGCCGAAGCGTCTCGCTGGCCCCGGTGAACACACTCGCGCCCTCGGGGATCAGATCCTTGACGCGGGCGCGGGCCGCCGCGGCGTCGTCGAGCAGTTCGGCGGCAAAGCCGTTCGCCTGCAGCGTCCCGACCGCCCGGTCCAAGTGCTCGGCAGACGCCGGTTCGCTGAAGTCGTCGGCTGCCCCGGTCGTACCCGAGCCGTGCGCCTGAGTGCCGGGGCCGGGCGCCGAGCCCTCCAGCGGGGTGGTGTCGACGTACCGGACCTCGTAGACCCGCTCGGCGAACTTCCATCCCTGCGGAGTGCGCCGGTAGGTGTCGTGGTAGATGGCGAAGTTCAGCCCCGAGCGGCCGTCGAGGAGACGCGCGATCTCCTGCATGTAGGTGCGACCGGTGGCGGTGTCGCCGTCGATCCGGATCATGCCCGGGTGGCTGTTCTGCACGAAGAAGTCCCACTGGCTCTGCAGGCGTTCGCCGCCGGTCCTGATCTCCTCCCGTCCGATGAGCTCGACCGGGACGTTGGGCATGCGCAGAACGCCGATCGGGGTGAAGAGCGCGGCGAGACGGGCCCGGTCGCGCATCATCGCCGCGTCGGTGAACTCGCCGCGCAACGCCTCGATCTCGACGCGGTCGGCGATCTCCTGGAAGTCGTTCATGCTCAGCGTCCCGTCCTGTGGATGGTGTGTTCCTCTTCACCAGTCCGACAACGCAGCCCCGCCGAATGTGAGGCGAGCGGGCGACCTCACGATCCGCCGCTCTGATTTGTCGTAACGGAGAGGGAACGCGAACGAGGGAGCCGGAGAGCGTATGACCACCCCGTCGGAACAGGCACAGCGGCATGCGGACGAGCAGCGGGACCCGGGCCTGCGCGTGATCATGAGCGAGCGGCGACAACTGCTCAATCTCGCCTACCGGCTGCTCGGGTCCCTGGCCGACGCGGAGGACGTCGTCCAGGAGACCTACACCCGCTGGTACGCGATGTCCCGGGCGCAGCAGGAGGCCGTCGAGTCCCCGGGCGCGTGGCTGACCAAGGCGGCCAGCCGCATCTGTCTGAACCTGCTCGGTTCGGCGCGCGCCCGGCGGGAGACCTACGTCGGAGAATGGATCCCGGAACCCCTGCCCGCCCCGACAGAGTGGATCTCCGGGGCGGGCAGTGGCGCCGGAGCGGACCCGGCCGACCGGATCACCCTCGACGAGTCGGTGACCATGGCCTTCCTCGTCGTGTTCGAGTCGATGACCCCGGCCCAGCGCGTCGCGTTCGTGCTGCACGACATCTTCCGCTACCCGTTCGCCGAGGTGGCCGACATCGTCGGCCGCAGCCCGGCGGCGTGCCGTCAGCTCGCGTCTTCGGCCCGCCGTCGTATCGTCGCCGCGCGGGCCGAGTCGAGCCCGAACGCGGTCCGGCAGGCGAGCGTCGTCCGGCGGTTCCAGGCGGCCTGGGAGGCGCAGGACATCGAGGCTCTGCTCAGCCTGCTCGACCCTGGCGCCACTGCGATCGCCGACGGTGGGGGCCGCGCCGTCGCCCACCTGCTGCCGATCGAGGGCGCGGAGCAGATCGCGCACCTCTACCGCACGATCGCCCGGTTCGCTCCGCCCCGTGCGATCCTCGAACGCACGGTCAACGGGCTGCCGGGTCTGGTGGTCGAGAACCAGGACCGGATCGAGACGGTGTTCGCGTTCGCGGTCGCCGACGACGAGCGGATCACGCACATCTGGGCGGTGCGCAACCCGGACAAGCTCCGCCCATGGCAGCGGTGGCAACCGCACTCACGGGCCGGCGCCCGCATCGAGAACCCGCCAGGTGGCGCCAGACCGGCGTACTACACGGAGGACTCCTCGGGCGGCGCCTTCACCAGTACCGCCTGACGAGCCGCGCACTGCGCCCGCGTACCTGGCGAGACCGGCCGTCCTTGGCCAACGACCGGTGTGGATCCATGTCCGGGCGAGCTTCGCGACCCAGGCGGCGGCTGCCTCAGGAGAAGGCGGGGCGCGCCGCCGACGACGGGTTCGCTGATGCCCGCGGTGGCGAGGGCGGGCACGTGCTCCGGGGTTCCGTCGCTCAGCGCGACGGCGACGGTGACCTGGTCCGGGGCGCGGCCGTGACGGGCGCACTCGTCGGCGGGAACCGCGGTGCGCGCGGGTCCTCGGCCGCAGGGATGTCGCAGCCGTACCAGCTGTCAGCGTGCACGACTGCGCGGCGAAGGGCGGGGTTGCTGTTACCGCCGACCAGACCGGATGCCGACCGCCACGTGGCGGCTTCGTGTCGTCGACTCGCACCCACCGCGCCTTACACATCATCGGCATGCCCGCCCCTCCCGATGCCACCGACGCCGTCGTCCTGGTCGTCGCTGCCGCCAGGAAAGAGCGGACCGGCACAGGCCCCAGGGAGGCAGCTCCTGGAGCGGGACTGGCAGGGCCGGCCGGCGGGGAGAGCCGGGACGAGTTGTCCGGGTACACGGACCGGCCCACTCGGTTGGCGGCCCGCTTGTCCGCGCAGGGTCACGACGTCCTGACCCGGGCCCACGCCGGCTCCGCGTCTGCGCCGCGGCACTTGAGCGCGGTCACCGGGGAGATGCTGATCGAGCTGTACCGGGTGGAGTTGGAGGCGCTGGGGCTGTACGTGCGTCTCCTTGTATGTGCACCTAGGGGAGGGGGCGCGGGTTCCGCTGGCCGAGGGCCTGCGCCAGCCGCTGCACAAGGCGCGCCGGCTCGGGCATGAAGGGGGTGCCGGCGCCGCTCGCGACCACCCCTGAGAGTTGGCGCGGCGCACTCGCCCCTCGGCTGCGGATCCATTGCCCCATGGCACGTCACTACCGGGGTTCAGGCCTACGTACCCCCATGAATGTCAGTGCCTGGATCTATGGTCAGGGCATGACTCCTACAGATGGTGCTGCACCGGACCGGCCGAGGAGGGGCGGCCGATGACTCGCCATGGCCAGGGCTTTGTCCGGCATGTCGAGCTCGATGCAGGTGTGGGCACCGATCGCTATCCCTTCAGCCTCCCGGTCGTCACCCACCTCGCCCGCATGGGAAGACTCGATCTCGATCCCGGAGTGACGTTTCTGGTCGGCGACAACGGTTCGGGCAAGTCCACTTTGATCGAAGCACTGGCCACGGCCGCAGGGTTCAACGCTGAGGGCGGTTCACGGTCGTTCCGGTTCGCCAGCCGGGCCTCCGAGTCCGACCTGGGTGATCACTTGACGCTGTGCTGGAACCGCAGGCCGCGCACGGGATTCTTCCTGCGCGCGGAGAGCTACTACAACGTGGCCACGGAGATCGAGCGCCTGGACGAAGGCTCCGGGGAACTACTGCGCGCCTACGGCGGTCGGTCCCCGCACGAACGCTCCCACGGCCAGTCGTTCCTGGACCTGGTGTACCACCGTTTCGGCCCGAACGGTCTCTACCTGCTGGACGAACCGGAGGCGGCTCTGTCGGTGCAGGGATGCCTGGCGATGATGGTCCGGATCCGGGAACTTCTCCGACAAGGGTGCCAGTTCGTGGTGGCCACGCATTCGCCGATCCTGCTGGCCATGCCCGGCGCGCGGATCCTGCAGATCGAAACCGGCGGCACCATCGAGCAGGTGGCATACGAACAGGCCGAGCCTGTCGCCCTGACCCGCGCGTTCGTCAACCGTCCTGACCGCTTCCTGGACCGCATATTTGCCGAGGACACATAGGTCACCCGGTACGACGGCGCTCTGCCCGCACATTCACTGCGAGGTGCACACGAGCCTGGATGCCTGGCGCCCGGCCCGGAGGACGGACCGACGTGCTGTTCGCCGGTGACAAGCCCAGGGGTGCAAACTATGCAAGCCGGATCGCGGTCGGGCGCCTGAACCGTCGGTTCAGTCTCAACGGCGATCACTTCCGGGCCTGCCTTCGAGCGGGGATCGGGGGAGGGTGACGGTCTACGCTCGCGCCATGACGATCACCTATGAGTGGCGGGGCGGCTTCGACAACGTTGCGGTCAATGCGCTGCATGCAGAAGGCTTCAACCATCCTCGTCGGCTTCGTCCACACTCATCGCCGAGGCCGCCCGGCATGCCCGCGACGTCGGATGCGCATGGCTTCACGTCGACTTCGAGGACGACCTACGGTCGTTCTGTATCGACGCCTGCGGGTTCAAAGCGACAACGGCAGGTCTCGTCGCGCTCTGAGCGGCCTTGCTGCACGACGCCCCGGTCATGGGCGGCGGTGAAGCCCCTGGTAGGTGGAGTACCTCGCCGGCCTGCTGGCCGTCCACCGGCGGTGCATAGGCACCCCAAGACGCCTGCGTGAGCTCTGGCCTTTCCGGCAGGCGATTCTGGTACTGCGCCGGTTCCGCGCGCGACTGCGTGCACTGCCTGGCCCGCGACGCCGGCATCTCCCAGGCCACTGGCTGCCGCTACCTGAACGAGGGCATCGACCTGCACGACGTCCTGGCCCGCTGTCGGCGCGAGGCCATGAAACACGCCATCCTCGACGGCAGTCTGATCGAGCGGCAACGACCTGTGGATCGGCCAGAAGCACAAGGCGTTCGGCGGCAGCATCCATTTCCTGTCCGCTCCGGACGGCACCCCGCCGCCCGCATCCACGCCCTGTCTACCCTCCACAAGGCGGCGGCCGAGGGCCTGCAGGCCCTCGGCGAGAGCACCGCCGCCGAGCTCAAGCGGCGATGGCGCACTCTGCAGTACGTCACGCTCAGCCCCAGCCGGATCGGCGACGTCGCCCGCACGGCCCTTGCCCTCAACGGCATCCGGTAGTGATCACCGTGCAGGATCGCCAGATGACATGACCCTCGACCGGGGCGGTTCAGGCGCCGTGACGACATCCGCCGCCGGGCGGTCATTTCGGTTGCCGCCGCCCTTCCCTGCGACCGATCCTGTGTGTTCGGTCGGTGAGGAGGACATCGTGGGGCTCGTTCTGTTCCCCGGAGACGACGACACCAGCAGCCCGGATGTTTCCTGGTCCTGCACCGGCTTCGGGGCGTTCCGGCGGTGGCTGGCGCAGGCCGAGGGGTTCACTCTCGACGAGATGTACGGCTTCGGTGGACAGCGTCCCTGGAGCGACGTCTGCACCACCCTGGCGGCACTCCTCAAGCATGCCGACGACGCAGGTCCCGACCTCGCACCGGCCGAGTGCGCCGCGATCCTGCCCCGCCTGCAGGAGCTCGCCGATCAGCAGCAAGGGAGTAGCACCGACCCCCTCCTCCAACGGCACGTCGACGACGTCGGCCGGTTGGTGGTCGTTCTGCGGCTCTGTGTCGAGAAGGACGTCGAGCTCCTGTTCGGCTGATCGTCGTCTGGCGCTCCTCGTCCACTATGACCAGGAGTAACGGGACGGCTCTCAACTCAGGGTGTCCGACAGGTCGTGTGACCGACAAGCCCCGCAACTCGCGTGACGCAGAGGCCACTTCGCGGCATCCTCCGCCTATGTCTCGTGGGCGTGGCGGAGGCTCAGGGCGACACGACCGGCGGGACGAGGACTTCACGCGGATGTCCCGGCGTCGAGGTGCTGGCGTCCCTGCGTCAGGTCCGGAAGATGCGGTCCAGGTGGTAGCGGAGGACGGCCGCGGCGGATTCGGCGTCGCGCTGGCCCACGAGGACGCTGGTGCCGAGCCCTGCGGACATGGCCAGCAAGCCGACCGCTTCGGTGCGGGTGTCCGTACCGGCTTGGAGGAGGCCGGCGTCGTCCGCCTGCTGCAGCAACCCGATGAGGGTGATTTCGGCGGCGTCGGGATCCTTGATGAACGGCTGGGCCGCGAGGGCCTCGTCGGTGACCGACAGTACGGCGTACGAAGTGTAGAGGTGATGGAACAGGCGGCTCTCCTCGTCGACCGGCAGGGCTGCCGTCAGCACTGCCTCGATCACCGCTCGTGGCCCTGGGTTGTCACCGGCGGCGCGGACCCGGTTGGTCACCCGTTCCCCGAATCTGCCGGCCAGATGCTGCAGTCCGAAGAGGAGCAGTTTCTCCTTGGACTCGAAGTAGTACTGCACCACCCGCAGCGAGACGCCTGCCTCGGCCGCCACGTCGCGCATCCCTACCGCATGCAGCCCGAGCCGTCCGGCGGCACGGACAAGGGCCTGCGCGATCTCGCTGCGCCGCTCTGCGTGATCCACGCGCTTGGGCATGGTTTCGGCTCTCCGCTCTTCGGATCATGTCGCGAATTTTTGATGATACAGCTGTACCACTTTTGTGGTACGTTCGTATCACAAAGACCGACTGCCCAGGAGGTGGCCGTGCCCGAGTCCACAACAGCCCGTTCCCAGCCCGATGTCGGCCGCTTTGTCAGCGACGCCTGGCGCGATCGCTACTTCGCGGTCTGCGACGCGGTCTACGCGCTGGGCGCGCCGGCGTCCTGGCAGCAGGACGTGGAGACCTCTTTCGGGACAACGCACGTCTACCGCTACGACCCCGAGGACCCGGCCGCCCGCGAGCGCGTCCCCCTCGTCCTCGTCCACGGAGCCGGCTCCTGCTCCGCCATGTGGTATCCGAACACTCCGGCCCTCAGCGCCGAACGGCCCGTCTACGCCATCGACACCCCCGGCGACCCGGGCCGCAGCGTGCAGCGCGCGCCCATCCACGAGCCCGAGCGCGCCGCGCAGTGGCTGGACGAGACACTCGCCGCCCTCGGGCTCGACCATGCGCACCTGCTCGGCTCGTCGTACGGCGGCTGGCTCGTCCTGAACCAGGCGTACCGCGCACCGGACCGCCTCGCCTCGGTCACGCTGCTCGACCCCGGTGGCCTGGAGAAGGTGGGACCGCGTTTCTTCGTGTGGATCTTCGCCAGCCTGTTCGCCACCTTCGCCCCCAAGGCGCTGAGGCCACGTCTCGCGTCCTGGCTGGAACAACCCGTCCTCGTCGTGCCCGAACTTCGCACCATGATCCGCACCGGCGTACGCGCCTACCGCATCCGCCGGCCGGTGCCGGAGCCGCTCACCGAGGCCGAACTGTGCTCCATCCGCAAGCCGTTGTACCTGGTGCTCGGCAGGCGCAGCCTCTTGGTCCACCCCGACCGGCAGGTGGAACGCGTGCCCCGGCTGATACCCGGCGCGAGAGCCGAGATCATCTCCCGGACCGGCCACGGCCCGCAGATCGACCACGCGGAGCTGACCAACCGGAAGATGCTCGACTTCATGAACGCCGCCGACCTCGGCCTGCCGACAACGCGGTGAGGACTGTCCGGCTCGTCATGAATTGATTGTCCGCTCGACTTCGTCTCTGCGGGCGCAGCGCGAAAGCCGGTGGGTCGGCCTCCTTGCTGCCACTGCTCTGGCGGTGGGTCCGCTGGTCGTGGCGCTCGGGAAGGGTGTGTTTGATCTCCCGACGCCGCAGCCCGCCCTCACCGGCCAGGTGGAGATCGTACTCAGCCCGCCGCGTGCAGTCCGTGCGACCCCGCGTGCGGCCTGGTACGACGCCCGCCGTCCAACTGCGGGTTCCGGTGGGCGTGATGCGGAGCGGCTGTTCGCGCTGTGGCTACTGCTGCGCCCACTGCTCGCTGGTGATCTCGTACCGTACGCCTCCGAACTCGGAGCCCTCGATCATCTCCATGTCGGGGGGAGTGGGGATGGTGTCCGCGCGCGTCATGTCGAGCTTCTCCATCACGTTGCGCGAACCGTGGTTCACGGACATCGTCTCAGCCCAGACCATGTGCACCCCGAGCTCCGTGAACGCCTTGCCCACCAGGGCCCGTGAGCCCTCGGTGGCGTACCCCTTGCCCCAAGCGGCCTGCCGCAGCCGGTAGCCGAGTTCGACCTCGTCCAGCGGGCCGTCCGGCTCGGGACGCAGGATGAACCAGCCGATGAACGCGCCGCCGTCCTTCTCGTGCGCCGCGAACAGCCCGAGGTCGCCGCCCCACTTCTCGTAGCCGGCGAGGATGTTCGGCAGATGGCGCTCGCGGACGGCCTCCGGCGCGGTCGGGTTTCCGCCGGTCAGGTAGCGCATGACCGCCGGGTCGCTGTCCAGCTCGATGAGCAGGTCCGCGTCATCGGCGGTGAAGCGGCGCAGAGCCAGGCGCTCGGTCTCCAGATAGGTGTCCACGAGCGGATCATGTCTGAGGCACGTCGGGCCGGCCAACGGTTTTCCTTGGACACCGCCGGCCTGACGGCCGGTGCTGAGCTGTGCGGTCGCGGTGCCCGCCCGGTCCGCGGGTACCGCGTCGGGCAACTGCGCGGTCAGCGCCGTCACCGTCAGATCGTCGACGTCTGGTCGGCGACACTCCGCGGCCAGGACGCCACGCAGCCCCCCTCGGCACACCGCACACATGGACAGGCGGGCCGACCGCCTTGCCCAACATGTTGGCGGCTACCGCTCCGGCCGGCAACGCCGAACGCCTCACGGCACGGACTCCGTCAGGTCTGTCTTCGTCGCGGCGAGGTCCGGCTGGGCAGAGGCAGGTGACAGGCCTGGGTGTCATCCCGTCTCCATCCGGCTTGGGCGAGACCTCCCCGGCGTATTCCGTCGTCGCCTCATGGGGTCATATCCAGTCCTTACGCTTGAAGACCCAGTAGAGCAGCGCGGATGCGACGACCATGACGCCGGTGGAGGTGAGGAAGCCGACATGGGTGTTGACACCCGGATAGGGAACATTCTGTCCGTAGAAACCGGTGACGGCCGTGGGCACGGCCACGATCGATGCCCAGCTGGTGACCTTCTTCATGATCAGGTTCATGCGATTGCCCTGAACGGTGAGATTGGTCTCCATGATGGACGTGATCATGTCCCGCAGCGACTCGGTCCACTCGGTGGCCCGAAGGACGTGGTCGTACACGTCCTGGTAATAGGGGAGCAAGGGCTCGGCGACGACGTGCAGGTCGCGCCGGAGCAGGCTGTTGACGACCTCCCGCATCGGCAACACCACGCGGCGAAGCCTGGTCAGGTTCTTGCGCAGCGCATAGGAGTCCCGCTGGACGGAGTCCATCTGCTCGCGCCCCTCGTCGAAGAGTAGATCCTCCACTGCTTCGATACGGTCGTCGAGGTCCTGCACTGCGGCGAAGTGTCCGTCGACTATGTGATCGAGCAGTCCGTGCAGCAGGAATCCCACTCCGTACTTGGCGAGATCGCTGTTGTTGTCCCAGCGTTCGACGACCTTCTCCATGTCGAACCGATGATCAGGGCGAATGGTAATCAATGCCGTAGGCGTTATGAATACGGACAATTCGCTTGCGGTGAGTTGTCCGGTGGTCTTGTCCGTGCTGATGGCGTAGGCGCTGAGGAAGGCGTGGGTACGGTAACGGTCCAGCTTGGGCCGCTGGTGTTCTTGACGCGCGTCCTCCACCGCAAGCTCATGCAGACCGAACTCCTCGCTGATCATCGCGAAGTCGGCGGAGCACGGATCACAGAGGTCGAGCCAGACTGCCACGTCCGGATCGTTCACGTATTCCGAGATGTCAGCGGTCGGAAAGTCCTCCAGGATCAGGGAGCCGTTGCGGTAGAGCCGTGTGCGCGTCATGCCAGCGCACCATAAGGGGCCTCGGTAAGAAGCCCGGCTCCACTACGGTGAGCCAGAGGGGCTGCCTGTGGAAGTCCCCGGCCTGGCAACGCGTGGTGTGCACGGCTGTGCGTGGTGGTCGCGGATGGGAGCGGATCGCGGCGGATGGTCGGCGGCCCACGCGGATTCCACGCACCGTCGTGCAGCTCATGCTCGACGAAGGCCGGCCAGGAGCCACCGTCGCGACCCATAAGCCGGTGAACCGCATCTGGTCCTCGGCTCGGTCGCCCAGCAGAAGCCGCGGCTGTGCCTGGTCCACCACGCCGCAGCGGCCGGCAGCCGGGCCGCCCAGGCGGAGCACACGCCGTGCAGGGGGGGCGCTGAACAACGCTGTGCCGCGGGGGTCACCGGTGATGGCCGGCACTCCACGCGGAAGCGAGGTCGTCCAGCAGTACGTCCTCCAGATCGCTGTCCCACCGCGCGTCCAGGGGGAGCGGGGTGCTCTCGGACCACTCGCACGGCACGAGGCGTTCGGGCCGGCCGGCCAGGGCGCATCGGCCGTTCGGCGGGCGCGCATCCCGACCGTACCCGTGCGGCACCTCCTCCGAGCGCTCGCGGTGCCGGTCGACGACCGCCTCCAGCCGCACGCCTCCCGCGACGTGCCGACTTCTACCATGGTTCGCATGCCGTCACCCGTACATGCCCTCGTTCAGCGCCCCTTGACCACCGAAGCCGTCGCGGAACTCCTCGCGCTGCCGGACGAGTCCACCGTGCCCGACGACGTCGACGCCGTCGAGGAGGAACTGCGGCGGCGCGGGTGGGAATGGGAACACGTGGTCTGCGACTCCTTCCGCACCCGGCACGGGCACGTGCTGTGCAGCGAGTACGCCAGCCCGTTCGGAGAGCAGGACGCACGGTCCTTCCTCGTCTTCGGCGAGATCTACCCCGTCGATCCCCACGACGAGGACATGCGGAACGAGGAGTGGCTCAACGGCTGTGTCGAGGGCTGGCAGGGACTGCCCGGCTGGACGTGCCGGAGGCCGTCCACCGACCAGAACTGCGAGGCCGTGCTCGCGCAGGCCGCACGCGCGGTGACCGAGCATCTGGGCACGGCCCCGGAGCGGACGTTCGCTTCCGCGGCGGTGGCCGCCGGTCCGGCGCTGACCCATCGCATCTGGCGCACCGCCACCCAGGCCCTGATCCTCGGCCCGGCGGTGGACAACGGCCCGTACGGCTATCTCACCCACCTGCGTCTGTCCTGCAGCCCGCTCGGCAGCGGCCCCGACCTGCCGCCCGCCGGTGACGAGGACGCCCTCGTCTCATGGATCACGGCGCACGCCGACTGGTGAGAGAGGAGTGGGCCCGTCCGAGGCCTCATGTGCCGAAGCACGTTGGACGCAGCGGGTGTTGGAAGAACCACCGTCAGGTGATCAACGGGACCCTGTTCCGTCAACGCACCGGCGACCCGCTGCGGGACCTGCCGGCTCGGTTCAGGACGTGGGAGACGGTCATGACAGGCACCGCCGGTGGTCGGCAGACCGCACGTGGGACAGGATTCCGCAGGCCCGCCAGGCCGAGGCCGACGGGGAAGTCGCATCGACTGGTCCGAGATGAGTGTGGACTCCACCGTGTCCCGCGCTCACCAGCATGGTGCCGGTGCCCGCCCGTCATCGCCCTGATGAAGCCGTCGGCAGTTCACGCGGCGGGCTGAGCACAAACATCCACCTGGCCGGTGAGGGCGGGCTGCGGCCTCCGGCACTGCTGATCACGCCTGGGCAGTGGGCCGGCGCCCCGCACAGGACCCCCTTCGCTCACGCGAGGCCCCACGTCGGGGTCAGAGGGTGAGGACGAGCTTGCCCTGGAGGTGACCGTCGTCGAGCAGCCGGTGCGCGTCGGCGACGCGTTCGAACGGGAACGTCTCCTGCACGTGGACCCGGAGCCTGCCCTGTTCGACGAGTTCGGCGAGACCTCGCAGGGCGACCGGATCGGGGTCGACCGCGATGCCGCTGAAGCGCATGCCGGCCGCCTCGTACCTGGCGATGAGTTCCGCATCCTCCTCGGCGACCGCCGTCACCAGGTGACCGCCCGCGCGGAGCACGTCCAGCGACCGCTCGACGGTGTCGCCGCCGACCGTGTCGAGCACGACGTCGATGTCGCGGACGGCCTCGGCGAAGTCGACCGCCGTGTAGTCGATCACCTCGTCGGCGCCGAACCCCTCGACGAACGTCCGCTTGCTCCCGCTCGCGGTCGCGATCACGTACGCGCCGAGCGCTTTCGCGATCTGGATCGCGACGTGGCCGACCCCGCCACCGCCGCCGTGGACCAGGACGCGGTCGCCCTCCCGCACGCCGCCGAGGTCGACGAGGCCCTGCCACGCCGTCAGCCCGACGACCGGCAGCGCCGATGCCTCGACATGCGAGAGCGACGCCGGCTTGCGTGCCAGGTGCAACGCCGGCGCCGACACGACCTCGGCGTACGCGCTCGCCGCCCGTGGGAACAGCGGCATCCCGAACACCTCGTCGCCGGGCCTGAACCGCCATGTCTGCGGCGCCTGTTCGACCACGCCGCTGATGTCCCAGCCGAGGACGAACGGCGGCGGGCCGACGAGCGGGAACTCGCCGGCGCGCAGGCGCGCCTCCAGCGGGTTCAGCCCGATCGCCCTGACGCGGACGAGGACTTCGGTCGGGAGGGGCTGGGGCTCGGGCGCGTCCACGACGGTGAGTACTTCGGGACCGCCGAGCGTCCGCTGGGTGATGACTCGCATGACTCTCCTGGCTCGGGAGGGGAAGAGAACCCAGGCTAGGTTTCCGACAGGAACCGGCAGGTACCTTCGGCGCAGGTACCTTTGGCACCGAGAGCGGTCTGCGGTCCCAGTCCCGGTGTCTCTTTCTCACCGGCTGTCCGGCGCGTCCGGTGGTCGAGCTGATCGGCGGTATCTCCCGCAAGATGCTCACCCAGCCGCTCCTACGGCCTGAGGCGCACGGACGCGTCCGCCGCCACGTCTGCGACGAGGTGCCGCCCCGCGTCGAGTACGAACGCACCCCGCTCGGGGCGCCGCTGATCGATCCGATTCACATGCTGGCCGAGTGGGCGAGAGCGAACGGCGACGCGGTGCTCGACGCGCTCGACACCGGTCCCGAGCCGGTCGCCCACAGCGACTGAGGCCTCCCGCCCGAGGACCCCGGTCTTCGGTGACCGCTGGCAGACGGTCCGCCGCAGGTTTGCGCAATGGAGCCGGGATCGGGTCTGGGCCCGGCTCTACCGGGTTGTCCTGGACGAGTTCGGCGCGCAGCGAGCTCCATGGGGACAAGGGCTACGACCACGACCACGCGAGGCCATGACCGCGTGCACGTGACATCACCCGCGAATCGCCCGCCGCAGAGTCGGGAGTTCGGCTCGCCGCGGCTGTCTCCGCCAAGGGGGCGCGACGAACGGAAGCCCGAGCACCCCATGGGCTTCACGGCGACCGCGGTGATGGTCATCTGCCTGCGGCAGCTGGGTGTCAGCGCCGGCCGGTAGCGTCTGTCCGGTGACCGATGACGTTGTTGTCCGGAACCGGCTCGCTGCGTTGCTTCCCGAAGCCGAGGCCCAGGAGATGAGGGACTGCTGGGACATCGGCGAGCAGGAGGCGGGGCTTGGCCTGCTTGTCGCCGGGCTCCTCGCGCACCAACTGCCGATCAGTGAGACAGCCAGGGCGCAGATATCCGTGCTCGCGGAGACCTGGGGCGAGAGGGAGTTGCGCACGCCCCAGATCCTTCGATGCCGTGGGGACGACGCGCGGACCCAGCTAGAACTGATCGAGCGCGCCGACGACATCGTCATCGAGTCGTCGGGCGGGGCTGACGTTGCCCCGGCCAATGTTCTGGTGCCGTGGATCACCTGTACGCGATGCGGCCATGCCCTCATGCGGACCCACACCCGAGAACCCTGGGGAGGTCTCTCCTACCTGGCGGAAAACTACGTGATCACGTCACCGGAGAGCGGTGCGGTCCTGCGATCGTTCCCCGCTGACTCCGCCGGCGCGGCCTTCGCAGCCCTCTTGACCGAGTGCGCAGAACCCACGAACGATCGCTGGTGATGAACTGCTCCGCCTGTGCTGATCGCCGGTCGCGAGGCCACGGCCAAGACGATCACCGGGTGCGTCGGTGTGCGGCAACCCAGGCGGCACCGGCCTGAGGAAGTCCAGAGAGCTCAGTACAAGCCTGCTCACCGGCAACGGTACGAACAGCGTCCCGGGCCGGTTCTTGCTCCTCCTGCGAGCCGTCGGCCCGAGCAGGGCCTCTGCCCGATGGCTCGGCCGCCGGCTGTGTTGCGCGAGTGCGATTCCCAGAAGTCCGCTGGACGGTGCCAGGACAGCGCCCGGAGCGGTGGCTGCGACGAGCACCGCCACGGCCGCGAGAGGCAGGTTGTTGTACGACGGCGGACCGCTGATGGGGCGTGAGGTGCCGGCTGGACAACCGCAACCGATGCGCCGTCCGCGATGCCGGTTCACTGCCATTGCCGTTGCGAAGGCGACCATGCAGGCAGCAAGGAACAGTGCTGGGTGAGCGAGGCCGAACACCGGGCCGGAGGGGTCCAGTGCCGGCTCACCGCGTCATGCGAATGGACCAGCGCGTATCGCAGGTGTGCATGGCCCAAGCCACGCTGGCAGGGGAACCACGCGACACGGGTGGAGAACGAGGAGCAGTCCAGATGTCGAAGGAGCAATAGTCGGCCAGGCTCAGGGCGAGTGATGCGACCGGCCGCCTCGGGCAGTTGATCGGGGACACGGCCCTGGTCCGTCTCACGGACGCGGACGGCTACGGCATCGAGGGTTGGTGCACAAGGCGCAGGCCTCAGCTCGACTTCGC
The DNA here is from genome assembly GCF_001866675.1 of Streptomyces sp. MUSC 14. Taxonomy (NCBI): domain Bacteria; kingdom Bacillati; phylum Actinomycetota; class Actinomycetes; order Kitasatosporales; family Streptomycetaceae; genus Streptomyces; species Streptomyces sp. MUSC 14. The sequence continues at coordinate 24,598 of NZ_MLYN01000033.1, forward strand.
CACGATCCGCCTGTAGCCGGACTGACAGGCGGGCCCGGCCCATCTCATCACGGTACCGGCGGTTCGGCAGCTTCCGGCCTGAAGGGCGTTGGACGGCCAAGGCACAGACCACTGGGAACAGGAAGGGTGAACGTTGGACAACTCCGGATTCTCGTCCCCGCTGCTCGCACGGCGGAGGGTTTTGATGCGGTCGCTCGTTCTTACGGCGGGCTTGGGCGTGGGAACCGGGCTCGGAGGGGCTCGGGCAGCTGAGGGGGCCGAGCGGGCTCAGGCTGTCGGGTTGCGAGTGGTTGAGGTGGCCGAGGAGCAGATCGGTATTCCCTATGCCTGGGGAGGCGGTGACCGTATGGGCCCGGGCCCCGGTTTCTGCGACGACGGCAACGGTTACCTGAACGGGGTCTGCACGGCCGACTCCACCGTTGGCCTCGACTGCAGCGGCCTGACCCTGTATGCCTGGTACACCGCCAGCGGCGGCACCGTGGACCTGCCCCATTACACGGCTGCCCAGTACCGGACCAACCGGCCTGTGGATCGTGGCGAACTACGCCCGGGAGACCTGCTGTTCTTCTCCCGCCCGGATGCCCCCCTGCATCACACCGGGATCTACGCAGGCGGCCAGGCGATGATCCACGCGGAACGCACCGGTACCCGAGTCGCACGTCTTGACGGTGTCTTCCAGGATCCCCGGTGGGGGCCCGAGTACGCGGGGGCGGTCCGCCCTGCCCCGCAGCCTTCCTCGCCGGGACCTCGGAAGGCTCCCGCATCCCGTCGGTGACGCTCGCCGCAGCAGTCGCGCACCACCCGGCTCCGGCCTCGCTCCGGAAGGTCCTCCGTGAGGATCTCGGAGACCCTTCTTCATACGCCGGGAACATGCCGGCAGGGGCTCTCCACGGGGAACGTCGGGCATCACATGCGGGACACGGTGGTTCCTCCGTCGACGGGCAGCACGGTCCCGGTCACGAACTGGGCGTCGTCGCTGACCAGCATCGCGACGGCTCTCGCCACGTCGTCCGCCTCGGCGACGCGCCGCAGCGGTGCACGGTCGGCGAGTTGCTGCCGTAGCGCCTGTGGCATGTGGGCGCTGGCTTCGGTACGGACGAAGCCCGGAGCGACCACGTTGACGCGTACGCCCATCGGGCCCGCCTCGCATGCGAGGAAGCGCGCGAAGGTGTTCAAGGCGGCCTTGGCCGTTCCGTGGGCCGCCATGCCGGGAGCGGGCGGGCCGTCGGCCACTGTGCTGGAGACGAAGACGATGGTGCCTCGCTGCTGCTGTTCCATGAGGGCCAGCGCGCGCTGCACCAGTGTGTAGACGCCGGCCAGTTCGTCCGTCAGCTTTGTGCTGAAGTCGGCCCAGGGGAGCGTGCTGACCGGGGTGGGGGTGAAGGCTGCCGCGGCCGCGTTGCACACCAGGGCGTCCAAGTGGCCGTCGGGTGCCGCCTGTTCGATCAGGTGGGCGGCCCGGGCTTCGTCGCGCACGTCTCCTTGCACCGCGAAGGCGCTGCCGCCATCCGCTGCGATCTTCGCGACGACCGCGTCGGCGGCTGTGCGGTTGGAGAAGTAGTTCACCCCGACCCGGTATCCCGCCGAGGCGAGCCGCAGCGATGTGGCGGCGCCGATGCCTCGGCTTCCACCGGTGACAAGGGCTGTGGGTCGGACAGGGCTTGCCATGTCTCCTCCTGGGATCGGCGAGGACTTCATCGCGGAAGCTAGTCACGTAAAATCAACTATTCAAATTTGACTCCTTCCCCGACTTCGCGTCTCCGGGCGAGGCCTCATGTCCATTCCCGCCGGCCAGGCAACGCGTCCGAAAGCCTGACTGCCGGCTGCGCCCTTGCCCTCCAGGACGCGGCCCCCGTGCGCACGCGGCAGCGACGAGCGCTGGCGCTGAAAAGGCCTCCTTGACCCGGGGGCGTCCTGCCGGTGGCGAGGCTGGAGTCTGCCGCCCTCGGCGGGTCCGGCGCACCCAACCTAGACTCAAGGGGACGGAGCTCACGGCGAGACCGCCCTGCCGATGATTCGACCACCGGTTCGTGCGCAGGGCAGGGGATGTGCATGTCAGGTCCACGGAAGAGACGCGCACGTGTGGGGCTGGTGCCCCTTACCGCCGTCGCTGGTGGGCTGCTGGCCCTGCTGATCGGGCTGGCCTTCACGATGCTGCTCTGGTCGATCATCGGGCTCGGCGAGTCGACGGCGGCCGACCGCCACGCACAGGCGGCGCTCGCCCAGGCGAGGACGGTCGAGGGACTCGTCGTCGACCTGGAGACAGGCCAGCGCGGCTTCGTCATCACCGGGGAGAAGCAGTTCCTTGAGCCGTGGCAGACCGCACGGACCACGTTCTCCGGCCAGGCACAACAACTCGTCCACCTCAGCACCACCGCTGCCCAGAGGGCACTGGCCCAGCACATCAGGCAGGCCGGCGAGTCTCTCATCCACGACTACTCGATTCCGCTGGTCGCGGCCGCGAGCCGAGGGGATCCCCGGGCACACGGCGTGGCGGCGACGCTGGAAGGGAAGCGGCGGGTCGACGCGCTGAGAAAGCAGTTCGACCGGTACGACTCGACCCAGCAGACCCTGATCGCGGCGCGTGAAAGCGCAGCCAACACTGACGCCCGGGAAGCGGTCGTGGCAGCGTCGATCGGCCTTGCCGGCTCAATGCTCCTCATCGCGACCTTCGCCGGGTACGTGATCCGGGCCGTTGTCTGGCCGGTCCGCAGGGCGGCCGACGTGGCGTCTCGGCTTGCCGGCGGCGACCTCTCCGTGCGGATGCCCGAGACCGGCAGGGGCGAGATCGGGCAGCTCGGGACGGCGTTCAACACCATGGCCCGCTCCCTTGAGGAGAGCCGTGAGCAGGCGCGTCACGCTCGCAAACGTCTCGAACTGCTGTATGAAGCCGGAGTTGTCATCGGCACGACTCTCGACGCGAAGCAGACCGCACAGGAACTGGTGCGCGTGCTGGTCCCACGCTTCGCCGACTTTGTCACCGTCGATCTGGCCTTGCCCGTCCTGCTCGTCGACGAGCCGCCCGCCGGCCACGGCGCATGGGCCCGCCGCGTCGCACTGGGCGGGGTCCGCGACGACTCCCCGCTCGACCCGGTGGACTCACAGATAGCTCTCGCGACCGGGAGCGCGGGCGCGACCGTCGTCCCGGACCTTCAGGCCTCCCCCGTATGGCAGGCCCATCACGGCGACCAGGCCCGGACACTGCTGGACTACGGCATGCACTCGCTGATCACCGTCCCGCTGTACTCACGGCGCACACTCGTGGGTGCGATCGGTCTCTGGCGAGCGCAGAACCCGAGCCCGTTCGGGGAGGACGAGCGGTCCGATGCCGAGGAAATCGCGGCCAAGGCCGCCGTGGCGATCGACAACGCCCTCAGCTACGCCCGCGAGCACGACACAGCTCTGACACTGCAGCGAAGCCTGCTGCCCCGCAGCTTCGACCCACCCGGCCGTATCGAGATCGCCCACCGCTACCTGCCCGCCTCCGACGCCAGTGAGGTGGGCGGCGACTGGTACGACGTGGTCGCTGTAACCGCCGACAAGGCCGCCCTGGCCATCGGTGACGTCATGGGGCACGGCATTCCCGCCGCCGCCGTCATGGGGCAGATGCGCAGCACACTCCGTGCCCTCGTCCGCCTGGACCTGCCCCCCGACCAGCTGCTGCACCACCTCGATCAGACCATGCAGGACCTCGACGGCCCGATCCTGGCCACATGCCTGTACGGCGTCTGTGACGCTGCGGCCAACCGCTGCCGGATCGCCCGGGCCGGGCACCCACCACCCGCCCTGATCACCCCCGACGGCACCGCCCGCCTCATCGACCTGCCCCCCGGCGCACCGCTCGGCATCGGTGGCATCTCCTATACGACCACCGAGATTCCCGTCGCTCCCGGGACCGTGCTCGTCCTGTACACCGACGGGCTTGTCGAAACCCGGGACCACGACCTCGATGAGCGCCTGGCGGAGCTCACCCACCTCCTCGCCGGTACCCATCCGTCCCTCGACGAGTTGGCGGACACCCTCATCAACCGCCTCGCCCCGACGCCGGCGCAGGACGACATAGCCCTCCTCATCGCCCGCGTCGGCACGCCGCCTCCCGGGTGAACACCCTGGCCGCAGCGGTGTACGACAGCATGGACGCAGGCAGCACAGCGAGCGCCGGGCCCGGATCTTGGCCGTTGGGCGGGCATGGGCATGGGCACAGCACGGCCGCTAGCAGCGATGTGGCGCTTGGGCCGGCGGGTAGCGCACCGGCAGGCAGCTTGCGGTGGTTTCAGAGGTTCGACGAGGACTCGAAAGAGGGCTGCCCGGGATGGGTGGTGGCGGGCGGGGTCCGGCGAGCCGGCCATCACGAGCGTCGTTGGTTCAGTTCGAGTCGGCGGGGACGGGTGAGAGCCGGTAGGCGGGCCCGTGTGAGACGACCTGGCCTGCTGTGGGGGGAGCGAAGTGTGTGCCCAGCAGGAGGGTGTCCGTGTCGGCGAGTGAGGCGAGCAGTGTGCGGCGCGAGGTCTCGGACCGCTGCGGGTCGATGTCCACGCAGGCGCCGATGGTGGGGTGGGCGAGTTGCACGGGGTGGTGGATGCAGTCGCCGGTGATCAGAGCCCTGCGGCCGCCGCTGGTCAGTTCGACGGCGATGTGGCCCGGAGTGTGGCCGGGGGTGGGGAGCAGGCGCAGGCCCGGGGCGAGGTCGACACCTGTGGTGGGGACGTCGAGGAGGTCGAGCAGTCCGGCCTCTTCGACCGGGAGCACCGAGTCCCGGAACATCTGCGCGCGTGCCTCCTCCATGTCGTACCCGGCCCAGAACTCCCGCTCGGCGCGGGATGTGACATAGCGGGCCCGGGGGAAGGTGGGTACCCATTCGCCGTCCGCCTGCCGTGTGTTCCAGCCGACGTGGTCGGCGTGCAGGTGGGTGAGGATGACCAGGTCGACCTCGTCCGGGGGATATCCGGCGGTGGTGAGCCGCTGGAGGTAGTCGGTGTGCAGGTCGTGCCAGGCGGGGTTGGCGCGCTGCTTGCCGTTGCCGATGCCGGTGTCCACCAGGACGCGCAGTCCGTCGAGGGTGAAGGCGAAGCTGTGGCTGTCGAGGCGCAGGATGCCGGAGTCGTCGGCGAAGTGGGGGTGCAGCCAGTCCTGCCCGGTGACGAGGCCCGCGGTCGCGTCGGGCAGCAGCCACGCTCCGGTCGCCGGCGGGAGGGCGATCTCGTCGATGCGGTGGACGGTGACGTCACCCACGGTCCAGGAGGGAATGGCGGTGGGGTCGGTGGCCGGTGGAGTGTTCATGAACGGTCGTTTCCTTCGGTCTCGTTACGGATGGACGTCGTGTGTGCGGTGGGCTGCCCTGCGCCGCGACGCGGCCAGTGCCGTCAGGGCCGTGACGGCGAGCAGGGCGGCGGCGATGGCGTAGGCGTGCGCGGTGGTGCGCAGCCCGTAGTGCTGGGTGGCGGCGCCCGCGGCGATGGCGGGCAGGCTCATGGAGAGGTAGCCGAGGACGTAGTAGGCGGCCAGGGTCGCGGCACGGTCCTGCGCGTCGAGTGAGGCGAGCGTCATGCGCAGGGCCCCTTGGGAGACGGCGCCGAAGGCGATTCCGGCCAGGGCGGCACCGCCGTAGAGGGCGGGCAGGCCGGCACCGTGCAGAGCGCTCAGTGCCAGTGCCGTGGCGGGGATGACGGCCAGGCATCCGCGGGTAGCGGCGACCGGCGGCGCAGTACGCCGCAGTGTCCACACCGTGAGCGCCGCCGCGGCGGTGAGCGTGAAGAAGATCATTCCGCCGGCCGTCTGCGGGGCGCCGGGGGCCACGAGGCGAACAAGCGCCGGCCCGAGGGAGGAGTAGAAGCCACCCAGGGCCCAGATGGCGACGACACCGGTGCCGGTCAGCAACAGGGCGCGGCGTGCCCGGGGAGGCACGGCGAGCTCGGGGTGCAGCGAGCGCAGGGCACCGGCATGCGGGCGGGCCGTCTCCGCGGTGACCGTGACGGCGGCCGCCTGCGCTGCGAAGAGGACCGCGAGCACGACGTACACGGTGACGGTGGGGGCCGGTGCGAAACGGACGAGGAGGGTGGAGGTCAGGACGCCGGTGGCCATGCCCGCCGCCGGAGCGATGCTGTTCGTCAGGGCGGACCGGCCCGGACGCAGGGGGTCCTCCAGGTCGAGGAGGGCCGCGCCTGCGGCGCTGATGGCCGTGCCGGTGGCCGCTCCCTGCAGGACGCGGGCGGCGATCAGCGCACCGGCGCCGTCCGCCGAGGCCAGCAGCACCATGGAGGCGGCCTCCACCAGCAGGGCGCCCGCCAGGACGGGACGCCGTCCCAGGTGGTCGGAGAGCGCTCCGGTGGTGAGCAGGGCCAGCAGCAGGGCCAGGGAATAGGCGCTGAACACCACGGTGATGGTGAGCGCGGACAGGCCCCAGGCGTCCTGGTAGCGAGGGAAGAGCGGCGTGGGGGCACTGGATGCCGCGAGGAGGACGGCCAGGACCGAGGCGTTCAGGACGAACGGTGCCGCGCGGTTGGTCGTGCGGCTGAGGACGACGTGGCGGGGGCATTCCGCGGGTGCTCGTGGTGTGGCGGTGGGCATGGAACTCCTCGGGTACCAAACGCTACAGGTTTGCTTTAAGTCACTGTAGGCCTTACGGTCGACTAACGCAAATGTTTAGCTTTAGATGCCGTGGCTTTGCTGCGCAGCTCCAGCCCCGAGGGGAGAACGTCCATGTCCGCCGCAGAACTCACCACGCCGGAAGCAGCCCGCTGGGCTGCCCGCGCCGGACTCCCGTTGCCCGCCGACCGCCAAGCCTCAGTCGCGGCCGTCGCCGATCACATCCACTCCGTCGTCGCGGTCCTGCGCGAGCTGGACTTCGGGGACACCCCACCAGCCCCCGCCTACCGCGCGGGAGAGGAGAAGCACGATGCAGCCGTATGAACTGTCCCTGACCGCAGCCGCCGACGAGATCCGGGAACGGCGGTTGTCCCCCGTCGAGTTGACGGACTCCGTCCTTCAGCGCATCGCCCAGGTGGAGCCACACCTTCAGGCCTACGTCACCATCGGCGCCGAGCACGCCCGCCGGGCCGCACAGGAAGCCGCACACGACATAGCGGCCGGCCGCTACCGTGGTCCGCTGCACGGCCTTCCCATGGGCCTGAAGGACCTGATAGACGTCGCCGGTACGGCGACATCGGCCAGTTCCCGGGTCCGCGCCGACCACCACGCGCCGGCCGACAGTACCGTCGCCGCGCGCCTGAGGGCGGCCGGAGCCGTCCTGGTCGGCAAGACCCACACCCACGAGTTCGCCTACGGACTGACCACCCCGCAGACCCACAACGCCTGGGACCGGAGCAGGGTCGCCGGCGGTTCCAGCGGCGGATCGGCCGTCGCCGTCGCCTCGGGCATGGCGACCTTCGCCCTGGGCACCGACACGGGCGGATCGATCCGGGTACCCGCCGCGCTCAACGGGGTCGTCGGCCTCAAGCCGACCTACGGCCTCGTACCCCGCCACGGCGTCACGTCCCTGTCCTGGTCGCTGGACCACGTCGGCCCGATCACCCGCACCGTCGAGGACGCCGGCACGGTCCTGAGCGCCCTGGCCGGACACGACCCGCGCGACCCCGCCTCCCTGAGCACGCCCGCCGCGGACTACCGGCCGATCGCCGGCACGGACCTGCAAGGGCTGCGGGTCGGCGTGCCGCGCACGTACTACTTCGACCACATCGACCCGGAGGTCGAAGCCGCCGTCCGACGTGCGATCGACCGGCTCCAGACCCTCGGCGCACGCCTCGTCGAGGTCGAGACCCCCATGACCCGCTACATCCAGGCCACCCAGTGGGGCCTGATGGTGCCCGAGGCCACCGCCTACCATCAGGGCACCCTGCGTACGGTCCCCGAGCTCTACCAGGACGACGTCCGCATCCTCCTGGAGGCCGGCGAACTGATGCCCGCCGGTGACTATCTTCGGGCCCAACGCTCCCGCACCCTCATGCGACAGGAATGGGCCCGCATGCTGCGGGAGGTCGACGTGATCGCCGCACCCACCGTCCCCGCGACCGCCGTCGAAGCCGGCCGGTCCACGATCACCTGGGCCGACGGCGCCGTCGAGGACGTCTCCGACGCCTACGTGCGCCTGGCGTCTCCCGCCAACATCACCGGAGTGCCGTCCCTGTCCCTGCCGGTCGGTCACGACACGGCGGGCCTGCCGATCGGCATGCAACTCCTCGCACGGCCCCTCGGCGAGAGCGTGCTCCTGCGGGTCGGCCATGCCTACGAGCAGACCCAGCCCGCCCGCTCCCTCGCGCACGCGGCGTGAACGAGTGACGGGATCCGGCCGCATCACTTCGGCACCCGGCTCCGCCTCGCCCCTCTGCCAACGCCCTCTGCCGCACGAGGAAGGTGCCCGACGCCGGCGCCCGCGCCGGCGTCCCGGAAAGCGGCCGAGCGGTGGAGGTACCGGGGCATGGAGCGGAATACGGGTCTCGTCCTCGCAGGGCGTGCACCGTGGCGGCACTGACACACACCACGCGCGGTGAAAAGGCCGTCGAACGGCGGCCAGGGGGTCGCGCGGAGAGGACGGATCGCTAGACGCAATGAATTTGCTTTAAAGTAGGCTCCATGAGCAGGCAGATGGTGCGCCCCGGCGGACGCAGCGCTCGGGTGCAGGCGTCGGTGCACGCCGCTGTACGGGAACTCGCCGCGGAGGTGGGCCGGGATGCCCTGACCGTACCGATGATCGCCCAACGCGCGGGCGTGACCCCCTCGACGATCTACCGCCGCTGGGGAGACCTGCAGGAGCTGTTGTCGGACGTGGCGGTCGAGCGCTTGCGGCCCGACACCGCGCCCAGGGACCACGGCGCGCTGCGCTCCGATCTGACAGCCTGGGCCGAGCAGTTCCTCGACGAGATGTCCTCCGCCTCCGGCCGCGCCTACATCCGCGACGCCCTGCTCGGCGACCCGGACGGCGGCAACGCCGGCCAGTGCTCCGCCTACGCTGCCGAACAGATCGATGTCATCCTGACCCGTGCGACCGAGCGCGGGGAGGAGGCACCCGACGTCGAGACGGTCATGGACCGTGTCGTATCCCCCCTGATGTACCGCATCCTCTTCCGCCCGGACGGACTCGACGCCGCCTACGCCCGCGGGCTCGTGACAGGACTCCTCGGCCCGACCGGAGGATGACCGGGAGCCACAGCCCTTCTTGCACGGGCCGAGGGCACGTGGTACGGGAAGGCACCGGGACGTGAGCCTGGCTCCGAGACGGACAGCGGAAGGGCAGGTGGCGTGATCGGAAGCGAATTCCGGTCATGCCACCTGCAGCGGTTGACCATGCGGGGCGCCGCCGTATTGCGCGGGCCGCCCGCTGGCGCGCGGCGATCTTCCCGGGACCGAAGCGCCCTCTCCTGGGCGACGCTGCGGACGTGCGGGCGGGGAACATCCCCCTACAGTCACGTCCGGAGCTCGGTTCGCAGAGATTCCCGTCTGGAACAAGACCGCTCCCTGAAGACATCGCCTACGCCGACCGCCACGCAGCGCACGGGGACTTCCGCAAGTGGGCCCGGCTCACCGCCCACACCCTCACTGCCCGCCAACGGACAGGCCGCGCGGGTATGCAGTCCTGCCCGGCGTTCACCGAGGTTTCGCGGAGCTGGCCGTTCAACCATGCCGCTTGGCGCGGGGAGCAGATGCCGGCCGTGGGCAGCGCGACGGCCGGTTCGGCTCCAGCCCGCTCATGTGGTGCCCGGACGTGTACGGGGCTGGGGGTCTCCGACATGGACGGCGTGGCCGTAGAAGCCTTCGGGTTGCCGTGCCAGGAGTGGGGGAACCTGGCGAGTCACCGCTGCGACCGGTTCGGAACGGGTGGTCACGTCGTGCGCGTCCTTGTCGACCCACAACTGTGTCAGCCACACCGTATCCGGGTCGTCGAAAGCCGCGTTGATGCTGTACGCGAGCAGGCCGCAGTCTTCGCCGCCGGCGCGGAATCCGTCAAGGAGCAAGGCGATCAGCTCGTCACGCCGGCCAGGCAGTGCGGTCATTCGCCCGTAGACGCTGAACATCTTCCCACTGGACACGCGCGTTCACCCCTTCGCTTGATCAATCCGCGTTCGAGCCTGCGCCGCTGTCCCGGGAATTCTGTCACGCGACGCCCTCCGCTACTGGCGAGTTGCCGTCGGCCAGTACCCAGGCGCTGGACAGCACGCAGCGCTCTCGACCCGTGAACAGAGCAACTCCCCGGGCAGCCCGATCGCCCCGGAAGACTTGCCCCGGCGACTCGGCGGCGATCCCGGACAGTGCACTTCAGTGCCAGGAACCCGCCTCGCGATACAACGTGCGTCCTGACCATCGGGGCGGCCGCTACCGCAACGGCAGGCTGGGCACTGCCTCCGGTGCGTCGGGCCATGCGGTGGTGGATGGTGCCGATTCTGCTGCTCGCAGTGGCGGCCGGAGTCCGGTGGGCGGCGGACCCACGTGCCTAGCAGTTGCGGGTACGGAGACCGGCGTCCCACCCGAGCATCCCTCCCTGGACCATCAAGATCCACCGTGAGGGGTGTCCGCTCCAAAGGTTTAGCCTCAGGTCCCGCGGTCGCCTGTGACTCCTGACTCCGCGTCACCTGCCCTGATCGTCCGTGGGCGGCGGTCCCGGAGACCGGCCGGCACGTCACTTGGTCAGTAGACCCATCTGGCCGTCCAGACACGGATCCACTGACCCTTCGCGTATCAGCGGCCGTTGATGAACACCGGGCCGTGGTTGTCGCGGAAGCAGTCCGTGTCCTTCCACCGCGGCGAACCGTGGCCGTTGGAGTTCTTGCCGTTCGGCAGGTTCCGGAACCGGCTCGGGTTCCTGCAGTAGAGGTGGCTCTGGGAGTTGCGGACCAACTCAAGCGTGTGGCCCGCCCGGTTGTAGACGATCCCGCACGGATGCAAGACGGAGCCGCAGTCGCTCTCGCCCGTCGGCACCAGCGTCGTCGCGCCGGTCGGTCGGTCCGGGGACGCGGCTGCCGGCGCCGTCCTCGCGACAGGTGTCACAGCATGCGCCGCTCCTGCGGCGGCTGCCGGCCGGCCGATCGCGAGCACCCCGGCCGAGAGAGCCGTTGCGGTGTGCTTCACTCCACTGATGACCTTGCTGGTCTTCATGCCATCCCCCATTCGCCGCCCGGCCGGGTGGCCGTACCAGGCGCACGGCCTGACCGCGGCTGGTTGCGGGCCGTGGATACCGTGGAGCGTCCAGGCTCCCCAGACCGACGGCCAGCAGGCAAGACACGGGCGTCCCGCATGCAGCCTGGGATGCAAGAACGCCCCCGAACTGGGGATTCCCAGGCTGCTGGGACGCAGCGGCGGCGCCCGGGCGCCGCTGGTAGTCGCTCGATGATCTTCGGGTTCACCCTTGACGACGAGGACCCGGAACAACGTGGCACCGACCGACGTCCCGGTCATGTTCCACACGGGATGCGGGATCGAGGAACGCCTGGAACACTTACTCGTCCCCGATGCCACCTGCCCCCGGATCACCGCCGCCTTCGTCAAGACGTTGAGGAGACCGGAGGTCTCGACTGAGGTGCCCCTTCTCGGCGACCCACCCGCGTGCCGCAGCGAGACCTTCCTTTCGTTCCCGGGAAGAGACCCACTGACGAGGCGGTGCCGCCCGACACGGCTGTCCGTCATGCGCTTCACGGAATTCCCAAGTCAGCTTCCAGGGAGGTTAATTGAGGACGCTTTCGGTGCGATCGCGTTTCCTGGTGATCGTAGGATCGACTCGACCGAGGAGGAATCATGCGTCAGACGATCATCGCCGCGCTCATGACGGCCGCCCTGGCCATCGCCGTCGCCCCTGCGGCGGCCGCCGAATCCCCCGCCCGTCCGTCCCTGGACCCGCTGGCACGGCTGTCCGCCGAGCGGGTCCTCATCTCCGACCAGGTGGCCGCCGCCAAGTACCGCTCAGGGCAGCCCATCGACGATCCTGCCCGCGAGCAGCAGGTGCTCGACGACGTGGCCGCGCAGGCCAGGGCACTCGGCACCGACCCGGCCGAGGTCGTAGCCGTCTTCCGCGACCAGATCGAGGCGAGCAAGATCGTCCAACGCGGGCTGTTCCGGACCTGGGACACGGATCCGTCGAAGGCACCGACCAGCAGCCCCGATCTGTCAGTGATTCGCGTCGAGATCAACCGCATCAGCGGCGAGCTCGTTCAGGTCATCGCGAACACCGAGGCCTCCCGCACCAGCCCGCAGTGCGGAGGTCGGCTGCTCGCCGCATACCGCGACATCGACCGTACGATGCGGCTGAACATGCTGCACTCGATCGCGCTCGGGCGTTCCTTGCCGCACGTGTGCGAGGCGAAATAGCTCCTCACGCGGCCTTGCCGGGTGATCCGGTCCGTGGAGACGGGACGTCGACTGCCTCGCCAGTGCCGTCGGCGCGCCGGGGGGCGGTCAATCGCGCAACGTCTGAACACGATTGCACGGGTCCTGTTCACTCTCGCCCGTGCACAGGGCGCCGATTCTCTTCGAAGCAGGGCGCCTGCACCCGCCGGTCTCCCCGACGCGGTGGGCAGTCCCGGCGATCGGCGCCGTGTGATCGAGAAGGACGACGAGACCGCGGCGCTTGCACGGATCACACCGGGTCTTGAGTCCAGGGAGGGGAGTCCCGGGTGGGTACCTGCACGAACGCGGCGGAGTTCCGGGCCGGCGCGGTGGCGGCGGCCCGCTCGGCGGGCACGCCCATCCGCCGATCGCAGCGGCGACCGACCGCGCACTCACTTCGGGGCCGATCTCGTCGACGGCCCCAGCCGGCTACGAGGCGTCCCGCTCCGGACTGGCGCGACACCTGAAGGTCGACCCGAACAATCTCGCCCCGACGGGTACCAGTAGCCGCCGAGCTGGGCACCTTGCTTACTGTTTGCTCTCTCTTTGCGATTCCTTTAATCTTGCGTCGTTACTGACCATGGGTCACGCCCCGCACTCCAGGGGCCGATCCTGAACGCAAGGACATGCATGTCGTCGATACGACGCGGGCATCGCCGAGCAGTCGCCGCGGGGAGCGTCTCGGTGCTGGCGGCGCTCGGCCTGCTCGGTTCGTCCGTCCCGGCCATGGCTGGTGAGGGGGGAAGCGGAGACGCCTCCGGCGGTACGGGAGGCTACGCGCGCGAAGGTTCCCGTGGGAGCCGGTCACCGAAGCCGTCACCGCCGAAGCCGCACTGCTCGCGGCACAGGCGTTCGGCCGCAAGGTGGAGGTACTGGACCGCAGGACCGAGACATCCACTACATGGGCCAACCCGGAGGGCACCCTCACCACCACGGTCAGCGGCGGCCCCGTGCGGAAGCTGGAGGAAGGCCAGTGGGTCGACCTGAACGCCACCCTGCGACGGCAGGCGGACGGCGGGATCGAGGCCGAGGCACATCCGGGCGACCTGCGCCTGGCCGGCCCCGGCGGCGACAGGGCCCGCTCGGTGAAGGAGGCCGCCGACGCTCCGGCAGCTGCCGCACGTGACCTGATCACCCTGGGAGCCGGCGCCCGGAAGATCGGTGTGCAGTGGAAGGGAGGCCTGCCGGCCCCTGTCCTGGACGGGGCCAGGGCGACCTACCCGGATGCCGTGCCCGGGGCCGACCTGGTGGTGGACGCCACCCGCACCGGCTTCGAGCAGTTCCTCACCCTCAAGCGGCGCCCCGCGGGCGGCGTCGCGCCGATGACGCTGCCGCTGAAGATCCCGGGTCTGAAGGCGGCTCAGCAGACCGACGGCTCGGTTGCCTTCACCGAACGCGCGACCGGCGAGCAGATCGCCACCATGCCCGCACCAGTGATGTGGGACGCCCAGATCGACGAGCGTTCCGGTGAGCGCAGGCACAGCACCCGGGTGCCGATGACGGTCGTCCAGGACGGCGACACCGTCGAGCTGAGGCTCACCCCGGATCCGGAGTTCCTGGCGGATCCGGCGACGCGGTACCCGGTGACCGTCGACCCGGCCACGGACACCCTCTCCGTGCTGTTCGACACCTTCGTCCAGGGCGGAGACAGCACGGACCAGTCGGCGTCCACGGACCTCGAACTGGGCTGGCCCGGCGATCACGCCGGTGCCGCCAAGCGCACCGCTCGCTCCTTCATCACCTGGGAGACCGGACAGTTCGCCGACGCGCTCGTCACGGACGCGAAGCTGGAGCTTTACAACTACCACTCGTGGTCATGCGAGAAGCGCGGCTGGGAGGTCTGGGCGGCCGACCCGGCGAACACGTCCAGCCGCTGGAGCAAACAGCCCGCGTTGAAGCAGAAGTACGCCACCTCCACCGAGACCCGCAGCGGCAACTGCGACAACGCCGGCTGGGTGAGCGCGGACGTGACGGAACTCGCGAAGACGTGGGCGAGCGCCAAGGCGGCGACGGGTTCCATGGCGCTCAAGGCCGTGGACGAGTCCGACACGTACGCCTGGAAGCGCTTCTATTCCTCTGAGGCCACCGAGGACAAGATCCCGAGGCTGATCGTCACCTTCAACTACCGGCCCAGGACCGGCAGTAACCTCCAGGCGGGCCCGCCCTTCTACAGCCAGGGCGGCGTCTACAAGGCCGACAGCCTCACCCCGACGCTGCGCTTCACCACCGAGGACGTCAACGAGGACGATCTGGTGCAGGGCACCTTCGAGGTCACGGACAAGGCGACCGGTGAGGTCGTCGCACTCTTCAAGTCCGCGTTCGTGCGCTCTGGTGAGACCGCGTCCGCCAAGGTCCCGGCGGGCAAACTCGTCACCGGCCGCGCGTACGCCTTCCGTACGACCACCTACGACGGAGCGCACTACGCCAGCGGCTGGTCGGCGCCGGTGACGTTCACCGTGGACACCGCATGGAAGCCGGGCGCGGCCATCGACGCCCTGGGTGCGGCCAACGCCGTCCTGGACGCTGCCGACATCACCCCGGCCACCACCAGCGACAGCCGCTATGCCGCGATCGCCGAGACGGCGACCGGCACGGTCACCGTGCCGTGGGACCCGAAGGGAACCATCGAAGTCAGACCGGACGACATCGCAGCAGTCGGTATCGGCTCCGCCGCGCAGCAGCAGCGCGGGGTGAACGTCAACGGCAGCGTGGTGCACGCCGACGCCGCCGCCGCGGTGGACACCGTGATCCAGCCGACCCTGGCGGGCGGCAGCCGTACGCTGCAGGTCATCAAGCAGGCAAGCGCGCCGCATGAGTACCGCGTTGCGGTAAGCCTGCCCGAGGGCGCCAGGCTGCGGCAGGAGGCCGACGGCTCCGTGGTGATCGTCCCGGCGAACCAGGACGAGCCGGTCGCCGCCATCAATGCCCCCTGGGCGAAGGACGCGCGAGGCAGGGACGTTCCCACCTCGTACCGGCTGGACGGCAACACGCTGGTGCAGAGGGTGGACTTCACGGCGGTCACCGCCTTCCCGGTCGTCGCCGACCCCTGGTGGAACCCGTTCAGCTGGAAGTGGAAGCGGATCGGCAAGACGGTGAAGAAGGCGGCGAAGAAGTGCGGCATGGGCGCCCTCGCCGCGTACGTCCCCGTCCAGGCCCACCACGTGAGCGTCAACGTCCAGCGTGCTCGCGCCGGGCTGCGGATGGTGAAGTTCGCGGGCGGCCCCTTGGGCTACGTCTCGATCGCTGCGGCCGGCTGCCTGATGGGCCAGCTGTCATGAGCGGCGACAAGCGCAGACGCGTCTCGGAAATACTGGGCATGACCGGTGCGGACCGGCCGGGCAGCCGGCGGGCGGCGGCCGTGGACCTGGCGCTGATCCTGGCCGCGCTGGTCAGCGCGTTTCTCGTATGCCGCGTCCTCGGCATCGGCTCCTGGACCGGCATCCTGACCGGCGGCTGCGCGGGAGCCATCACCACGCGCCTCGGTCTCGGTGCACGGATCGCACGACGCAGGCGAGACTGAGCATGGGGGCGGTACGGGGCTTTCGCGCCGTGCCGCCTCCCCGTGTGCGGTGTTGGCCTGAGCCGGCGGTCTGTGCTGCGCGGTGAGCTGAGCGAGTACGTTCCCGCGGCGGAGGCCGAGCAGCCGGGGCCAGATCACGTCCTCGGAGATGGCGTACGCCCGGTTCACCCGCCCCGTCGGGCCGGGCGCGACACCGGACCGTTCCTTGGGCGGCGGATGAAGCCGCTGTTGCTCTCCAAGGAGCGGCTCGGCGGGCTTGCTACGGCTCTGCCGGTGGACCTCGGCGGCTGACCGCGTCGCAGAACCCCCTCCAGAATTACTCCAGTTGGCCCGTGGGCGCGCACTGCGACGGCCGGTTCGCGCTCGTGGGCAACAGGTCCGCCTTCGCGATGCGAACCGTGGCCGCCGAGCGTCCCTGGTCGCGGGATCCGCGGGCAGGCACACGCGGATCGTCATGCCGACCCGCGGACGGTGACGGGTGCCCTGGCCCACGAGGGCCATGTACTGGTGCTGACCGTCGGCGGGGCCCGATGCCCCCCCTCCACACCGACGCCGTCGCCACGGTCACCGCGGCGGTTCGGGCCACGGGACCGGACGGCCCGCGTGTCGTGCGCATGGGCGGCGGCGCCGGCCGGGCCCTCGACAAGGGCGTCACTCGGACCTGTTCCTGCTCGCCATCGCCTCACATCGCCCTCGTCCCGGATTCCTCGAACGGCGCACGTAAAGCGGTGCCGTCTTGCGATCCGCCACCGGCGTGCGTGGCGCGAGCGGGTGTACCGGTGCGCGCGGGGTGTGTGCGGAATACGGCGAACAACAGAATGGAAGATCAATCCCTCCCGCGCGCCCGACTGACAGGCGGCATTTTCCAACCATGGCCGGATGATGACTTATTGGT
Source organism: Streptomyces sp. MUSC 14 (assembly GCF_001866675.1). Classification (NCBI taxonomy): domain Bacteria; kingdom Bacillati; phylum Actinomycetota; class Actinomycetes; order Kitasatosporales; family Streptomycetaceae; genus Streptomyces; species Streptomyces sp. MUSC 14. The sequence goes on from NZ_MLYN01000033.1 coordinate 41,343, forward strand.
GGTCTTCACTTCTGCTTCATTGGAACGCGTTGTGTGTCGCACCTACCGAGGAGGCCGCATGGCCGAAGTCAAGAAGGTCGTCCGCCCCGCGATCACCGCGTCGTCCCGCCCCTGCGCGTTCGTCTCGCCGGACAAGGGCAACGCACCCACCATCACTCCCGTCCGCAAGGAGGCCGACCCCGTCTCCGCCCCCGATGAACAGCGGAAAGAGTGTGCGTCGGCCTGACGGCTGACGTCCTCCGGGGCCCCGGTCCACGGCCGGGCCCCGGTCTCACGCGGACCGTACCGCGGACCGGGACGGACCGCTTTCAACGGCTCCGTGCCGCACATCGCACGTCCCCTCGGAAGTCGTGAGACGCAGGGAGAAGACTCCGCCATGCAGAATTCGATGTACCAGTCCTCGCGTTACGTCCGCACTCTGCGTGCCACGGGCGACCGGGATTTCACGTCTTTCGGAGGCCGGCTCGATTCCTACCAGGACGACGAGCGAACCATGGCCTTTCATTCACTCTACGGAAATGCGCGGTTGATCGACCGCGACATCGTGGAACTCCTCAAAGAGGCCTCCCCGGGCATCAGTTGGGACCGGCTGCGGGAAAGGGTCGACGAGGAATCCCTGCGCGACCTCGTGGCAGCCCGGTTCCTGGTGGAGGCGGGGCACGACGAGGCCATGGAGATCGACACCCTGCTGGAGAGCCGGCAGAGCGCCCTCGGCAGCGGTGTGTTCCACTCCTCCATCCAGCTCGTGCTCACCAACGCCTGCAACTTCTCCTGTCAGGGCTGTTTCGCGTACAACTTCGACGGCGGCGTCGAGGAGCGCAACACCTCCGGCGAGTCGGTGAAACCGGGCCCGGTCCTGGTCGAACTGCGTCGCTCGCGCGAGGACACGGGGTCCGCCGCCCGCCAGGACTCCGGCCCGACGCTCGCCAGGGGCGACTGGAACCACGGCTCCGACGAGGCCCGCAACCCCTCGATGCACATGTCGCGGGAGGTGGCCGAGAAGACCATCAAGGAAGCCATCACCCTGCGCAAGGCCAACGGGGGCGGCCATCTGACGGTGTCGTTCTTCGGCGGCGAACCCACCCTCGCCCGGGGCACCATCCTGCACGTCCTGCGCACCTTCGGGGACCGCCACGACGGGGTCACCCTCTCCTACGACCTCACCAGCAACGGCTCCCGCATCGACGACGAACTGCTCGCCGCCCTCGCCGAACACCGCGTCGACACCACCGTCTCCATCGACTATCTCGTCCCGGAGACCGGTGAGTTCCGCGGTGGGCAGCAGCAGCGCACCCCCTGGGCCGTGGTCCGCAAGGCGATCCTCGACATGAAGGCCGCGGGCGTCCCCGTGAGCATCACCTCCGTGCTCTCCCAGTACACCTGGGACAAGTGGGGCACCCCGCTCATCGACTTCGTCGCCGAGGCCGGCCTCGGCACCCTGGACGTCATCGTCTCCTTCCAGGCCAAGGAGTTCTTCCAGCAGCACAGCCCGCACGACGTGGCACAGCGGCTCCTGGCCGCCGTCGACTACGGGCGCGAGCGCGGCGTCCAGCTCAGCGGCTACTGGTACCAGACCTTCCAGATGATCATCGACGACGCCAAGTGGGCCGAACAGGCCGACTACAAGACCTGCCCCGCGGTGGGCCGTCAGCTCTCCATCGAACCGAACGGCAGCGTCTTCGCCTGCAAGGCCACCGCCCGCAAACTGGGCACCATCGACGACTGGCGCGGCATCTTCGCCTCTCCCGCCTACCAGGACTACGGCATGCGCGCCTACACCAACGGCCCCGGCTGCCAGGGCTGCGAGCTCCAGGGCACCTGCTCGGGCGGCTCCGCCGGAGCACTGGAGGAGGAGAACGGCTCGATCCAGGTGATGTCGCCCGGCTACTGCGCCTACATGCGCGAAGTGGTCCAGGGCCTCCTGGAGCGCCACCACACGCAGAGTCTCGCCACCCTGTCCTGATCCCGGCCCCGACGCTCCCGCAACGGCCCGCCCGCACGCCGGGCGGGCTGCCGATCCACGATCCGGCCCCGCGACATGAGGTCCGGGCCCAGGAAGGGTGACTGGTTCCATGGCAACGATCGGCATGCACTTCGGCCACGACGCGGGCGCCGCGCTCACCGACGCGGGCGGCTACCGTGTCATCGAGGCCGAGCGCCGCCTGGGATTCCGCCATGTGTGCGGCGGCAACGGCGACTTCCCGCAGGCCGCCGCCGCATGGCTGGCCGAACTGCGCGCACGGGCCGCGAGCCCGGTGACCCGCATCGCGGTGGCCGACTGGTACACACCGCGCTGCCAGGTGCTGCCCCCGGCGCTGGTCGAACTCGTCGGCGAGGACGCCCGCTGGACCGCGCCCGGAGGCACCGGCCTCGCGGACGCCGTGACCCGCGTGATCAAACCCCTGGACTGGCCGCTGGCCAAGGGCTTCGACGACGTCACCCTGACCGCCGTACGCCACCACTACGCCCACGCCGCCCTCGCCTACTACACCTCCGGCGCCCGCAAGGCCCTGGTGCTGGCCCTGGACGGCACGGGCAACTACGCCGAGTGCGGCATGGTCTGCCTCGGTGACGGCGACCGGCTCACGCCCGTACAGTCCTTCACCAACCGCACCGGCCCCCGCTTCGGCCTGGTCTACGAGGCGCTCGCCCGGCGCATCCACGGCAGCCAGTTCGACACCGGCAAACTGCTCGGACTGACCGCCACCGGTGAGACCGACGCCACGCTGCTTCCCGTCCTGCGCGCCATGCTCGTCCCGCAGTCCACCCGGCGCGCCTCCCCGGATCTCCACGAGCCGCTGGACGACGACCGCCTGACCGGCACGGCGCTGCGCTACGCCGACACCTGGTGGGAGTACGACCCGGACAGCGGCGGCTATCTGGACGCGGGCCTCGCCGACTCCTCCGACGACGACGTCGTGCACTCCTTCGGCTCGGTCTTCCCTGACGAGATCCGCACCGCCGACGGCACCACCACGGCGATCGGCACCTCGCCGGACGACCGCGTCTGCCGGGATCTGGCCGCCACCCTCCAGACCGCAGTGGAACGGGACCTCACCCGGCTGGTCACCGGACTCAGCCGGCGCTTCCCCAGCTACGCCACGCTCTGCTACGCGGGCGGCTGCGCGCTCAACATCACCGCCAACAGCAGGCTCGCCGAGTGCGGCCAGTTCACCCGCGTGTCCGTCCCCACCTGCTGCGACGACTCGGGGATCGCCCTCGGCGCGGCGCTAGCCGTCGCCGACCCCGCCGACCGGCCCGCTCTGATCAGCCGATCGGGCTGGGCGTCCCTGGCCTACGCCGGGCCGTCCCTGCAGGGCCTGGACCCGCTCGACCGCGGTGCCACGTCCCCTGCCGACGGCCTCGCGGCGCGCCTGCGCGGTCTCGGACTGTCCCTGTGCCGCGCGGACGACGACGAGGAGTTCGTCCAGGCCGTCGCCGAACTGCTCGCCGAACAGCGGTGCGTGGCCTGGCTGGAAGGCGGCCTGGAGACCGGCCCGCGGGCCCTCGGGCACCGCTCGCTGCTGGTCTCCGCCCACTGGCCCGGCGCCCGCCAGTACGTCTCCGAGACCATCAAACAGCGGGAGTGGTTCCGGCCCGTCGCCCCCATCTGTCCGGAAGAGGTCGCCGACCAGTACTTCACCGGCCCGCTGGACCACACCGAAGCCATGCTGTTCGCCGTACGGGTACGGCCCGACCGGGCCCGGCAGCTCGCCGAGGCACGGCACATCGACGGCACCGCCCGCCTGCAGACCGTACGGCCGGACACCCAGCCCCTGCTGCACCGGCTGTGCCACGCGGTCGCCGCCCGCACCCGGCTGCCCGTCCTCATCAACACCAGCGCCAACGGCGGCGGCCGCCCCATCCTCAACCACGTCGACGAGGCACTGGAGTTGCTCACCGAGACCGAACTGGACGCCGTGGCGCTGCCCGACCGCCGCCTGATCGCCGAGTGAACCAGCCCGCCCCCGCACAGCACCCTGGAGAGTGTCCGTGGCAGCCACCCAACTCCGAGACATCCACAAGAGGGAACCCCTGCGCGTCCTGTCTCCCGCGGACTGGGAACACTGGATCGACCGCGGCTATGTGATCGTCCGTCAGGCGGTGGCGCCGGACACCGTCGCCGCCCTCGCCGACGGCCTGTGCTCCTTCCTCGACATGCGCCGCGACGACCCCGCCACCTGGACCTCCCCGCACACCGGGAACGACCGGCTGCCGGGCCACAGCGGACTGGTCGAGATGTACAACCACCAGGCGCAGTGGGACGTACGGCAGACCCCGCGGGTCTACGACGCCTTCGCCGACATCTGGGACCGCACCGACCTGTGGGTCACCATCGACTTCGCCAACGTCAACCCGCCCAACCGGGGGCCCCGTGCCTTCGACGGATTCATCCACTGGGACGTGGACACCTCCACCGACCCGCTGCCCGTGAGCTGCCAGGCGGTGCTCTCGCTGACCCACGGCGACGAGGAGATCGGCGGTTTCCAGTGCGTGCCGGAGATCTTCACGGAGTGGGAGAAGTGGGTGAGCGGGCAGCCCGCCGACCGCGATCCGTTCACCCCGGACATCACCGGCCACACGATCACCACCCCGCAGGTGGCACCCGGCGACCTCATCGTCTTCAACAGCCTCCTGCCGCACGGCGTACACCCCAATGTCTCCGCCTCCCGGGTGCGCATGGCCCAGTACCTGACCATGGCACCCGCCTGGGAGGACCACGCCGACCTGAGGGAGGCCCGGGTGCGGTTCTGGCGCGACCGCCTCCCGCCGCATCCGCCCGAGGGCGGAATCCGCAAGGCCGAGGCCGACCTGTACGGCCCGGCGACGCTCACCGGACTCGGCGAACGCCTCCTGGGCCTGCGGACCTGGGCCGAGGGGGGCGCTGTTGGCTAGCACCACCCGCCCCGTCACGCCCCACAGCCGAAGAACGGACCTGGGCCGTCCCTTTCGGTGGCTGTGGGCGTCCACGGCTGCCTCCAACGCGGGCGACGGCATCACCCGTACGCTGCTGCCACTGCTGGTCGTCGCCCACCACCCCGACCCCGCGGCGGTCGCCGGACTGACCACCGTCAACATGCTGCCCTGGCTGCTGTTCGCGCTCCCGGCCGGCGTCCTCGCCGACCGCTTCGACCGGCGCCGCATCGTCCTCGGCAGCAACGTGGTCCGTGGCGCGGCCCTGCTCGGCGCGGCCCTCGTCCTCGCCACCGACCGCGCGCTGCCCCTGCTCTACGGGCTGGCCTTCCTCCTCGGCAGCGCCGAGACCCTCGCCGACACGGCGGCGCCCGCGATACTGCCGCGGCTCGTCGAGGCACGGCAGCTGGAACGCGCCAACGGACGGCTGTCGGCGGCCCAGATCGTGCTCAACGAGATGGTCGGACCGCCCCTCGCGGGCCTGCTCGCCGGACTGACCGCCGCGGCCGCGCTCGCCACCGGCGGCACTCTGTACGCACTGGCCGCGCTGCTGCTCCTGGGCCTCGCCCCGCTCGCCCGCACCGGTCCCGAACCCGCACCCCCTGAACCCGGACCGCCCGGGGCACGCGACGGGGTGCTCCGCGACATCCGCAAGGGCCTGCGCTTCGTCCTCGGACACCGCACCCTCCGCCTCACCCTGGCCGCGAGCGCTCTGTACGGCCTGGTGTTCTCGGCGACCTTCTCGATGCTGGTCCTGCTGAGCGAGCGCACCCTGCGGCTGAGCCAGACCGGCTACGGACTGCTGCTCGCCGCAGGGTCGGTGGGCGCCGTCGCCGGCAGCTGGCTGGCGCCCCGCGCCGCCGACCGGCTGCCCACCGTACGGCTGGCCCGCTGGTCCCTGGCCGGCTCCGGGGCCGCCTACGTCACCCTCGGCCTGGTCCGCCACCCCGCCCTGGCCGCGCTCGCGCTCGCCGTCAACGGCGTTCTCATGATGGGCTGGAACATCCTGGTGATGTCCCTGCGCCAGCGGCTCACCCCGGAGGACCTCCAGGGCCGGGTGATGAGCGTGTCCCGGCTGTGCTCCTGGGGCAGCATGCCCGTCGGCGCGACCCTGGGCGGCCTGCTCGCCGCCGCACTCACCGTGCCCGCGGTGTTCGTGGTGTGCGGAAGCGTCCTGGCCCTCGGTGCCCTGCTCCTGCTCGCCCCCCTGCGTGACGAACCCCCCGCCCCACCGCACGAAAAGGGATGACCATTGGATACACAGATCTATGACACGGTGATCGTCGGCGGTGGCCCGGCCGGCCTCAACGGCGCGCTGTACCTGGGCCGTTCACGCCGCCGCGTGCTGCTCGTCGACTCCGGCGACGCCCGCAACATGGCCGCGGGTGTCATGCACAACGTCCTCACCAACGACGGCGCCGCCATCGCCGACTTCCGGGCCCGGTCCCGCGCCCAACTCGCCTCCTACGACGTCACGTTCCGCGACGACGAGGTCGTGTCCGCCGAGTCCGGCGGCGACCATGTGGTGGTCACCACCAAGGAGTCCGGCACCGTCCGCGCCCGCACCCTGCTCTACGCCGCCGGGGTCCGCTCGGTGCTGCCCCCGGTCCCGGGACTGGCGGACCTGTGGGGCACGGCCGTCTTCGAGTGCCCGTACTGCCACGGCTGGGAGGTCCGCGAACGCCGGTTCGCCGTCTACGGCGGCGGCGTGCCCAGCGAGTGCCTCGCCGCGACCCTGACCGTGTGGTCCGGCGACATCACCTACCTCACCGACCGACGTACGCTGCCCCAGGACGAACAGGACCGGCTCACCGCCGCCGGAGTGCCCGTCCTCGCCGACGGCGTACGCGAGGTGAGGCCGCACCCCGAGGGCGTCGAGGTCGTCTTCGACGACGGTGGGACCGTCCCCTACGGGGCGCTGTTCCTGCACCTGGACATCGAACCCCGGGTCGCCCCGCTGCGGCCCTGGCTGGAGGCGCCGGACCTGGAGTCCGTACAGACCGACGACCGCGGCCGCACCAGCCTGCCCCGCCTCTACGTCGCCGGCGACCTGGGCCGGAACATGCAGCAGGCCGCGATGGCCGCCGCCAGCGGCGGACTGGCCGCCATGGCCATCAACGCCGACCTGATCCGCGAGGACCGCCCCGGCTCCCTGCCCGAGCCGCCGCCCCCGACCCCGACCCGCTGAGCACCCGTCCACCCCGTCCACGCCAGGGAGCCCCTCCGCGATGACCTCACCCCGTGCCGAGTTCGCCCCGCACATGGAGCACTACACCTTCGTCCTGGAGGACCAGCCGTACCTGGGCTACTTCCAGTACGGCAACGAGAAGACCCCCGTCTACACCACCGACCGGCACGGCTTCCGGGCCACCCCGGGCCCCGGCGGGCAGTTGGCCACGGTCGGCGACGACCGCCCCGACGGACCGGCGCGGCTGCTTGCGGGCAGCTCCGCGGTCTTCGGCGTGGGCGCCACCGGCGACGCGGCCACGATCACCGCACGCCTGTGGACCGCCCACGCACCCCGCCTGCCCTGGCTCAACCTGTCCGGCCAGAGCCACAACTCGGCCCAGGAACTACTGCTGTTCACCCTCTTCCAGCACGAACTCCCGCCTCTTGAGGACATCGTGCTGCTGTCCGGCGTCAACAACCTGGTACTGAGCCGGCTGCCCGAGGACAAGCAGGGCCGGCACGGCGCCTTCTTCGACTGCGGGCCCGCCCCCGACGTCGTACCACCGCCCGACCAACGCGTCGCCCATGCCACCGAATTGACTGTCCGTCACCTCGCCGGGTGGAAGACGCTCGCCGACGGCCTCGGCGCCCGGCTGACCTTCGTGCTCCAACCGCTCGCCCCCTGGGTGCGCGAGGAACCGCTGCCCCGCGAGAAGCTGCTCTTCGACGAACTGGACGAGGTCTCCAACTTCCGCCGCTTCCACAACGACATCTCCACCATGGCCGTCGGCCGCGCCTACGCCGACCGGCTGGCCGCGGGATGCGCCCGGCTCGGCGTGCCCTTCCTGGACATGAACGTGGCGCTCGGTGCGGCCGCAACGCCCGAGGACTGGCTGTTCATCGACCGCGTCCACGGCACCGACCTCGGCTACGACCTGGTGGCCCGGCAGCTCGCGCACCACCTCGACCTGGCATGAGGATGAGGAGCCCATCCATGAGCGACCCGACGAGCGGGGACGCCGGCCGGGCGCCCGCATCGGCCGTCCGCCGCCTCACCACCTGGCTCCGGCACCGGAGCGGCTCACACCCGGAGACCCCCACCGCGCCACCGGACCAGCCCGTCGACCTGCCGCCGCCCCGGTCCCGGCTGCGCCCGCAGCCCGCGGACGACGACTCCGTCTACCCCCTGTTCTGACATGAGTACAGGCATGGGCGACGGCCCGGTCCTGGGTATCTCCGCCTACTACCACGACAGCGCGGCCGCCCTGGTGGCGGACGGTGTCCCGCTCGCAGCGGCCCAGGAGGAGCGGTTCACCCGGCGCCGCCACGATCCCGGCTTCCCCGCCCACGCCGTCGCGTCCTGCCTCCGCGAGAGCGGAGTGCGCCTCGACGAGCTGGCGGCCGTGGCGTTCTACGAGGACCCGGCGCTGAAGTTCCGCCGCGTCCTGGCCACGTGGCTCGCGACCGCCCCGCACGGCTACCCCGTGTTCCGGCGGGCGTTCCCGCAGTGGGCCGGCTGGAAGCGCCGGGCCCTGGACGACGTACGGGCGCGGCTGGCCGAGCTGGCGCCCGGACAGAAGCTCCCGCCGCTGGTGGCGTACCGGCATCACGCCTCGCACGCGGCCTCGGCCTTCTATCCGAGCCCGTACCCGTCGGCCGCGGTGCTCTGCGTCGACGGGGTGGGGGAGTGGGCGACGACAACCCTGTGGCACGGCCGGGACACCGGCCTCGTCCCGCTCGCGGAACTGCGCTTCCCGCACTCGCTCGGCATGCTGTACTCCGCGTTCACCTACTTCTGCGGCTTCAAGGTCGACTCGGGCGAGTACAAACTGATGGGCCTCGCCCCCTACGGCACCCCCCGCTACGCGCCCCTGATCCGCCGGCGGCTGATCGACGTGAAACCTGACGGCTCGTTCCGTCTGGACCTGCGGTACTTCACCTTTCAGTACGGCCGGACCATGGTCGGCCGGGCCTTCGAGGACCTGTTCGACGGACCCCGCCGGATACCGGAAGGCCCTCTCACGGCAAGGGAGTTCGACCTGGCAGCGTCCGTGCAGCAGGTCACCGAGGAGGTCATGCTGCGCCTGGCCCGCACCGCCTTGCGGCGCACCGGCGAGCGACGGCTGTGTCTGGCCGGCGGGGTCGCGCTGAACTGCGTGGCCAACGGCCGTCTGCTCGCCGACGGCGTCTGCGACGAGATCTGGGTCCAGCCGGCGGCCGGCGACGCGGGCGGGGCGCTCGGTGCGGCCCTGGCCGAATCGCACCGCCGGGGCGCCCCCCGCACCCATGTGCGACACGGCACGGACGCCATGGCGGGCGCACTGCTCGGCCCCGGCTACCGCGACGCCGAGATCGAGCGGTTCCTGAACCGCGGCGGACGCCCCGCCGTACGGCTCCCGGAGCGGGAACTGGTCGAGCGGGTCGCCGCGGAGCTGGCGCGGGGCCGGGTGGTGGGGTGGTTCCAGGGGCGGATGGAGTTCGGCCCGCGAGCGCTGGGCAACCGGTCGATCCTCGCCGACCCGCGCGATCCCGCGATGCAGTCCACCCTCAACCTCAAGACGAAGTTCCGCGAGTCCTTCCGCCCGTTCGCCCCCGCTGTGCTCGCCGAGGACGCCAAGGACTGGTTCGACCTGGCGCAGGAGAGCCCCTACATGCTGCTGACGGCGCAGGTCGCCGCCGCCCGGCGACGGGAGTGCGCAGCCGAGGCCGAGCACGCCACGGGACTGGACCTGCTGCGCGTGGCGCGCTCGACCGTCCCGGCCGTCACCCACGTCGACGGATCGGCCCGGGTGCAGACGGTGACCGCCGAGCACAACCCCCGCTTCCACGCGCTGCTCACCGCCTTCCGGGGCCGCACGGGCTGCCCGGTGCTGGTGAACACGTCCTTCAACGTGCGCGGCGAGCCGATCGTGCGTGACCCGGCGGAGGCGTACGCCTGCTTCATGCGCACCCGGATCGATCTCCTCGTCCTCGGCAACCATCTCCTGGACAAGCGCGACCAGCCCGCATGGCGAGAGGAGGGCGACTGGCGTGCAACGATCCCGAGCGACTGAGCGAATGCTCCAACTCGGCCTGGGCGTACTGTACTTCGCAGTGATCACCCCGGCGGGGCTGTGCGCCCGCGCGGTTCGGGACCCGCTGCGACGCGCGTGGCACAGCGGCCGCGCCAGCTATCTGGACCGTCCAGCCGGTGCCCGACCGGGCGCGCGGGCCGGGAATCGCGCGGGCGGCTGATGCGCCACGACCGAGGTCGCGCACGGGCTCATCGCTGGTCCGGGCAGGTCGCCGACGTCACCACCACACGACGCGTGCCGAGGACCAGCACCCGGGAAGCGGCCCCGGTGAATCCGCAGGACTCGGTCCAGGCACTCGCCTCCTGCGCACCGCCCGGCAACGGCACATCCCGCGCGAGGAGTTCGGCGAAGCGCTGCGACGGACGGAAGTGCGTGGCCAGCGGCAGCGAGAAGCCCACCCGGCCGCCCGGCCGCAGCGCGCGCCGCCAGTCGGCCAGGGCCCGGACGCCCAGGAAATGCAGCGAGGACGCGCAGAACACGACGTCGAGCGACTGATCGGGGACCGGCAGCGGTACGGCGTCGCATACCCGCCAGTCGATCGCCGGGGCACACTCCAGCTCGACGGCGCGGGCACGGCCGACGGCGACCATGCCGGGGGACAGGTCGACGGCCAGGACGGGCCCGGCGGAGGCGGAACGGTTCCGTGCGAGCTGAAGCGCGACGGCTCCCGCACCGCAGGCCACATCGGCGACCGCGTCGTCCACACCCGGGGCCACCCAGGAGATCAGCGCCCGTGCGATCTCCTCGTGGTGCCCGTGGTCATAGCTGTCGGCCAGATCGTCGAAGACACCGGCCAGGTGTGCGCTCTGGATCACCGTCCGATCGTAGCCGCACGCCCGGACTCCACCCGGCAGCAGCCGTTGGTGCCGCTGAGGGGATCCGGCCGAAGTGGCCGCTGCCAGGCCGGCTGGCTGAGCCTCTGTTCGACGAAGGCGGTCACGTCGGTGAATTCCGTGAACGCTCGCACCACCCCAGGGCGACTCCGGCACCTCGGCGGAGTCGATCAGCGGCACTCTGGGCTTATTCGCACTCGGCCGGGCCACCGTCTGCGCACTGTACGAGAGCCGATGGAAGAGACCGGAGCCCGGCCGCCGAGGCGGGCCGTTGCCGGCCCCGGGCGGCTGCTTCGGCACCTGCGGCTCAGGCAGCGTCGACAGCGTCACACCGGCACATCGCAAGAGTCACCTCAGAGTGACCGGTGGCCAATTGAGGAACGTGGGCAGGTCAGCAGGGTAGCCCCGGCACGCGGCGAGGACCGCGGGCTTCACGCGTGGATGTCCCCTCGGCGCCATCGCCCAGTTCCAACACACCCTGATGTCCGAGCGGACCGAGCACCGGCTGGAAGCCGTTCGCGCCCAGGCCACGACGGCGGCCAGAAGTCCTGGCTCGGCCCCGCCAGGTCCACCGGTTGATCAGGCCCCCCGCTCGGCCGGCCGCTCCGCCTCGGTCACGGCGTGCGTGCTCGGCAGGACCGTACGGCCCGCAAGATCGGTACGACAGCAGGGTCTGACATTTCAACGGGCCGACGAACGCCTGAGCTGGAGGGTCTCAGCGGCTGCGCCGACGCGGCGGCTCGCGTCCGCACGCCGACGGCGGACGATGTGAATGACCGCGCCGACGGCGACGGCCAGCACTGAGAAGACCATCAGGGCGATCTCTGACATGACGGCAAACACGACATCGGCCCGGGCGCCACTGACCTGCCAGTCGAATTCCGGATCGACCAGACCCCCGGGGTCCCGCACCACCACGACGTGTTCGCCCGCCCGGTCTTCTGCGCCGCACGCGACGGTGTCGGTGACTGGTGTGGCAGAGCCGTCGTATCGGACCGTGCAGTCGTACGTGGTCGACTTCCCGTGGTGGACCTCGATCCGTGTGACGGCGGCCGACCGGGACACGCCCCGAGCCTGCAGGACCAGGGCCTGGGACGCCTGCATGGCGCACAGCGGCGTGGCGATCATCGGCGCGAACATCAGCGCCAGGGCCACTCTCCGCAGCACCTCGGAAGGAGACAACGACATCACGGCGACCAGCAGCCAGACCACGCCGCCGACACACAACACGATCGAGGGCACCAGCATCCAGCGCAGCGGCCCCAACATCCCACCGACCAGGGGCAGCAGCGCGGCCACCGGAACCGACAGAGCGGTCAGCACCGGACGCCGTGGGTATGCCAAACCGCCCGCGCGCTTGCCCTCGCCCTGCTTCGTACCCGTCGTCAACGCATCCCCCGTCCCACCGCCATAACCGTGTCAACGATCATTCTCGGACAGGTCCGGACCGTGTCGCGCGCCGGGGCGTTCACCGCTCGCTGAGCGCCTTCCCGGGCTGCACGCGTCCGGTACGCCCGCAGCTGCGTGCCTGCGGATTACACACACGACCATCGCCGTCCAGCCATCCATCACGGAGGACAGCACCGCGGTCGGCGCCATCCACGAGCACTCCTGCATCCGTTGCATCTGCCGCAGGCCGGGAGCCGTGGACGTCCATCTGGGGTACGGCCGTGCTCCTGGCGGCCGCGGCGCACGCGCTCGCGGCCGACGCCGTGGCGCACGGCCCGCAGATCGCTGCCCTGCCCCTGGTCGCCCCGACCGGACAGGAGAGCGTGCTCACCCCGCTGGACGCTGACGCTCAGTCCGCGCTCCAGGTCTGTCGCGCCGACGAACTGGGCGCAGAAGAGCGCGGGCAGTTGCTCGCCGTACGGAGCCGCATCACTCGGCCCAGGCGGCTCCTCAAGCCTGCCGCGCCGTCTCCGCTGTCGTTGGCCAGCGCCTCGCGCAAGTCGCGCAGTTGCCCCATGCGCACGCCGGCCGCGAGGCATGTCCGACGGCGTAGCCGATGGCGAGGCTCGCGGACCCGCCGGGCGGAGAGTTCGGGCAACAGGGAGGGCTCTGAAGCTGTTCGGCTGTGTGCTCTTGCAGCGCATACATGCCGAGGCTGGCGGCACGGGCCCGCTCCTGGGGCACGATTCCGGGCCATGCTGCGACCGGCCCGGTGCCAGGCCACGAAATGCTCCCGGACCGTGCGAGGGACCCGGCAATGCCCGACCGTCCGAAGGGTGACGCGGTCGCGGCTTCTCTGCAGCCGGCGCTGACTCAGCCGTCGGCAGGGTCAGCCGAGCAGGTCGGTGAGGTGGTCGGGGCAAAGGCGCGCGCTCGTCTGCGCGATGGCGAGGAACTCGGCGATCAGCGGGTGCGGTGCAGGCCGGGCGAACACGGCCAACCTGCGTCGGTGGCGCGGGGTGAGGCGTAGCACCGTGCCCGGGAAATCAGGGGTCAGGACGTTGGCGGGGACGATGCCGACGCCGAGCCCGGCGGCAACCAGGTGAGGAATCGCGGCGGTCTGCGTCGAGCGGGTGGCGGCGCTCGGGGTGAACCCGGCCTCGGCGCAGATCTGTTCGACGTGCCCGGCCAGGCCGTGCGTGTGCCGGTACTGCACCCAGCGGCGGTCCGCGAGGTCCGCCGGACGCACTGTCGTACGGCCCGCGAGTGGGTCGCCGGGAGGGACGATGGCCACGAACTCCTCGGCGCCGAGCGAGTGGTGGGGGCCTTCCCAGGCATCGGGCAGGGGACCGACCGCCACGTCGGCGGTGGCCTCGGCCATGGAGGCGGCGAAGGAGTCCAGGCCGTCGTACTCGTGCAGGACCACGTCGACGTACGGGTGCTGGGCATGCCAGGCGGCGAGCACGGAGGGCACCACGCCGAGGGCGACGGACAGCACCGAGGCCAGGTGAAGCTGGCCATTGACCATCCCGGCGACGGCGCGGGCGGCGCCGGTGGCCCGCTGTGCGCCGGAGATGGCATGGCGGGCGCCGGGCAGGAATGCCCGGCCTGCGGGGGTGAGACGGGCGCCCCGTGGGGTGCGCTCCAGCAGCGGCGTGCCGACCGTCTTCTCCAGTGCTTTGAGCTGCTGGGAGAGCGTGGGCTGGGAGACGTGCAGGTGGGCGGCCGCGTCGCTGATGGAGCCTGTCTCGGCGACGGCCAGGAGGTATTCGAGCTGCCGCAGGGTCCCGATAGACATAGCCTCATTCTATGTATCCGTGTGTTATTTCGTCTTTGCTCTATGGATCGGTGATTCCTAACGTGGTGGGCGTACCGAAACGAGGCGAATTCCCTGAGACGGAGCACCCCCGCCATGAGCACCGCCGCTGACACCTGCCACGCACCACCCCGGACCGCCGCGCGCCGGCCGCTGAACGGCCTGGCCACCCTCGCGCTCGCCTATGGCGTCATCGCCGTTGCCTCAGCCCTCTTCCCCGCAGTCCGTGAGATCACCGGTAGCCTCGGTGTCCCCGCGCTCGTCCTCGCGGCCACCGGCCTGGCCAACGCCCGCCGACTGAACGGTGCAGGCACCAAGCAGGCCATCGCGGGCATGGCCCTCGGTCTCACCGGCCTGGCCATCAACCTGACCGCATAGCCCCCACCCCGAGAAGGAAACCACCGTCGTGATCTTCATAGCCGTGAAGTACCGCATCCGCCCCCACCTCGCCGACACCTGGCTCGACCGGGTCGACGCCTTCACCCAGGCCACCCGCAGCGAGCCCGGCAACGTGTTCTTCGAGTGGTCCCGCAGCACCGACGACCCGAACGGCTTCACCCTGCTGGAAGCCTTCACCGGCCCGGAGGCGGGCGAGGCCCACGTCGCCACCGCCCACTTCGCCCACGCCATGGAGATCATGCCCGACTACATCGCCGAACGACCACAGATCATCTACATCGCCGACGCCCCGGACGGCGGCTGGGGACCGATGGCTGAACTCACCCCCCGCAACGGGTAGGGAGACCGCTGCGACCTTCCACGCCATCGCCCAGTTCGACGACCTCGCCGACCGCGCCGGCGACTTCACCGCCCCGCCCTGTTCCAGGCCACCCGGCTGCTTCTCCCGCGACGAGTGCTGCACCACCCCACCGCGTTCGAAGGCCACCAACAGGGTGCGGTCACGCATAAGTTCCGCGAACTCGTCCCACTGCACAGGCGAGTTGTGCCCGGGGCGATGTCGCCTGACTGACGACGCTCCTCAAGAGCGCGTCCGCCGCCGCGACGGTCGGCGACCGCTGGATAGAGTTGCACCGGCACCGGGAGGCCAGGACCTGCCAGATCGGTGAACTGCGTCGCCCGCCGACCGGGTCGTCCGGGAGCAGGACCTCCAGCCCGGCTCAGCAGATGCGATGAAGTGCGCCACGGACTCCTCACCTCTTGGCTTGACCGAGGGCCCGGCACCGAGACGGATCAGTGCGTGACTTCTCCGCGGACGCTCAGCGTCCAGGCGCTGGACGGGTCGTGCAGAGCGCTGTCTGGACGGCGGCTGCCACGTCTGTGTCCTGGGCGTCGGTCTCGCCCGGGTAGAGGTTCGCCATGGCCGTGGCCTGCCTGCCGTCGGTCGTGACCGCGCTCGTCGTCTGGTACCCGACGATTCCGCCGTCGTGCCCCCAGGCGAGGCCGCCGCACGGCAGTGGGTGGCTCTCCAGACCGAGGCCGTAGGCCCCGCCGTCCGGGGAGCCGGTCGGCCGGGTCTTCATCATCTGCCGGAGCTGGGCGGGCCGGAGGAGCCGACCGTGGACGAGCGCGTCCAGGAAGCGGTCCATGTCGGCGGCGCTGGAGATCATTGCGCCGCTCGCGCCCGCGACCATGGGGTTGAGCGCGGTGGCATCCTTGAGCGGCGCGTCCTTGTCCTTCCGCACATAGCCGCGGGGATGCGGACCAGGGATCTTCGCGGCATCGACCGGAACAGAGGTCTGGCGCAGGTGGAGCGGTTCGATGATGCGTCGGCGGATCTCGTGGCCGTACGTGTGCCCGGTCACCCGCTCGATGAGCATGCCGGCCAGCAGGTAGCCCGTGTTGGAGTAGCGCCAGCCGGTGCCCGGCGCGAAGGAAGGGCGGTGGGAGAGCGCCAGCCGCACGAGATCGCCGGTGTCGTAGTGGGTCAGCGGTTTGTCGATCACCTCCTGCGGTTTGAGGTAGTCGAGGTAGTCGGGCAGGCCACTGGTGTGCTGGAGAAGTTGACGGACTGTGATCTTCCGCCCGTCGTTGCCGTGGCCGCGGACGATGCCGGGGAGGTAGCGCTCGATCGGCGCGTCGAGGACCACGCGGCCCTCGCCCGCCAGTTGGAGCACGACGGTCGCCACGAACGGCTTGGTCATGCTGCCGATCCGGAACGCGCTGTCTTCGCGCACCGGCGTGTGTCGCCGCACGTCCGCGACGCCGCTGGTCAGCACCGCTCGGCCGGACCGGGTGCGCAGCGCGACCAGCGCGCCGGGGCCGCCGTCGGTGGCGGTCAGCCGTTGCAGGAGTGCGCGCAGGTGAGGGTATTCGGCAGAGGGCGCGGCGGTGTTCGGCCGCGCGTGAGCGTCGTCCGGCTGCGTGCCCAGGGCGACACCGGCGGTCGTGGCCAGTACGAGCAGGCCGTTCAGCGCTCGCGCGTAGGCGGTTCGCTTGGAGGTGGTCGGCTTGAGCGTGATCATGTATGCGTCCTCGCGGGTGGGAGGCGTGGTGGTCGGGTGAGCGGCGTATCTCCGGCCAAGGCTGCCGTGCGTACCGGTCCCCTTGTCCGCCCCCATGGTGGGCGCGGTGTGCGAGGCGGCGTAATGGGGCGGCCGTCCGGATCGACGGTGGGGACTGCCCCAGGGACGCGCCGGCGGCGCCCGGCGCGCCACGTGCTGGGCTCGGGCGACGGCCGTCCTCGCCCGAGCCGAGATCCCGTGCCGGGCCGACAAGACTGACCGAGGCGCTGGTGGCATCGTCCGGGTCCTGTGACCGAGGCCGATGGTCGAATCTGTCGGCCGACAGGCCGTCAACCGGCCCCTCGCCAAAGTCCGAGCGCTCGGCGAACAGGAAAGGGCCATCTCGACATCGCCTGCTGTGTAAGCGACGATGCCGCACGACGCATTGCTTCTTCGACGTGGTTGGCGGCGTTGCGGCGATGCCGTGCCGCTACGACTCGGCGAGCCGACCTCGCCCGTTCCCGCGCCGCTCGCCGCCCTGCTGCTTGAGCACATCACGAATCGCGACGTCACGAATCGCGACGTCACGAATCGCGACGTCACGAATCGCGACGTCACGAATCGGGACATCACGAATCGGGACATCGTGAACACCGCCACCGACCCGGTCTCCCGCCGCCCCTTTCCCGCCTGCCGGACCGGCATGCCGCTCAGCCCCAACCACCTGTCCGCGCTCCCGAACAAGGTCGGAATCCCGATCGCCGTCGCCCGCGGCGCCGTCATCCGGCAACAACTCCTCGAACTCCCCGCAGCCGTCGTCGCGGAAGCTCTGGGCTACCACCGGTACACCCGAGGAGATCATGCAAAGTCCCAGCAGACTGGCTACCTCGAGGAACCGGCGACAGCTGAGAACGAGCACCAGCATCAGCATCAGACCCCAAGTTGGGTCAGCCGTTGACGAAACATGCCATCGGTCGCACAGAACCCCTCGCGGGTGGCAGCCAGCGGCGCGATGCTGGCACGATGTCTGCAGAGACCGCTTACCACGACGAACTCGGCGACTACTTCGCAAAGAACGCCGACACCAGCCCCTACAACGCACACACCGACCGGCCGGCAATGCTCGCGCTGGCGGGGGATGTCGTCGGGCTGAGGATTCTCGATGTCGGCTGCGGGGCCGGACACTACGCGGCGGAACTCCTGGCACGTGGTGCCGAGGTCGTCGGAGTCGACGGCAGCGCAACTCTGCTGAGTTACGCGCGGAGGCGATTGGGCGACCGGGCCGAACTGCGCGTACACGACGCGGAGAAGCCGCTGGACTTCATCGACGACGCATCGTTCGACGGAGTCGTGTGCGCATTGATGCTCCACCACATCGCCGACCGGCCGCGTTTCCTCGGCGAGCTACGACGTGTCCTGCGTCCTGGTGGATGGCTGCTGGTCTCGACGACCCACCCCACAGCTGACTGGCGGAAATTCGGTGGTTCGTACTACGCCGACGACTGGGTCGACCTCCCGCTCGCCGGGGGCCCGTTGGCAGTCCACTACCAGCGCATGCCGTTGGAAACGTTCCTGAACGAGCTGTTGGCCGCCGGATTCACACTCGAAACACTCATTGAGCCTCGCCCGACGCCCGGCCTGCGAGAACTCGACGAAGCGGCCTACAACAAGCTCCACCAGGTCCCGTGTTTCCTTGCCGTCAGGCTCCTGCGGCCCTGACGGCATGCAATGCCTGATGGTGTCCCTTCTTGTGGTGTAGCCGATCAGGGTGGCGGAATCCCCAGGTCACGGATCGAATCACCCTCCCTGGAGGCGCTGTTGAGGCTCACCAAGCCGTGACCAGCGGCGATCGCCAGGAATCCCGCGGTGGCAGGTACCGGACGGCTCCGAAGCGGAGCCGACGGACCGTGATCGGCTACACCATCGCGAGGGACACGGCCCCGGGTGCGGTCCTGGCCGTCCGCGATGACGGTTGCTTTCATCGTGTTCCGCTTCTTCCTGCCCGACACGAATGCCTGCCTGCCGCCCCGGCCCGCCACCGGCTGTCGGACCTGGATCTCGGTGGCGTCCGACCTCAGCTCGACATTCCTGGCCCGGGCGTAGGCGAACACGTGCTCACGTGTTCGAAGTCGCAGGCCAGACCTGTCGGGAACAGCAATGCCCCGCTCCACCGGCAGCCGGCGCATCTCACCGACGGCCCGGGTGACCGTGGAGCGATCGACGCGGAACAGCACACCCACGACCGCGTGGGGCGGATCGTGTCGCAGGTGGATCAGAGTGACTGCCAGCCGGTCCCCGAACACCAGCCGGTCCCCGAACACCAGCCGGCACTGAGCACCGGCGCCCGGCGCACGCCTTCGCACGCCACCACGCACCCGCACCTGCCCGCCCTCCGCCGCAGCTGCCCACGCACGGGCCAACTCCTCAACCAACGAAGCCAGATGCATCATCGATGCGCCCGTCAACAACGGATACGCCAAGACCGCCCGATCGACCTGTGGTCCGGATCTTGGAGCGCGAAGCGCGGTGCGGGCTGGTCCCCAGCTGGAGCGGGGTCCGCGCCCAGGGGCGCCGGACGCGACCGAAGCAGGTCGCCAGGTCACCGACGCGACGTCGGCCGGGCTGGGGCCAGGTGGCAGCGGCTTTCGCGCGCGTCCACGAGCGTGCGGCCCCGATCAAGACGGCAACCGGTACCTCGTGCAGGTGCCGGAGGACGAGGGAGCGGCAGAGTTCGGCAGGCGCTGGGGCGAGTCCGCGGGGAAGCTTACGACTCCCTTGAACGAGCACGTCAGCCTCGTACGAGGGGGTAGGGCAGGCGCGACAGCGCAACCCACTTGTCTCATCGCGCGGCGAGCCTGGCCGGGGCCCAGGCTGTCGAAGCCGCCGCTGTCCAAGGGCCGCCTGTGGGGCAGGCCGCGTGATGATCTTCGCTGACCTGTTTGAGTGGCGCACCGACAACGCCGTCGGCCCGTGGCTGGGGACGACAGTCACTGCCCTCCACCCGAGTGATCACCCGTCCTGGGCCAGCCGTCGGGCGGGGCGCAGCGCACCGGCACCGTGATGCGGACCCCGTACAGCGCCGGCCCATTGCCCCGGTGGGTGGTGGTGGGCTGGGAGACCGGCCCAGGGTCGTAAGGGGCGGCGTACAGCGGGTGGCCGGATCAGTCACGGTGAGGCGGTGCGCCCCGTGCCGTTTCCGCCGTGCACGGCTGGAGCCAGGCCGACGATCGCCATCGGTGCGTCCGCCGGACCGAATCCGGGCACGGGACGCGCCCAGTACTCTCAGTCCGGGGATGGTCGGCGCTCGACCCGTGCGGTCTCCTCCCGTCGCGCCACCTGGCGCGGGCATGGCCGGAACGTGGCCACCGCCGCGTCCAGTCCGCTCGGTGGGCGCTTCAGGACGCCGTGCGCGTGGAAGACACGGGTGACCGGGCGGGGGACGTCTGCTGATGCCTGCTGGGCCATCGTGCTCCTTGCCGCTACGCCGTAGGACGCAGCCTGACGGGTTCGCATGAGCTGTCCCCGATAAAATGAGGGAGTCGGGAACATTCGCTTCGCCGCAGGACGAAGACGTCCGGCCGCTTGAGGGTCGAAGCAGCGGACCGATCTGGAAAGGCACCGTCATGGCCAAACAGATCACCTGTCGCAGAGTCTACGAGGACACTGCGCCGGAGGACGGCAAGCGCGTGCTGGTCGACCGGATCTGGCCGCGAGGCATGCGCAAGGAAGCCGCACACCTGGACGAGTGGCTGCGTGATGTCGCCCCGTCCGGCGAACTGCGCAAGTGGTACGGCCATGAGCCCAGCCGCTTCCCTGAATTTCGTCGCCGCTACCTGGAAGAACTGCGCGACTCCGGGCACCGCGAGGCGGCCGAACATCTGCGTGACCTGGCAGCACACGACAAGCTCACGCTGCTGACGGCCACCAAGGATGTGGACCACAGTCAGGCCGCCGTCCTCGCCGAGTGGTTGACCAAGAGCCCGTGACCCTCACGCGGGGCTCCAGCGATGACGTCGCCTCATCAGGACCATGCGTCACCCCCGACGACCCCGCAGGCACCAATGTTTCACCACCCGGGTGCGCCCCGACACGCCCACCACCGCAATGGGGCACGTGATTCTCACCGCGCCGGGCCGTCCGAGGCGGTCCGCAGGGCCAGCAGCGCCACGTCATCGTCGAACACCTGCCGACTTCGGCTGATCAGGGCGTCGCACAGGTCCTCCGGCGGCGCCGTGGCCCGTCGGGCGGCCTGCTCGGCCAGGTCATCCAGACCGGTGTCGATGTCCTGGCCGCGGCGCTCGACCAGCCCGTCGGTGAACAGCAGCAGGGTGCTGTCGGGCGGGAGGGGGTGTTCGTGGCTGAACCGGGAGACGGACGCGTCGATGCCCACCGGGATCCCGTGACGGGCGGATGCCAGGTAGCGCGTGCTGCCGTCCGGGCCGATGAGCAGCGGCGGCAGATGCCCGGCGTTCCTCCAGCCGAAGGTGTAGCCCCACCCTGTCCGCGGTCGCGCTCGATGCGGCCGAGCAACAGTGTGGCCGTGGGCGGGTCGGCGAGCATCGTCAACACCTGGTCCAGCCTTGACATGATCAGGCCGGGCGGCCCGCCGCGGTCGAGAGTGATGGCTCGCAGCATGGTGCGGATCTGTCCCATCAGCGGGGCTGCCTCGACGTCATGTCCGGTCACGTCACCGACGACGACCCAGATGGCACCGTCGGGCAGGACCATGGCGTCGTACCAGTCGCCGCCCAGCCTGAGCAGTTCGGAGGCGGGTTCGTACCGGGCCTCCGCCTTGAGCGGCGAAAGGTCGGGAAGCACGGGCAGCACGCGGCGCTGGAAGTGCTCGGCGGCGCGTTTGAGCTGTTCGTACAGGCGGGCGCTTTCAAGGCTGATGCCCGCCGCACTGGCCAGGGCCGTCGGCAGGCCCTCGTCGTCGTCATCGAAGGGCGTACCGTCCTGCTTGTCGGCGAGGTAGAGATCTCCGTAGACCGTGCCGCGCACCATGATCGGAATGCCCAGCAGAGTCCGCATCACCGGATGCCCGGGCGGAAATCCGGCCGAACGAGGGTGCGCGGCCACATCCGCCACCCGCAGCGGCTCCCGGTCGTCCAAGTGTTCTTGGGCGCCGCCGCGATCAGGGCGCTGTCCGGTGCGAGGCTCCCTTGCCTCCCACTCGCAGTCGCACTGAGTGCGGCAGGAGACCGTTTCCTGAAAGCTGGAACCCATGGAACCCATGCAGCAACTCGCCCTCGACGCCCAGGCCCGCGAACACCTGGTGCGCGCTGCCGTCGGCTCCGTGGGGCGCAGCGCCGTGACCGTCTACGGCGGTCACGAACACACCCGGCGTCAGACCCTCCTCGCCCTGACCGCGGGAACGTCACTGGCCGAACACGAGAACCCGGGCGAGGCGACTCCGTTGGTGCTGCGCGGCCGGGTACGGCTCACCAGTGGCGAGGACCGCTGGGACGGCCGGGCCGGCGACCTGATCGCCATCCCGTCGGCCCGGCACAGTCTGCAAGCGGTCGAGGACGCGGCGGTCCTGCTCACCGTCGCCGCCCGCACGTGACCGGTGCACGCGAGGGCGCCAGGTGACCCGCGACGACGGTCCCGCGCCGCTCCTGACCGTCGGTCACGGCACAGCTGACCGGGAGCAACTGACCGCCCTGCTGCGCAGCGCGGGCGTCCAGGCCGTGGTCGATGTCCGCACAGCTCCCGGAAGCCGCCGCAATCCGGACGCGGGCCGCGGCGCTCTGGAACGATGGCTGCCCGAGGAGGGCATCGCCTACCGCTGGGAATCACGGCTCGGCGGCTTCCGCAGAGCCTCGCCGGAATCACCCGACACGTTCTGGGAGAACGCCTCCTTCCGCGGCTACGCCGGCTACACCCGCGACCCGCGGTTCGCTGCGGCGCTGGACGACCTTCTGCGGCAGGCCGCGCAGGAACGGACCGCCGTGATGTGCGCCGAGACCCTGTGGTGGCGCTGCCACCGGCGTATCATCGCCGACTTCGCCGTCCTGGCCCGCCGGACACCGGTGCTGCACCTGGGCCATGACGGGCGACTCACCCCGCACCGGGCCACCCCCGGTGCCAGGCTCCGCGAGGACGGCCTTCTGGTGTACGACAGGCACTGACCGAGGCGGGCCCCGCGGCGCTCGGCTCATCCGGCGGGAACTTCACCAGCCGCAGTGCGACGCAGTGCAGGTGAGCGTCGAGCTGGGCGGCCGGTGCGGCCACGGCGGGCGCGTCGAGTGCGAT
The DNA here is from genome assembly GCF_001866675.1 of Streptomyces sp. MUSC 14. Lineage (NCBI taxonomy): Bacteria > Bacillati > Actinomycetota > Actinomycetes > Kitasatosporales > Streptomycetaceae > Streptomyces > Streptomyces sp. MUSC 14. Next base: position 64,195 of record NZ_MLYN01000033.1, read on the forward strand.
GACGGTCCTTGACGGGGCTTCGGTGATCAAGGCGCTGAGCACGACAGCGGCGGGGGCGGCCTCGACGCACGTGGTCGCCGGCGGCCGGTACGCCCGCTGCCGGAACTGTGCTACCAGGGCTTCCAGCGCAGCCTGCCCGCCGTGCTCCGCGACGTCCCGGTCCACGGCGCCGTATACCGCCGCCCCTGCCGCCCCTGCCGCCACCGACGACGCCCGCGTGCGCAGCCGGCCTGTGTGACGCCCGGCAGGCGGGTGCCACCGAAGCCCCGTTCCAAGGCAGCCCGGCCGAAGGCCTCGGCGCGACGTGTTTCCGCGACGCCGACCGTCGTGCCCACGGCCTCATGGGGGAGTTCACCGAGGCGCGCGGTGAGGGTTTCCCGCGCGGTCAGTGTCCGTACCGCCCCGTTGGCCACCCCTCCCGGGCACCCTCACCGGCTGGAACCGGCGGAGCACCTGCATGCCGGGTGGCCCGGGTTCGGGTCGCGGGATTCGCTGCGAAGTCGAATGTAGGTACCAGGCTCGGGTCGTTGAACGCCGTGATGCGAGCGATGCGGGTGCCGATCAGGGTGAGGACCTGGATGCCGTAGGGCTCGTACCGCTCGTCGCCCGCGTACCGGTGGACGACGAGGGCGGGCTGGCCGTTGGCGTGGGTGGGCGTCAGCCACCACAGGTGGGGGCGCAGCACCCGGTCGGCCAGGAAGCCGAGGACGGCCCTGCGGCCGGTGAACCAGGTCCGGGTGGGCGGCATCTCCAGCTCCACGTCGACCCGCAGCAGGTTCACCAGCGCGTCGGGGTCGGCCCGGCTGAACGCGTCGACGTAGCCGTCGAGAAGGGTCCGCAGGGTGCCCTCGTCAGGCTCGGCCAGACCCTCTTCGACCGGGCCGATCTCGGCGAGGCGGGTCCGGGCGCGGCGGAGCGCGCTGTCGACGGCCGCGAGCGTGGTGTCCAGCATCTCGGCGACCTCGGCCGTTCGGAACCCGAGCACGTCACGCAAGGTCAGCACGGCTCGCTGCCGGGCGGACAGGTACTGGAGCGCGGCGATGAAGGCGAGCCGCACGCCCGTCCGCCCGACCACGATCGCCGCGGGGTCGGCGGCGCCGAAGAGAGCGTCCGGCGCAGGCTGGAGCCAGGCCACCGACGGCTCGCGAGGAGCGACGACGACCCGGTGGTCGTCCTCGGGCGCCCCGAGTCCCGACGGCAGGGGCCGCCTGGAGCGCGTCTCCAACGCCGTCAGGCAGGCCATGGTGGCGATCTTGTACAGCCACCGCCGTACCGAGGAGCGGCCCTCGAACCCGTCGAACGCGCGCCACGCTCGCAGGTAGGTCTCCTGCACGAGGTCTTCGGCGTCGTGGATCGAGCCGAGGATCCGATAGCAGTGCGCGAGCAGCTCAGGCCTGAACGGCTCGGCCAGGGTGACGAACTGGGCGTCTGACGGCATGGCGGCAACTCCCCGGGTTGCGGTGCGGTCCACCGTAGAAGCCGGCTCAGCCGATCGGCTGCAGTCCGGCACCGGTGCCGCGGTACTCGGGAGCGCTCTGCGGGTCTCCGGCGACCTCCAGGGCGGCCTTGGCGAACTGCTCCGGAGTCAGGATCGGCAGCCGCCCCTCCACGAAGGCGGCCGGGTCTACGCCCTGGCGCTCGGCGTAACCCGCGATCGCGACCGAGCCGATGCCGGTGCCCGGGGTCATCTGCGGAAGCACCGTGACGAACCGGATGCCCCGTCCGGCCCGCTCCGACTCCTCGGCCGCGTACCCGCGCAGGTAGCGGATGGCGGCCTTGGCACTGGCATAGCCACCGCTGAGCGGCGAGCCACCCAGGACCGCTCCACTGGACACGGAGAGGACCACACTGCCCGGCGCCAGCGGGACGCGCAGCGCGGCCGTGGTCCAGGCGAAGACGTGCCGGGTGTCAACGTGCCAGTTGCGGCTGAAGGTCTCCCAGGTCTGCTCCTGCACGGGCGCCATGTGCGGCGGTACCCCGGCGTTCAGGACGAGCAGAGCGGGACGGTGCTCGCGGATCACGTCCTGTGCGAGCGCTTCGTCGGTGGCATCGGCTGCGACGGGTGTGAAGTCGTCGCCGAGCTCGTCGCGTACGGTGCGAAGAGCCTGTTCGTCGCGGGCGATGCCGATGACGCGGGTGCCCGTGGCGACGAGCGCTGCGGCGATCGCGCGCCCGAATCCGCGGCTGGCGCCGGTGACGACGGCGGTCTGGAACTGCTCGGACATCGGATTCTCCTGGGAGGATGGTCGGGTTCGGTCAGCATCAAGACCAGCCACGACAGGGAAAACCGTCGCCACAGCCCACATTGGGAGAGTGATGCAGGTCACACATCCCTGTCCTTGGGTTCGTCGGCCCGGACGACGCCCCTGACGGCCCGATGTCGTCACCGGACGCAACGCGGCCCGCGGCAAGCCGCTGACCGCCGCACAGAGGGTCGATGCAGGGCTTCACCGGATTCCTCTGCCCCAGCGGGCTCTGTTTGAGCGACGGGTGCGTCGACGGCTCAGGCTCGGGCTCCGACTTTGCGGTCCCGGATCGTACTGAGGTGTGCCAGCCGGCCTTCTCATGGATCTGCTGTGCCTTGTGCCGTGTGCCTTGTGCCTTCGCCCTGGCCCCGCGCCGTTGCGAGACGTTCGAGCTGTCCACGGACCCGCTGTTCATCGACAAGGTCCGCGAGGCGGTCGGCTTCTACCTCGCCCCGCTGTAGAAGGCCCTGGTGCGGTGCACGGACGAGAAGTCACAGATCCACGCCCTTGACCGGTCGAGCGCGGAACCCACAGCTCCGTTCAGGCCCTCGAACGCGACATCCGAAGCTGGCGAAGTGGCCGCGCAATTGCCGGCGAATGTCCGACTCAGGTCACCCGCTCCTTCCCGGCATGTTTCGCGGTCACGGCCCTCCGTCGAGCGGGATGCGGTTGTACCCGGCTCAGTCCTGGTCCTGGGCGCGGCGGTACAGCTTGGCGACGTCGTCGTCGAAGTACGCGGCGTAGGAGACGTCGTCCTGGTCGCCGCCGCCCTCGTGGCCGCCCAGGACGCCGATGACCGTGCCGGTGTGACTCTTGGGGTCGTAGTCGGCGAGCCACGGGCTGCCGCTGGTCCCGTCCTCAAGGTCGGTGCACTGGATGCGCAGCTGGTAGTCGCTGAACTTCGTGGTGTGGTTCTGGCACGAGATCGGGGTGTCACGGCTGGTGGGATAGCCGGTGACCTTGACCTTGTTGTCGAAGCCGCGGTTGATGCCGAGGGTGTTGCCGCCCAGGAGGTCCTGGATGTCCTTGCCGTCCTTCTGATTGAGGACGAGGAAGGCGAAGTCGAGATCCTCGTCCTGCGACGTGGTCCAGCGGTCGTCGACGACCACCTTGCTCACTTTCCACAGGCCGCTGGGTTCGTCGCCGTTGCGGTAGCCGGGGGCGAAGACCAGGTCGTTCAGCGGTTGTCCGGAGTCGGCGTCGAAGGCGCAGTGGGCCGCGGTGACCAGCATGTTCCGGCCCGGACTCTGCACCACGCTGGCCGTGCAGAAGTGGGCGCCCTGGTCGTCCTTCTCGAAGACCGCGCCGATCCGGGCGTTCTCCTCGGTCCTGCGGGGGGTGTACGCGGTGCCGTCCTTGGCCGGTGCCGTCGCGGGGATGTCCTGGTCCTGGCCCTGTGAGGGCTGGCCCGGCTCCCCGGACTTGCCGAAACCGCTGCGCCCGCTGCTTTTGGCCGGACGGGTTTCCTCCGCGGCGTCGCCCACCACTGCGGCTGCCCCGAGGATGACCAGGGTCAGGGGCAGTATGGAGTTCCTGACGAGTGAGCGCACAAGGTCATTATCGATGAGGGTCCGGACTCCGGGAGCCGCTTCGCCGGGAGGCTCCGGTCACAATCCACCGTCCGGATCGGTCATCGGCGCCCTGGTCGGGCGGGTCAAACACCAGGTTCTGTCGACACATGTCACGCCCACATCGGCAGGGCTGTCAGGGTGATGGTTGCGTGGTAGGACTCGGTGGTCTTGCCCGACGCAGTCCCGGGCCCGTGCGGGGCGTCCGGATCGCCTCCCTCACGGCGGTGAGCCGGTACAGTCGTTGGTGCCGCCGTCCGTGACGATGAAGGCGAGCGGGCGGCCGGCACTGTCGCAGGCCAGTTGAATCGTGCCGGTCAGGCCGCCTCGGGAGCGTCCGGGAGCCCGGCTGCGGAGCCCCCTTCCAGAGCACCGGCGGCATGCTGGTGGGCGCGGACGATGGTGGAGTCGACCGACACCAGGCAGTCGATGCCGCCGAGGGCATCCGCTCGAACGTGCCGTCCGGCGCCTGCCGGCGAAGACGGGAGTGGCGCGCGGCCCACGGCCCGTACCGCTCAGGTCCCGCCAGGCCGTCCCCTACGGAACTTCCACGCGAGCCCGTTGAGGACCCTGCGGTCGTCCAGCCGGCAGCGCCCACGCAACGACACGGGCAGCAACGGCCGGACGAACTCCCACTCGGTATCGGGTAGTTCATACGGCCATGGGTCGGGCTTCAGTTGCCGGGGGACTGCACTCCGGATTACTTTCGATACGCAACTGGAGCGTATCGAAAGTGGTGACGCAGGCGTGGCAAGCACATCGAGTGGCTCACGAAGTGGCGGCACGGCTCGGCCGCCCGTCATGGGGCGGCCCCGTGACACCAGCCGTGACCTGGCCATTCTCGATGCGACGCTGTCACTGCTGACCGAGGTGGGTTACGAGCAGTTGTCCATGGAGGCGGTCGCGGGCCGTTCCGGGGCGGCGAAGACGACGATCTACCGTCGTTACCGTGACAAGGCCGCGCTGGTCGCGGCCGCGGTCGAGCACCGCTCGCACGCCACGCCTCCCGAGCCGGCTGCGGATGATCTTCGAGGAGACCTCCTGGGGCTCGTCACCTGGCTGGGCCGGCAGATCGCCGAACAGGAGATCGGTCTGCTGGGGGCGCTGTTCGCCGGAATGCGCAGCGACGCGCGGCTCGCGGAGGAGATGCGCCGCATTCTGCGCCGGGACGAAGCGGCGATGACCGACGAGCCGCTTCGCAAGGCGATCCGACACGGGGAACAGCTGACACCCCGGGCGGCCGAGCTCTTCGCCGAGGTCGCCCCGGCCGTGATCGTCCACCGCATCGTGATCGCGGGCGAGCCGTGCGACGAACCGTTCGTCGAGCACCTCGTCGACGACATCCTCCTGCCGCTCCTGCGCCGCCACTGACGCCAGTCCGCATACGCCCAGCTCACCGTGGAAACGAAAGGAACATCCGCATGATCGTCGTCACCGGAGCGACCGGTGCTCTCAACGGCGCCACCGTCGAGCACCTTCTCAAGCGCGTGCCCGCCGAGCAGATCGGTGTCAGCGTTCGCGATGTCGCCAAGGCGCAGCACTTCGCCGACCGCGGCGTGCGGGTACGCCAGGGTTCCTACGAGGACCCGGCCGCGCTGCAGCACTCCTTCGAGGGAGCCGAACAGATCCTGCTCGTCTCCTCCAACGACCCGCACGCCGATGCCGTCGCTCTGCACCGCGTCGGCATCGAGGCGGCCGTCGCAGCTGGAGCCCGGCGCATCCTCTACACCAGCCATCAGGGCACCGGCGCCGACAGCCCTTTCCCTCCAGCGCGTGACCACGCCGCCACCGAGCAGCTCCTGGCCGACTCGGGGATCGCGTGGACCGCGTTGCGTAACGGCTTCTACGCCCACAGCCTCGCCTGGCTGTTGGGCCCGTGGGAGCAGGCCGGCACGATCACGGCCCCGGCGGACGGGCCGGTTTCCTGGACCGACCGGGCGGATGCCGCCGAAGCAGCAGCAGTCATCCTGGCCGGCGACCGCTCCTTCGACGGCCCGGTGACGCTGACCGCCCGTCAAGCCGTGACGTTCGACGACATCGCCGCCACGGCGGCGAAAGCCACTGGTCGCGAGGTCGAACGCGTGGTCATGGACGACGAGGCATGGATCGCGGGCAAGGTCGCCGCCGGTACTCCAGAGGCGATGGCGCGGATGACGCTCACCACCTTCCACGCGGCGCGGGAGGGCCGTTTCGCGGGAGTCGATCCGTTGCTCGCCGAACTACTGGGCCGGGAACCCCGCAGCGTTGCTGACCAGCTCGCGGACAGCAACGCCGCCTGAAAAAGCAGGCCTAGGGGCTTGCTCTTCTGCCCAGGGGCACCAACCGCTGCGGCCGGTGTCGGGACCACCGCCAAGTGATCAACGGAATCATCCACTGGCTGGTCACTGGCTTGCCACCGGCTGTCAGTGGCGTCAGCTGCCCGCTCGCCTCGGCCCGTGGCAGACCATTCACAAACGCAACATGCTGTGGTCGGCCGACCGTACCTGGGAGCGGCTGCTTCAGCACGTCCGGGCCCTGGCCGAGGCCACGGTGACATCGACTGGAACATCAACGTCGACTCCACCTTCGTCCGGGCCCACCAGCACGCCGTCGGCGCCCCGGCGCGGCCGGCGGAGCTATGGGCCGTTCTCGCGGCGGGCTGACCACGAAGATCTGCCTGAGCGCCGACGGCAGACGCCGACCGTTCTCCCTCATCCTCTCGCCCGGGCAACGGGCGGACTGCACACGCTTCGAGTCCGTCATGGACAAGATCCGCGCCCCTGGACTCGGCGCGGGCCGACCACGTCGACTGCCGGACAGCGTCGGCGCCGACGAGGCATACAGCAACTGCCTGATCTCCGAGCCTCATCCTGAGCGGCCCGGCACATGCTGCCTTGCGGGATGTCAGGGTTCCAGCGAGGCGCGGATGAGATCGCGCAGCTCGTTGTCGGTGACATCCACTGCCTCTTCGGAGCGCAGCCGGATGGTTCCCTTCCCGCTGACGAGATCGGGGTGGCGGGAGGTGAAGCCTGCTGCCCGGTCCTTGTCCCACCCGTAGAGGGAGACTCCGTGCTGCCATGCTCCGACATGCAGTTTCCGGATGCCGACCTGGTAGGTCGGCATCCCGTACGACAGCACGAGCCTCGCCTTGGGGAACGCTTCCAGAATCAGCCGGTGCACCCGGTCGAACAGCGGGCGGCGCTCGGACGCCATCTCGTCGATGTAGGCCTGCACTTCAGCGTTCATATGACTCAGTGTGGTCGCGCTCCGCTGCGGAAGGGTGACTCTGTCCTCTGCAACGACGGTCACGTGTGCAACGACGGTCACGCGGGTGCTGCCCTGGGACGCCGGCCTGCAGGAGCGAATCGCTGCCCCGTTCAGCCCTGAATACATGGCTGCAACGAGCACCCCGGGCGAACCTGGCCGTGGGCCTCTGCGGGCCCGGGTAAGCCCGGCTGCGCGTCACGCCGGCTTCGGATGGGAGCGTCGGTGTACAAGGTGCCTGTGAGCAAGCTGCCGACGGTCGGATTGCTCTTCTGGACGATCAAGATCGTGGCGACCACGCTCGGCGAGTCGGTGTCGAACTTCGTGTCGATGGCACCCCTGAACCTCGGCTACGCCACCGGAGCGATCATCTTTCTGGTGGCCTTCGTGCTCACTCTGGCCGTGCAGTTGAGGGTCAGTCGGTTCCGGCCGGTGGTGTTCTGGTCGGTGATCCTGACGACCAGCATCGTGGGCACCGCGATGTCGGACTTCATGAACCGCACCGTCGGCCTGGGCTATGCCGGCGGTGCCACCGTGCTGACGACACTGCTCGTGCTCGTGCTGGTCGGCTGGCGGGCGACCGGCCAGACCATGGACGTGGAACGGATCGCGACCACCAAGGGCGAGATCCTGTACTGGACGGCGACCCTCGTGTCCAACACGCTGGGCACCTCCAGCGGTGACTTCCGCTCCGACGGCCTGGGCATCGGATTCCGCGACAGTGCCCTGGTGCTGGGCGGTGCGATGCTGCTGATCCTCGCCGCCCACTGCTTCTCATCGATCTCGGGCACAGTGCTGTTCTGGGCCGCCTACGTGCTGACCCGGCCGCTTGGGGCGGTCGCGGAGAACGCCGTGGAAAAGCCCGTGGCGCAGGGCGGCCTCGGAGTGGGAACCACCGTCACCTCCGGCGCCCTGCTCGCTGTGCTGGCTGTCCTGGTGGGCTACCAGCAGCTCACTCACCATGAGCAAACGCGCACGACGGATCCCCTTTCCCGAGGCGGAGGCCAAGCCGATCGCCGGCCGGAGGCGGCTCCAAGGCGGTGACGGCACGTCTGATCGCCCAGGTGATGGTCGCAGAGCACCCGGTGACGCGGGGTGGCGTTACTCTGAGCGTTGGCTGTGACTTCTGATCGCAGCGCGGCGGTGGGGCTCGCCGTACCCGAACCGCGGCATCGGTGCCGCCAACAGTCCCTGCTTGCGGTGGAGTGTGCCCGCGTGCGTGCGGGCCCCGGCGAGTAGGAGACTTCCCGTGGACGACGTCGTGGATCAATGCCGTGGGCTGTGCGGTGATCGGTGTGTTCGTGATGCCGATCATGGACGTGGGGGTGGCGCACCCGCTGGTTCGGCCATGCAGAAGCTTGTGGCTGGAGGCCATCCCCGCACCGGGCTCGTGTGTCTGGCCGCGACGCGGTGCGCTGCGTCGGCGGCGGTATGGCGGGCGGCGGTGACAAGGCTGACGGGCAGTGCCCCGAGAGTGACGATCTTCATCGGGGAGAGCGACTGCTGGCACCACACATCGCTGTACGGCGAAGTCATGTACCGGGCCTACAAGGCCGGGCCGGCTCGAGGACCTGCCGGTGGCGATCGTGATCGTGGACAGCCAGGACCGGGTGCGGGAGTTCCTGCGGCCGTGGGACGAACCGGCGGGGGAGGGGTTGGTGATCCTCGACGTGTGCCAGGTCATCTGGTACGTGGGCAGGGAGAAGAAGGCGTGAACTGGCTGCCTGTGATCTGCGGCGCCGTGGTCGGCTGCCTGATCGCCGGTCTGCTGTCCGGGGCCGTGACGGCCGGCGTCGGTTCGTCGCAGGTGCAATTGCTGTCCGGCACCGGGCTGTGCGGGGCGCTGACGACGTACTCGACGGTCTCGTACGAGACACTGCGCCCGGCAGCGGACGGAGCGAGGTTCTACGCCGAGGCCAACGTCGTCGCCGGTGTGGTGGCCGGCTTGGCGGCGGCGTTCGTCGGGGTGTCCTTCGCGCAGGTGATGTGGGCGTGAACCGGTCGGCGCGCAGGGAGGGCGGGGCGAACCGGGCGGCGGTGATGGGGCCGTGGCGGTTCGTGCTGTGGTTCGGCACGGTCAGTCTGCTCGCGGATGTCGTGTACGAGGGGGCCCGCTCGATCACCGGGCCGCTGCTGGCCTCGCTGGGAGCGTCCGCCCTGGTCGTCGGGGTGGTCACCGGTGCCGGGGAGGCGGCGGCGCTGGGGCTGCGGCTGGTCTCCGGCCCGGTGGCGGACCGGACGCGTCGTTTCTGGGGGCTGGCGATCGCCGGGTATGCCCTGACGGTCGTCTCGGTACCGCTGCTCGGCGTGCCCGGGGTGCTGTGGGCCGCCTGCGTCCTCGTGATCGCCGAACGGGTCGGCAAAGCGGTCCGCTCGCCCGCGAAGGACACGCTCCTTTCGCACGCCACCGCGGCCACCGGGCGCGGCCGGGGTTTCGCCGTCCATGAGGCGCTGGACCAGATCGGCGCCATCGCCGGCCCGCTACTGGTGGCGGGCGTGCTCGCGCTGACCGGCAACGACTACGGCCCCGCGCTCGGCGTGCTCGCCGGGCCCGGCATCGCCGTACTACTGCTGCTGTGCTGGCTGCGGGCCCGCGTACCGGACCCGGAAGCCTACGAGCGCGAGGTGAAAGCCCCGGCACCCACGGCAGCGGACACGCGGGGCGGGCGTCTGCCGAGGGCCTTCTGGACGTACGCCGCCTTCACAGCGGCCACCACGACCGGGTTCGCCACGTTCGGCGTGCTCTCCTTCCACTTGGTCCAGCGCCATCTGCTGACCCCTGCCTGGGTGCCGGTGCTCTACGCGGCGGCAATGGCGGTGGACGCCGTCGCGGCGCTGGCCACGGGCTGGCTCTACGACCGGTACGGCCCGCGCGTGCTCAGCGGCCTGCCGCTGCTGACCGCGGGCGTGGTGGCACTGGCCTTCACGAACACGGTCGCGATCGCCGTAGCCGGTTCGCTGTTGTGGGGCGCGGCCATGGGCATCCAGGAATCCACCCTGCGAGCCACGGTCGCCGACCTGGTGCCCAGCGGGCGCCGGGCCACCGCCTACGGCCTGTTCGCCGGCGTCGTCGGCGCGGCGAGCCTGGCCGGCGGCGCGCTGACCGGTGGCCTGTACGGCTACTCGATCCCGGTACTGATCGCGGTCGTCGTCGCCATCCAGGTGCTGGCCGTGGCGCTGCTGGCCGTCATCCGAGTCGATCGGCGCTGAGACACCTTCGGGCCCACGGCCCGTGCCACCCGTGTGACAGGGACGGATCGGCCGCCGCGATCTCGACAAGGCAGTTGTGATGCGCGACGCGTTTGCCGTGGGCAGGGGCGGCGGACTCGATCTGCCCACAGCCGACGCCGACGACGAGGTCGGAGACGAAGGTGTCCTCTGCGCGTAACCGGCCTCGCTGCTGACGCGGATGGCCTCCAGAGTCTCGGTGACGGTGCCGATCTGGCTGGCCTTGATGAGGGAGGCGTTGGCGACCTTCTCCTCGACCGCCTCCGTGCGGTGGCCTAGGCACTCGGCCAGCCGTCCCCAGCCGTCCCCGCCTCGTAAGTCGCTGGCGGCCGCCGGGTCGAGCGCGATGGCGATGCCCTGGTGGACGACCACCTTCTCCACGCCCGGCCCGTTGCCCGGGTCGGCGCGCCGGGTGACGAAGCCGGGACGATCTGCCAGCGGATGCCGCTGACTGCGCCACTCTGCGAACCGCACGATCCCGACGTCCGGTGTTCCGGCCCGCACAGTGGTCGACAGAGCGGTGACCGGCACCACGCCGATGGGGCAGCACCCACCATCCCAGCAGTGCGTTGACCAGTGTGCTCTTACCCCTCTTACCCCTCTTGGCCTCTTCGACCACCAGTACCCTGAACAGGTACTCGCTCATCGCGGCCCGCGAGCCCGTCCCGGCAGGACGCAAAGGCCGGCCCGTCCGTCGGCTGGTTGCCGCCCCGGCCGTGCGGCGGGACACTGCTGGTATCCGGCGATGGGGCTCGCCGCCAGCCGCACCCCAGGTGTGCTGATGGCCGCAGTCCGCTGACCGTGCTCATTCTTCGAGGGGGTCGGGGCCATGCCCCGGATCACCATCGACATCGACGCCACCGCCTCGTCCACGATCCGCACGTCCGAAGGCGGCGCCTCCGATCGGCTCACGTCAACGGGCTGGCCGGTCGGACATGGACGCGTCCCCGGCACTCTCGACGCCGAAGGGGCGCCCCTGAACGCCTTGGTGCTGATGCCCGAACCGGCGCTGGCCGGCAGCACCGTGCCTGCCTGGCCGGTGGGAGTGCTGCACCGTATCCGTGCCGAATCTGCTTGCGCTGCCCCTGTACTGCTGTGCGTGGCCGAGGATCCCTCCTTCATCGATCTCGTCGACATCGACGACCTGCCCCGCTGGCACGCCGAGGGCGACGCCTGGGCCGCCGTTCTGGCGCGTCTGCAACACCAGGACGTCGGCACGGCCACCGACTGCGGCACCCGTGCCGAGGCTGAGCATCTGGTCAGTGAGTGCCATCACGCCTTCGAGCGGCTCACCGGGTGCCTCGAATGAGGCGCTACGCCGGTTTCCCCACGAATGTTTCCAGGTGGCGCTCTCGCGAGGTCCACTGGGCCTCGACGATCTGCGAGCCGGAGCAGGACGAGGAGGCCGATGCAGCGGATCCTGCCCTGATTCACCAGGTCGGAGTGTGTGCCGTGAGCTGCCCCGCTGGTGAGGGGTCGTCCTGGGCATCAGTCGCTCGCGGTCGGGACGACGGTTCCGGTGCTTGCCGAACTGGCGAGGAGGCTCAGGGCCTCGCTCGCCGGGGAGTCCGGTTCGGGGGGTAGCAGTTGAGGCGCAGGCCGAACCCGTAACCGGGCGATGGCCGCCTACAGCGCCGTGGCCGGGCTCGGCGCGGCTCTCGGCCTGGTGGTGGGTGGCCTGGCCGCCGACCTGATCTCGTGGCGGGCCGGGTTCTTCCTCAACGTCCCGGTCGGCCTCGCGATGGTGGCGCTGGCCGTGTGCTTTCTGCCCGAGACCGAGCACCAGGGTGGTCGCTTCGGCCTCGCGGGGGCGCTCCCGGCGACTGCGGGCTCCACCGCCCTGGTCGTCGGCATCGTGGACGCTTCCGACATCGGCTGGACCGCTCCGGCGGCCACGATTCCGCTGGTGGCGGGCGGCGTGATGCTGGCCCTGTTCGTGGCGGCGGAGCGGCGGGCCGCGCAACCGATCGTGCCGTGGCGGCTGTTGTCCGGCCGGGAGCGCAGCGGGGCCTACGCCACCCGGATGCTCTACATGGGCGCGATGATGGGGTTCTTCCTCTTCACCGCGCAGTTCGTGCAGAGCGGCTACCACTGGACGCCGCTGCAGGCCGGTCTCGCCTTCCTGCCGATGACGCTGGTCAACTTCGCCATCGCCGTCCAGGTGCCGCGGCTGCTGGAGCGGGCGGGCAGGCCCGGATGCGGCCCTCACCGGTTCCGCCGTCCCGCTCGCCCTGGCCCTCGCGGCCACCCTCGCCCTCATCGTCCCCGCACATATCCGCCCGCACGCAAGGTCCCTGTGATGCAGACCCTCACCCTCAACAACGGCGTCGAGATGCCCGCCTTCGGAATCGGTGTCTTCCAGATGCCGTGGGACGAGACCCGGGCCGCTGTCACGGCCGCACTCGACCTCGGCTACCGGCACATCGACACCGACGCCGCGTACGGCAACGAACGCGAGGTCGGCCAGGCCATCCGCGCCTCCGCCGTACCCCGCGACGACATCTTCGTCGAGACGAAGATCTGGATCAGCGACTACGGCTACGACGAGACCCTGCACGGCTTCGACAAGAGCGCCGCCAAGCTCGGCGTGGACCGGATCGACCTGCTGATCCTGCACCAGGCACTGCCGTCGGACGTCGACAAGACCCTCGCGGCCTACCGCGCCCTGGAACAGCTCCTGGCCGACGGCAAGGTCCGGGCGATCGGCGTCAGCAACTTCATGGTCGACCACCTGACCGCGTTGCTCGACGCGACCTTCGTCGTCCCGGCCGTCAACCAGCTGGAGATCCACCCCCTACTTCCAGCAGCGTCCCGTACTCGACTTCGACAACGACCACGGCATCCTCAACCAGGCGTGGTCCCCCATCGGCGGCATCACCTTCTACCCGGGATACGGCGAGCACCGCAGGAGTGCCCTTGAAGACCCGGTCGTCACCACGATCGCCGAGGCACACGGCAAGAGCCCCGCCCAGGTGCTGCTGCGCTGAGGTATCCAGCAGGGCCGATCGGTGATCCCCAAGTCGACCAAGCGCCACCGCATCGCGCAGAACATCGACGTCTTCGACTTCGCTCTCTCCACGGACGAGTTGAAGGCCCTCGACGCTCTGATGACCGGCCGGCGTGGCGGCCCCGAGCCCACGAACGTCACCCTCGCGTCCTACGGCCGTGCCGTCCCCGAAGCCTGACAGCACCCCGTACCTGCGCAAAGGAACCACCATGCCCACCACCGTCAACCCGTTCGGCATCACGAAGCAGGGCAGCCGCTCGTTCCCGTCACCATCGAGCGCCGCGACGTCGGTCCGCACGACGTCAAGCTCGACATCCTGTACTTCGGGATCTGCCATTCCGACATGAACTATGCCGACGGCTCGTCCGGCCCGCTGCCGGTCGGCCCGCTCGTCCCCGGCCACGAGATCGTCGGCCGGGTCACCGCGACCGGCCCCGAGGTCACCCGTCATCAGGTCGGCGACCTGGTCGGCATCGGCTGCATGGTCAACTCCTGCCGCACATGCGAGAACTGCCGGGCAGGCCAGGAGCAGTACTGCCTGGAGGGCAACACTCTCGTCTTCGGGGCCCCCGATCCTGCCGAGCCCGGCGCCCACACCCGGGGCGGCTACTCCGAGGCGATCGTCGCACCGGAGGCTTCGCCGTCCGCGTCCCCGAGGCGCTCGACCCTGCCGCCGCCGCTCCGCTGCTGAGATGACGGACCTCAGTCGCGTTGTTGACGATCCGGCGGTCTGGGCCCCGATCCATCGGATCGCCGGGACGCTGGACAAAGCGCTCTCTGAGCTGTTCGCGCCTGACTACGACCAGGCTGGAGGCCGCTCGTCAGCGACTTCGGCCGGAGGACTGACCTGGATCAGGATGCGGCCTCCGGTCCTGACGCCGACTCCCGGCATCGACATCAGGACCTGCGCGAGAGGGCGTGCCTCCAGGAGTTCCTCGATCCGTCCGGCCAGACGTTTCCGTGGGCCAAGGACGGCCGTCGGGGAGGCTGCCAGGCTCAGGACGATCAGCGCGGCAGCCTCGGTGCCCGGAACGGTGACGGTCTGCTCGTCCAGAGCGTCGAAGCTGCCCTCGACCAGGCACCCTGCCAGCCGCGGTGCCTTCGGCCGCAGCAGGGCGACCAGCCGACGTCTGCCTGCTTTGCTGCGGATCTGGGCCGGGGATCCGATTCGTTCCAGCAGCGTGAGGACGGCCGGGTGCCGCGACCAGGACCCCAGTACTCGTTCCAGTGACGGGTGGATCTGCGTGAGCAGTCCGTGGAGGCGGTTGGCGGCCGGACAGCCCATGTCCCTGGCGATCGTCAGCGGCAGGACGCCGATCGAGTCCGGCTGGTCGACCACGACCAGCACTGTTCCGTGCTTGGCCTGGAGTCTCGCGAACAACTCGCGGAGCATGGGCTCGGTGTTGGGCAGGAGCTTGTCGAAGGACTGTTCCCGGCCGGGGTCAGGGCGGTGGCGTGGTGTTCGCTCTTGCCGACGTCCAGGCCGAGGCAGACGTCGATGGCGTCGGTGCCGATCACGTGCAGGCCCCTCCCTCACGCTTGCGTCCGGCCTTACCTGGGCACCGAGCTGCCACATCCACGTTACGGAGCGCTTTTGCGGCTCGTGTGAAGCTGGTGCTCAAGTGCGGAGCCACGAAGACGGCAGCGACCAACTACGCGGGTCGGCCCAGGCGTAGTTGGCCACGGTCGAAGATGCCGTCGTGGGGCAGGCCCGCGAGACCGACCGACCGCCCCGGCCCGTAGATGTCACCCGCAGCTGTCCACGGGTGGCTCGCCTGCCTGGAGCACCAAGCGCCCCGGCCTTTGTGGGCAGCAGCAGGGGCGAGTCCGGGCGTCGTCGGGCGCTGCCCGCTCAGATCAGCGGGGTGATCTGGTCCTCGATACCGAGCAGGGCCCGGCCGTACATCTCGGTCGCGATGGCGGGGTTGACCATGGCATGCCGCGTACCCGTCTCCAGATCCCGCCAGATGCGCTGCAGCGGACTGTCGTCGGCGAAACTCCGGGCCCCCTGGACGCTCAGCAGCAGGTCCACCGCATCTCGTGAGCAGCGGGCGACTGTGCCGATATCCATGCGCGCCCGGGTCCGGTTGACCAGGGGCATGCACTGGCCGCTCGCCGCCCAGCTGTCGACATCGTCCGCGGCACGCATCAGGTGCAGGGTGGCAGTGTCGATCAATGATGCTGCCTCGGCGAGCTGCATCTGGGTGGAGGGTGCCTCGCGTGCCTGTGCGTAGTGCGTGTGCGAAATGCCCCGGCCCGTGGCGAGGGAGGCCAGCACCAGCTCCATCGCGCCGCGGGCCAGGCCCAGCAGCGGGCCGGCGAGTGACAGGGCGAGCGTGGGGACGAACGCCGTGCGGTACAGGGTCTCGTCCTCGGACTCGGTCGGACAAGTGCCCTGGAGCGCCTGCGTCACCGACAGAATGCGGTGGGCCGGGACAAAGACGCCGTCTGCGACGAGGGTGTTGCTGCCGGTACCGCGCATCCCGGCAACGTGCCAGGTGTCCTCGATCGTCAGCTGGTCCACCGGGACCAGGGCCAGTGCTTGGTCCAGGCGGTCGCCGTGTTCGTCCGTGAGCGTCATGCCGAGCAGTGCCCATCGGGCGTGGAGACAGCCGGAGGCGAAGCCCCACCGTCCGGTGACGATGCTGCCCGCGTCGGCCGGCCTGCCGGTCCCATGAGGTGGCAGGACCGAACAGGCACGGGTGCCGTGATCCTGTGCGTAGACCTCACGCTGCGCGCGTCGGGGATAGAGGCCGATGAGCCAGCCCGAGATGTTGATCAAGCTGGTGGTCCAGGCAGTCGATCCGCAGCCGCGGCCGAGTTCGGAGGTCACTTCGACCAGTGTGCGGATGCGTTCCTGGTGGCCGCCGAGCCGCTGGGGAACGGTGAGGCTGAACAGGCCGGCCTCATCGAGTGCCGCGATGTTCTCCGCAGCAACACGGCGGTCCTGTTCGGTGCGGGCGGCGTTGCGCCGAAGTAACTCGACCAAGGCTGCGGCCCGTTCGGGCAGCGTGGCTTGCTCGAAGTCGGGGGCAGGAACCGCGGTGCCCATCGTCATGAGAGGTCCTCCTTCGCACGTGAACCGGCCGGGCAAGAGGCCGGCGGCCAGTCCCGGCACCGTACCCGTAGGCCTGCCCGTGCGCCCTGGTGCGGGCGGGCACCAGCGGCACGGAATCGAAGGACCACGCCTGCGGCCTCGTCAACGACGACGATCCCACGCGTTCGCGCTTCGCGGTCTCCGCTCATGACTGCCGGCTCTGGCTCGACTGCCGTGGCGCGCCGTACTGCGCGGAGAGGACCGCGACACGCGGCTCGAAGGCCCCGGAGACGCCCGGAAGGCCTGTGCGGGCGTTTCTGCTCCGGCGGGAGCGGTACGACGCCGAGGGGGGCTGGCAGCTCACGCTGCCTGGCCGGCAGGCCCCGCCACACGGTGTGTCGGCGTTGCCGGGCCAGCCACTCCCCGATGTCCATGGCGTGGACGGTGACGCCGGGCAGGACATCGGCCTGGCCGTCTTCCTTGCCGACGACCTCGCGCGGTGTGGTGTCGTGCCTCTGTCAGACGGCCGGCCCGGGATTCCGTACTCATCGACCTCTTCCAGCGCGGCCCTCCATGCCGGGTGGCCGTCGAGCGCGCCGGGCCGGCGCAGGTTGGGCAGCCTGAACCTGCCCGACGCCGGAAGCGGCGGACGGCCGCGCGTGTGCGTCACACCAGGTCAGCCCGATCTCCCGCCGGTGCCGGACACGCTCCGGAGCGACGAGCTGTGTCGCGCGAGCCGCGTCCGGTCTCCGTGGTGGGTGGTCGTCCCGTCCATCCGGTGTGGTGCAGCCAGTCCGCGGAGGTCATCAAGTCGGGGTGCAGGCGGCGTAGAAGGGTGATGTCCCGGTGTCGGGCGTAGAGATCACGGGCGGCGAAGAACCGGAACATCGCCGCGTAGTCGTGGCCGAAGTCGGGGACGGCGGCGTGCAGATCGTCGTGCGGCATCGGGATGTAGGTGCTCGGGGTGCCCGTGACCTGAGTGAAGGTGGCGGCGATCTCGTTGCCGGTGAGGCTGTCGCCGATCACCGCGAGGTCACGGGCGCCCCAGGACTGCCAGTTGTCGAACATGTGGCGGGCGAACCAGGCGATGTCGTCGAGGGCGACGAGCGGGTAGCGGGCGGCGCCGAGGGGAAGTCTGAAGGCCAGGCCGCCCCGACCGTCCGGCCGTGGGGCGAGCCGGTCCCGGAGGTTCTCGAAGTACGGTGCCGTGGTCAGGACCGAGACGTGGTCGGTGTACCAGCCGTCGGTCTCCTTGCGGAGCATTTCCTCCGACCGCATCAGGTTGATGTGGGCGGCGACGGCGGCTTTGCTGTCGAAGTGCGGCACGGGGCGGCCGGTCAGGGACACCGCGCTGTCCAACGAGGACCAGATGAAACGCTCCACGCCGGCCCGTTCAGCGGCGGTCAGCAGGTCCAGCCCTTGCCGGTACTCGCCCACGGCGCTGCCCGTCGCGAAGAAGTCGGTGTTGGCGAACACGTGATCGGCCTTCCCGAAGCGGGCGTCGAGAGCCGACGAGTCGGAGCGGACCAGCTGTACGCGGCCGGTCGCGGTGGCGGCGAGTCCGGTGGCATGGGCGGATTCCGGGTGGCGGGTGGGGACGGTGATGGTGGCGTCGGTGGTGGCAAGCAGGTGTTGGATCACGTGCCTGCCCATGGCTCCGGTGCCGCCGACGACGAGGACGTGGGTCATGGTGTCGATCCCGTGTGTGTGAGGACGTGTTCAGCCACCTGGGCGTGGGTGGCGACCCAGACGTCGCCGCACGCACGGATCTGGTCGAGGATCTGGCCGATCATGCCCGCGAGGAGCGGTCGGCCTCCGACGTGGGCGTGGACGGTGAAGTGGAAGAGGCCTGGGCCGGGGG
This sequence comes from Streptomyces sp. MUSC 14, assembly GCF_001866675.1. Taxonomy (NCBI): domain Bacteria; kingdom Bacillati; phylum Actinomycetota; class Actinomycetes; order Kitasatosporales; family Streptomycetaceae; genus Streptomyces; species Streptomyces sp. MUSC 14. The sequence continues at coordinate 82,385 of NZ_MLYN01000033.1, forward strand.
CGGCGAGCAGCTGCTCCAGGAGCGCGCGATGCAGGTCTCGGTAGGCGTTCGGGCCTGCCGCCGCGCTGCGGACATCGGAGTGGTCGCCGTGCATGAGGGAGACCAGGGGGCCGCGGCCAGTGGTCAGGACCTGCGGGAGATCGTGGCCGCTGTGATCGGCGGTCCAGCGGTAGCCGGCCTCGGTGAGCAGATCGCAGGTGTGCTTCGAGCCGGTGGCGCGAGGGCTCATCCATCCGGTCGGGTGAACCCCGGTGACTCGCTTCAGGACGTCCGTGCAGCGGCGGATGTTGTCCCGCTCGGTGTCCACGTCGAGCAGTGCGGGTACGACGTCCTGCGCCCAGGAGTGCGCGGCGATCTCGTGCCCCGCATCGTGTACGGCTGCCACGGTGTCGGGGTGTCGCTCGGCGACGAGGCCGTTGACGCCGACGGTGGCGGGAAGGTCACCGAGGATGTCGAGCAGCCGCCAGATGCCGGTCGTGACGCCGTAGTCCACCCAGGAGGTGCTGTGCGTGTCGTCGACACCGGGCAGCGGCCACGCCGCGGCCATCGGCGCGTAGGCGGGCCAGTGCCCGGGTGACCACAGTTCCAACGCGACGGTGACCAGCGCGGCGACCTTCCGCCCGCCCGGCCAGTCGATCACTGTCCCCATACGCTCCCCCTGTTCGGTGGCTTCCGCAGCGGACGCTAACGAGGCGTCAGGTACCTCCAGGTTCCTGGCAGCGGGCTAGCATCGGGGCGTGCCCGAGTACTCCGGAAGCGTCTTCCTCGCCGACTGCCCGGCTCGGCTGGCGATCGAGATCATCGCCGACAAGTGGGCGGTGGTCGTGTTGTTCGCACTGAGCCGGAAACCGTGCCGGCACGGCGAGTTGGTCGGTCTGATCGGCGGGATCTCCCGGAAGGTGCTGACCCAGACGCTGCGGCGACTGCAGGGATACGGCCTGGTCGACCGTCACGCCGAGGCCGGCAAGGTCGAGTACGTGCTGACGGACCTGGGCCGGACACTGGTGAAGCCGATCGCTGTGTTGACCGAGTGGGCCCACGAGCACGGCCGGGCCGTGGTGGAATTCCAGGAGTCCACAATGGACAGTGAACCTCTTTCATCCCGGGTTTCCGCAGATGAGGAAGGTCCGAACGGCGTCGACGACGTGACAGACGCGGTTGGTTGAGCAACGGGCGCGGGCAGGAGGGCCCGTACCTCCCAGCCCCGGCCCGGACGCGGCCCCGCCATCAGCTGTCGGCTCGGCGCGGGGAAGCGCTCGTGTGCCCCCTGCCGTCATCGCTCACCGTCACCTCCAGACGTCGGCCGCCGGTCGTGCGGCCGTCGTACCGGACCGCACGACTACCTCGGTGGCATTCACCGCGTGCCGTCGAACGTCCGGCAACGCCGCCTGCACCATGCGAAGGTGGCAGCCTGCACCTCGTCCGGCTGGTCGTCCGGTACGGCGGTGTCCCGGTACGGCGTGGCTTTCTGGTCAGGGGAAAGCGGGTCACCGGCTTCTCGTGGCCCGAAGAGGAACTGACGAACCGGGCGAGGCGGTCCCCTGCAACGTCCAGGGCGAAGCTGAAGAGGCTCGGTGCCGACTACAGCACGGCTGCCCGGTCGTTCGCCCCGTATGTCGTCGAGGAAGGGCGCCCGAGCCTGGTTCCCGCTCGTGACAGCATCCGTCAGGGCTCGTCCACGGCTTCCAGCGGCATGTCACCGAGTGTGCGCAGCATGTCCACCAGTCGCTGCAGCTCCTCCTCGCCGAACATCGATTGCAGTCGCTCGTGCAGTCGCGCGGCCTCGGTAACCGCTGTCTCAAGGTGTCGGCGGCCCGCCTCGGTGAGGGTGATGATGCGGCGTCTGCGGTTGGCCGGGTCGGCCTCCTTGGTCACCAGCTCGCGGGCCTCCAGGCGGTCGAGGAGCTGAGTGATCGTCGTGCGGTCGACGGCGGTCAGGGTGCCCAGGGCTGTCTGGTCCATGCTGCCGTGGTCGCGCAGCACCAGCAGTACCGCGAATTGCGGGGAGGTCAGGTCCGGTACGCGGTGGTGCCAGTTGATCGTCCATGCCTGGGCGGCCCGGCGCAGCTGATGGGGCAGTGACTCGTCGAGCTGCAGCCAGTTGCGGGAGTTTGCGTTCGTCACGAAGAAGAGTATATTCAGTACCCTGATATTCAGGGTACTGAATGTGGATGGTGTCGACATGCGACTGATCGTGGGGATGACCGGAGCCACGGGCGCGGTGCTCGGTGTCCGACTGCTCACCGAGCTGCGCCACCACGACGACGTGGAGACCCACCTCGTGCTCAGCCGGTGGGCGCGCGCCACGCTGGAGACGGAGACCGGGCTCGGCGCACGCGACGTGGCTGCGCTCGCCGACGTCGCGTACGCCCCCGAAGACCAGGGTGCCGCGATCTCCTCCGGCTCGTTCCGCGCCGACGGCATGGTGATCGTCCCGTGCAGCATGAAGACCCTGGCCGGGATCCGCGCCGGTTACGCCGAAGGCCTGGTGGCCCGCGCCGCCGACGTCACACTCAAGGAACGGCGCAGGCTCGTCCTCGTACCGCGGGAGACGCCGCTGAACGAGATCCACCTGGAGAACATGCTCGCGCTGGCGCGGATGGGAGCCTCGATCGTTCCCCCCATGCCCGCCTTCTACAACCACCCCGCCACGGTGGACGACATCGTCGACCACATCGTGACCCGGGTGCTGGACCAGTTCGGCGTCGAATCCGGCGCGGCCCGGCGCTGGCAGGGCATGCGGCATGCCGCCGCCACCCGCCCCACCGCCCCGACCGGCGACGGTGCGGGTCCAGACCTCATCCCGGCCGATCAAACCCTTTCCGTAAGCAACGCAAGGGAGTTGAAGCATGACCCATCTCTCCGACCTGCGTGAGTACCTCGACGCGCTGGACGCCCTGGGCGATCTCAGGCACATCGACCGCGAGGTGAGCGCCGACCTGGAGGCAGCCGCCATCACCCGGCTCTCCTACGAACGCCGTTCGCCCGCCCCGCTGTTCGAGAACGTCGCCGGCGCCGAGCCCGGATTCCGCCTGCTGGGCGCGCCCGCCGGGCTCAGCTCGCTGCCGGACAAGCCGCTGGCCCGTGTGGCCCTCTCTGTCGGCCTGCCCGCCGACACCACGGCCGCCGAACTGGTCGAGCACCTGGCCCGCACCCGGCACGCCACCCCCGTACCCCCCAAGCGTGTCTCGCGCGAGGAGGCGCCCGTCAAGCAGAACGTGCTGCTCGGCGACGCCGCCACCCTCGACCGCTTCCCGGTGCCGCGTGTGCACCAGGCCGACGGCGAGCGCTACACCAACACCTGGGGGATCATCGTCGCCCGCACCCCCGACGGCCGGTGGACCAACTGGTCCATCGCCCGGATCATGATGCTCGACGGCCGGCGCATGACCGGCCTCGTGGTGCCGCCGCAACACATCGGCCTGATCTGGAAGGAATGGGCGAAGATCGGCAAGCCCATGCCGTACGCCCTGGTCCAGGGCGGCGCCCCGGCCGTCCCGTTCGTCGGCGGCATCCCGCTGCCCGAAGGCATGGACGAGGCCGGCTACATCGGCGCCCTGCACGGCGAACCGCTGCCCGTGGTCCGGTGCGAGACGAACGACCTCGACGTCCCCGCCGGTGCCGAGATCGTCATCGAGGGACACCTGTCCGTGGGCCGGGATGCGCTGGAGGGGCCCTTCGGAGAGTTCGCCGGGTACGCATCCGACGAGACCTCGATGCAGCCCGTCTACAGCATCGAGGCCGTCACCTACCGCGACGATCCCATATGGCCCCTGGTCGCCGAAGGCCGGCCGGTGGACGAGTACCACACCGTCACCGGCGTCGGCGAGGCCGCCGAGATGCTGGCCGACCTGCGCGCCGTCGGCCTGCCCGTCAGCACCGTCTGGCTGCCGCTGCGGGCCGCGGCCCACTGGTCCGTGGTGACGGTGCCCGCCGACTGGCGCGACCGGCTGCCGGACACGGACGCGGACGCCTTCGTCCACCGGATCGGCGAGGTCCTTGCCGCCTCCCGCGCGGGCCGTGTGACCTCCAACGTCTTCGTCCTGGACGACGACATCGACCCGGCCGACGACGACGACCTGCTGTGGGCCCTGGCCACCCGCGTCCACCCTGTCCGGCGCGCAGAGGCGTGGGACGGCCGTATCCACCCGCTCCTGGGCTGCTACACCCCGGAGGAGAAGGAGGCCCGCCGCGGCCCGGTGGTCGTCCACAACGCCCTCCAGCCCGCACCGGGCTCAGGCCGACTTCCCCACAGCTCATTCGCCCAGGCATACCCCGCAGAGGTCCGCCGGAAGGTCCTGGCCCACTGGACCGACTGACCACCCGACCCGGACCCGTCCGCCCTGCCCGCCTCATGGCCCGATGGAGGTTCCCGGCGTACACCTGCCGTGAGCCGGTCCTGGGCCGGACACCAGCGGCGAGCGGCTGCCAGGTGCCTCTGTGCCCCGCACGCCGCCTGCCGGACAGGACGGCCCGCCCTCTCACCACGCTTCTCGCTCTGCCCGCTGTGCAGGTGTGCCGCTCCGACGAACTGGGGGGCGGTGAGCGCGGGCAGATGCTCGCCGGGTACGGCACACGGCAGTGGTCCGCCGTGGAGGCGGCCGTGTGGACGGTGGTTGAGCGCCATGTCCACGACCCCACCGGCCGCCGCTGGCCGCGCCCGGCCCTCAGCGACCGTTCGTCGGTGAGGGCGGCCTCGCGCTACGAGCAACTGCCCGAGGCCAACCGGGACCTGGCCGTCGGACGCGTTCTCCCGTCGAACGCGGCTTGCTCACCTGGAGAACTGGCGGATCCTCACCAAGCTCCGTACTCACCACGCCTGCGCCACTCGCCTGTCCCGCACGCCCTCGACGAACCCACCGCGGCTCTCGACGCCGAGCCCGCCCGAGACATCATCAAGCCGCTCCGCCGGCGACTGCCCTTACCCTCGACGCGCGAGGGTGAGCCACGTGCCGCAGACCACCGCGGCGCCGTCGGGGGCGGCGGCGGAGGCCTTGCTGTCGCGGAGGTCCACCTGCCGTTGCTCGACGTCCGCATGCGGTTTCGTCATGGGTTGGTTCGCTCCTTGCCTCGGGAAAATCAGTCGGTGTTCTGGAGATATCCGTCGGTGCGGACGATCGCACCCGGGCCGGCCGCAGTCGTGTCGTTGTCCTGCCGGCTCGTCGGGCCCGCGTCAGCGCGCCGAGTCGAGAACCGGATCGTGCCGTCGTCGACGCGACCGTGGCGCAGCGTGACCACGCCGTGGACGCAGCCCATGTCCAGCCGCCGCGGTGCCCGCGATCCGGCCGTCGGGAACTGGCCGAGTGCACGCAGCACGTGCACCGGTCGTAGCCGCCTGCGCCCATGGTGTCGGGCAGCGATACCTCGCGGCCGTCGACGGTGAGGGGCATGCCGCCGAACACGAGCGACTGCAGGCCGGTCGCGGTGACCACGATGTCGGCAGGGAGTTCCGTACCCGATTCCAGGCGCCGCCCGGTGGGAGTGAAGGTTTCGACGCGGTACGTCACCACTTCGGCCTCCGCCGGCTGAACTGGTAGATCGGCGTCGAGACCAGCACGTTCTTCCAACGGGTCACGGTGTAGGCCCGGCGGGCGCCGAGCAGCCGTGGCGCCGCTGCCGTCACGACGACTGCTCGGCCGCCGCAGTCGTGGAGATCCGCGAAGTGGGGCGTGACCCGGCGTCGTAGCGGTAGCAGTGACTGCATGTCAGGAGGAACCGGCGTGTGATGGCGGTGACGGCTGCGGTGGTGGCGCGTCTCGGGCATGTCGAGGACACCCTCGGTCTGCTCGAAGTCGGCGGGAAGAAGGCGATGTTGCCCGCGACCAGGGCCCTGGTCGCCTCCCTGAACGAGCGGGCCCACGTTTGGTGGCGTTGGCCCCGGGAGCGTGTCTCCTGGGGTGCGTGCCGGATCGGGGTCAGGCCGGGGCAGGACTGCGGGCTCCGTAGGTATAGGCCAGAGGGCCCCTGAACTCACCGCAGTAGTAGCAGCAATCAGTTGCGGTCGGGGGCAGCTGCGTCGTTCAGTGGCCCGGGGGCGGAAATCGGGATTTACGGCCGAGAGCAGTTTCGCGTTCTTCCCCCGCGCAACCGACTGAATGGGAGTCAGCAATGGCAAAGCATCGCAAGCCGTCACATTCGCCTGTGCCGCGGCGAGTGAGTATGGGCGCCGCCACCGTGACCCTCGGGCTCGCCGGCCTCGGCCTCAGCGCCACCACCGCACAGGCGGCGACAGGCGACGGGACAGATCAGTCTGCCGGGCAGTCGAAATCGACCTTCGAGGACAACGCAGATCAGTACAAGGACTTTCACGCCGGTCGTCTTGACGAGGGCCCAGGGGCGCCTGACGCGTCGCATCCTGGCGCAAATTTCGACGAGGGCATGTACAAGGCCGTCGCAGGGATGGACAACCAATCGTTCATCACACTCAGGAACGCCCTGTTGAGTCAGAATCCGGACGCCGAAACGAATCCGGAGCTGCGGCAGAAAGATGAGGAGCTGCAGCGAAGCTTCTACTCCAACGGCTGCACCGGCGTTCCCGGCTCAGTCCTCACGCAGCAGGAAACGAACGCCTGCATTCAGCACGACTTCCGCTATACGGTTGGCCCGAACGTCTACGCTCGGAACCCTGAGGCGGGGAAGGCTGACAAGGCGGATGCCGACCGTCAGCTCGGGGACAACATCGGCGGTGTGGAAGGAAAGGGCGCACAAGCTCTCACCGGGGCCGTGGGCACCGTCTTTTACCAGCCCACCCCCACGGCGTCCTAGCTTCGTTCTCGTCTGCACAACGACGAGTACCGCAAGAAAGTCGGTGGAGGAGACCGCGTCATCGCCGGACGCCTCCACGAAGCGCGTCGGCACCCACTCCGCCCGCGTTCACGTCGTCCCCAGCACGTGAGCATCACCGAGTCAGATGCCCGCGCACGGCCCCGGCATCGCCCCCCGTGGGGCGCCGCCGGGGCCGATTCGTACGCTCCGGTGCCGGGATCGTGACGAGCCCGCGTCAGCGCCCAGTCCTGATGCCCTGCGCATTCTCTCCCAGCCCTTCTCCAGCAGCCGGTGGACGCTCTCCGCGATGTGCTGGTGACCTGCTGCTTCAAGCCAGCCGAGGCTCAAGGCCTGTGGGAACGTCTCGATCTGCCGTCGTGCCGTGGGAACCGCCTGTGAGCCGACGACGCGTACCGAGGTGGGCAGGCGCGGCGGTCAGTGTGGTAGCCAGTTCGGCTCTGCCTTCGATGGCAAGCTTGCGGTAGACGTGGGTGAGGTGGAACTCCACCGTTCGCCGGCTGATGAACAGGGCAGAAGCGATCGCTTGGTTGTCCATGCCGGTGGCGGCGAGGGAGGCGATCCGGTGTTCGCGTCCGGTGAGCGCGCCGACCCCGGACTGGCGTCGTCGGCGAGGACGCGCGCCGGTGGCCAGGAGAGCGCGGTAGGCGCGTTCGGACAAGGGGGCGGCACCCGAGGCGTCGGCGAGGTCGAGTGCCTGGCGCAGGGGTGTCCGTGCCTCACTGGGGCGCCCGATCGCGTGCAGCGCTTCGCCGAGGTCGGTGAGGGTGTGGGCGAGAGCGCGCCGTGCGGGCGTGCCTTCAAGGAGGGAGGCCGCCTCGGACAGGACGGTGACGGCGTCGACACCGCTCTGCAGGCGGCCGAGGATACGCAGGCTGGTGGCGATCGTGTGCGGGGCACCCCAGCGGCGGGCTCGTACCAGCTCTTCGTCGGCCAGTTCCAGGGCGGCGTCGTGGTTGCCGAGGCGCTGGTGGACGAGGGCGGTGTGGGAGCGCCACGGGACGAGTGCAGGGTTGTCGTACCCGCCGGTCCGCATCAGCCGTGCACAGGCGTCGAGTTCGTCGAGGGCGGCGTGATGGTTGCCTTGGGTGTGGTGGTTCCGGGCACGTGCGGCGTGCAGGGTTGCCCAGCTCCAGTGGTTTCCGGCAGGGCTCTGGCGGGAGGCGCGGCACAGCTGCTCCGCTTCGTCGCCGGCACCGAGGTCGAGCAGGGCATGGACGGCCTGGGCGGTGGCGTAGGGCTGGTATCGCTGTCCTGGAGGCGCCAGGGCGAGTGCTCGGCGACCGAGTGACAGGGCGGACGTGATGTCGCCCGTCCGGTGGGCGATTTTGGCGCGCATGGCCATGAGGAGCGACTGCAGTGGAGCGGGTTGGCGGTGTATGCCGTCGGTGAGGAGATGATCGCAGCAGCGGGCGGCGTCGGTGAGGCGGCCCGCGTGCAGCAGTGCGGCTGCCGCGAACACGGTCGTGAGCGCGGGTTCCTCCGCCGGCCCGGGCCGGGTGAGCGCCCGGTCCGCGAAGTCGGCCGCGGTGTGGGCGCACTGCCCGGTCAGAGTGGTCTTCAGGGCGAGGGCCGCCAGCAGCAGACGCTGTCCCGGGCTCGCACCGGTCAACTTGTCGGCGATGTTGCCTCGGGCGATCCAGGCATCGGCCACGTGCGGGGTCTCCTCCAGGAGGACCAGGATGCCCTGGGCCCACAGCCGGTACAGCGTCTCGCAGTCGTCCTCGCCGATCTGGCCGGCGAGATCGTCCAGCAGGGTCACCGCCGCTTCGGCACGGCCGGTGCTCACCAGCACCTCGGCCAGGTGCGGCACCAGGGCAGCCCGCACGCGGACGTTCTCCTCTCCTGCCAGGACAGCACGCAGGTGGGAAGCCGCCGACTGGGGGTCGTGGCGCACCTCGGCAATACCCAGCCGAGCCAGGAGAGCCGAACGTTCGGCATCCTCGGGTGGCTCCGCCAGGGCTCGGCGCAGATACGCGCCGGCGGCAACCATGTCGGAGCGCTCCTCAGCGATGCGGGCCGCCTCCCGCAGCACCGGCACCCGCCATGTCTGCCCATCCGGTGTGGTGAGCAGCAGCATGTCCGCGATCTCGGGGGTGCCGGCGCCAAGGTCCCGTAGCACCTCGGCCGCCCGGGATCGCAGGGCGCTGAGCGTATGCTCGCCCGCTTGCGCGGTGAGAACCTGCTCGATGGCGGTGGAACGCAGTTGCCAGGGTGGGCCGGCGCCCACCCATCCGGCGTCCTCGAGCGCGGTGATCGCCTCTTCCGTAGCCGACAGGGCGACACCGGCCGTCCGTGCCAGCAGCGGCAGGCCGGCCACTCGGCCGAGGGCCGAGACGGCTGTGGCTACGGTGGTCACCGCTGGTCCGTGACGGCCGAGCAGCTGGGGCAGGGCTCGCAGTATGGCGCGGGAGCAGGCGTCGGCCGCTTGCTTCCGCGTGACCTGCGGGGCCGGCGTACCGGTGCGGATGAGGGCATCGGCCACCGCGTCGAGCAGCCCTGGGCTGCCACCGGTGGCGGCATGACACGCCGCGGCCGTGCCGGCCTCAAGAGCCTGACCGAGCCTTTCTGCCAGGTTGTCGGACGTGCCCTGCTCGGCGAGCGGCCGCGGCCGCAGGCGGGAGAATTCCGGGCACGCCGCCAGCGCCGTTTCAAGCGCCCCGGGGGCGGCTCCGGAGGCGGAGCGGGTGGCAATGGCCAGGCCGATCGGCGCACTCTCCAGGCGGCGAGCAAGATAGGCCAGCCACTGCTGGGAGGGGTCATCGGCGTGGTGCGCGTCGTCCACCAGCAGGACCAGCGGAGTGTGACGTGCCAGGCGCAGCAGCGCCAGATACAGTCCGTGGAAACACTCGACGGGCAGGGCCTGATCGCCGTCCCCGTGGGGGAGTGGAGCGTGGCCGGGTTCCAGCAGAGCGAGGTCCTCGTCGCTCAGCCTGGCATCGAGCAGTTGGCGAACGGCTCCCCACGGCGCGGACGCTTCCTGCGGACAGCAGCGCGCACCCAGGACGTGGATCTTCTGCCGACGGGCACGTGTCGTGAGCTCCACCAGGAGTGCACTCTTGCCGGTTCCGGCTGGTGCGTCGAGCAGCACGGCCGTGCCGTGGCCCTCAAGAACGTGGCTGAGCAGGGCGTCCAGTACCTGCAGGTCGGCGGCGCGCTCCACGAGAGGCGTCATGGATTCTCCGTACGGTGTCGGGCCGGAACCGGCTCGTGGGTCATCGGAGCAGGTACTCCGCCACGGTCGTGTTGGTGACGATGCCGTTGAACAGGCCGGTCTTCAGCGCCGCCGAGGTCGCGGCTGCCCGTTCCGCACCGTCGGCGAGGAGGATCACGTCAGGCACACGGCGCAGTTCGGCGAAGCTGATCGCGATGGTCCGCTCGGTGAGCTGCGGGGCGACGGGCTGTCCGTCCGCGTCCAGCAGTTGGCCGACGACCTCGGCGCAGGTTCCTTCGCGGCGATACTGCTCGCGCTCGTTCTCGTCGAGTGCGTCGTAGACGGTGGACAGCCCCGGCTCCCATGCGCCGACGGTGATAATGGCCTTGGTGACGTGTGGAAACTGGTTGACCGCTTCGGCGATGCCTGGCTGCCGGCGCAGCGTCTGGGCTGTCTCGCCGTCAGGAAGGAGCAGTGGCGCGTGGATCGGGTACACGGGGCCTCGCGCGATGGAGGCGGCGCGGCGTACGGCTTCCACCGCGCTGTGGTTCACGGGCCGCAGTGAGGTCACCCCGCTCAATTGCACCACCTTGCAGCGGGCCAGTACGGTCAGTTCGCGGCCGAGCGCCTCGATCTCGGGGCCCCACACAAGTCCGAGGACGTCGGTTTCCGTGACGATCTCGGTGAGCAGCTCCGCGGCGACCGCGCCGAGGCGCTGGGTGGCCAGCACCGCGCCGCCCCGATCCTGCTCCGTCGAGGCGAACACGACGCAGTGACGGAGGCCGTACTGGGTGCGCAGCGCGTCGGAGCACTCGGCGTCCAGCTCCGCGGGCAGCCGGACTTCAAGTCGGATCAGACCACCCTGCAGGGCGGCCTCCAGCATGCGGGCGACCTTGAAACGGCTGACGCCGAACTCGTCGGCGATTTCGGTCTTCGACTTGCCTTCGAGGTAGAAGCGACGTGCCATGGCGGCGGTTTGGACCAACTCCTCCGGCCCCGTATGGTGCGGAGGCCTGCCGACTCGTGGGCTGCGCTGTGTGCTCATGCCGTCCACCACCTGTGTTCCAAGAACGCTCTTCGACGTGTCAGCCGGTGACGGGAGCGGGCACCCGCGGCAGGCAGGCCCGGACCCACTTGCCGCCTCCCGGGGCCCACCCGGATGTCCAGGACCCGGCGAGCGCGCCGACGATCGCGAGCCCGCGCCCGTCGGCGTCGTCATCCTCTGCCGCGCGTGGGACCGGCAGTTCCGGGGACTGGTCACGCACTTCGGCGTGGAGTTCGGCGGGTCTCAGACCCAGTGTCAGTGTGATCGACCATTCCGGTCCGCGCTCGTCGGCAGGCGCGACATGCCGGAGCTTGTCCGCAGGCGCCGGCGAGCCGTGGCAGACCGCGTTCGTGACCAGTTCACACACGACCAGGACGGCTGCCTCGACGAGGTCCTCCGCTGCTCCCCAACGGTACAGAGACCTTCTGGTGAAGGCTCGGGCCTCTCTGGGCGCGGTCAGAAGGGCCGGCAATTCGATGGAGGCGGAGGCGACTTCGGCATCAGCGCGCGGAACGTCGCGTTCAGCGACAGCATTCATGGCGTCTTCCGATCTTTCAGAAGTCTGGAACAGCCCCTGTGGAGCCGCCCTGATTTCACCGCGGGCCTGGCTGGTGCTGCAGTGCGGAGACTGAGAGCCATGGACCCTGGGCAGTCGCCTCTGCAGGTTTCCGCTCAATCGAGCATATAGACCTCATGTGATTCAGGTACTTCCATTAAAGACCGTGTCAGGTCGACGTCAATGGGAAAAGCCGAGCCGATTTAAATCCGAGCGAATAGCGCTCAGGTGAGCATAAACAAGCGTGAGCGCAAACGGGTGCGAGCACAGAAAGGCGCCGGTAACGCCAGGCGGTCCGGCGCGGTTCCGCAGGTCTTCGTGGCACCCTCCGCAGGGCGCAGGAGGGTGAACCGGAACTCTCGCCGCAGTGGATTGGCGAACCACTTGCCGGGCGTACAGGGCAATCAATGGCTGACGGACCTTCACGCACAAGGGGAAGCCTCGCCGCCCGTGTCGCGCACATACCTGGACGTACTCATAGGCCTACAGTCGGTGACACTCATGCGATCAGGCCGACAGTCGGCTGAAGCTGCGCTGGGCGCTCTTCGATCCGACGATGGTGATCTCGTCGTTGTACATCCGAACAGCGAGGAGCAGTCCACGATGGGGTTCCTGAAGGGCCGACGGCGCACCGGCGCGGCTGTCGCGGCGTCCCTGATCGGACTGCTGCCGGTGGCCGGCTGTGCGGGGGCAGGGGCCATCGGCGGCGGCGCCGGCTCGGGCACCACGATCACGGTGGCCATTGTCGCCAACCCGCAGATGCAGGACGTACAGAAGCTCACCCCGTACTTCGAGCACACCCGCCCGGGCATCCACGTCAGGTACGTCACGCTCCCGGAGAACGTGGCCCGCCAGAAGATCACCGAGTCGGTGGCCACCGGCGGCAACGAGTTCGACGTGGTGATGATCAGCAACTACGAGACCCCGATGTGGGCGAGGAACGGCTGGCTGGTGGACCTCCAGCCGCACGTCGATCACACCCGGGGATACGACCCGGGCGACTTCATCAGCCCGGTCCGGCAGTCCCTGTCCTACCGGGGCGACCTGTATTCGGTGCCGTTCTACGGCGAGTCGTCGTACCTGATGTACCGCACGGACCTCCTCGCCGCCCACCACCTGACCATGCCGGCCCACCCCACCTGGCAGCAGGTCGCCGAGCTGGCACGGAGGCTGAACGACCCGGCGCACCGCGTCGCCGGCATCTGCCTGCGAGGTGCCCCCGGCTGGGGCGAGAACCTGGCACCGCTGGACACGGTGATCAACACCTTCGGCGGACGCTGGTACGACCCGGGATGGAACGCGCAGCTGACCTCGCCCGAGGTGACGAAGGCGGTCGGTTTCTACACCGGCCTGCTTCGCACGGTCGGGGAACCGGGCGCGGCGACCGCCGGATACACCGAGTGCGGTACGGACATGGCCCAGGGCAACGCCGCCATGTGGTACGACGCGACCGTAGCGGCCGGTTCGCTGGAGGACCCGAGCAGCAGCAAGGTCGTCGGCAGAATCGGCTACGCCCCCGCCCCCGTCGAGCGGACCGTGTCCTCAGGGTGGCTGTACTCCTGGTCGCTGGCGATCCCCAGGACCAGCCGGCATCGGGATGCCGCCTGGCAGTTCATGTCGTGGGCGACCTCCAAGGAATACATCCGGTTCGTCGGCAGCAGGCTCGGCTGGTCCCACGTCCCTCCCGGAAGCCGTACCTCGACCTACCGGATCCCGCAGTACGCCAAGGCGGCCGCCGCCTTCGCCCGGCCGACACTGCACGCCATCGGCGGAGCCGATCCCGGACACCCCACTGTTGCCCCCGTGCCCTACACCGGCGTGCAGTTCCTCGGCATCCCCGAATTCCAGGACCTCGGGACCCGAGTCAGCCAGCAGATCACGGCAGTCATCGCCGGACGGAAGTCGGTGCGGGCGGCCCTGTCCCAGTCCCAGCAGTACGCACAGACCGTCGGCCGCACCTACCAGCGCCGATGACGGCTCGCACCAGCACCCGTGACCGCTCCCACCCCCTCCACCCGAGGAGGCGCCATGACGACCTTGGCCCCGTCCTGCCCGGTTCCCCTGACACCCGGCCGACCGTCATCACGGCTGCCGCGCCGTAAGACATGGCGGCGCCGGCTGCCGCTGAGCCCGGCACTGCTCCTCGTGATCGTCGTCACCCAGATCCCGTTCGTCTTCACTGTGATCTTCTCGTTCCAGTCCTGGAATCTGGTCCGGCCCCACTCCCGCCACTGGGTCGGCCTGAGCAACTACGCCGCTGTCCTCACCGACAGTGCCTTCCGCGACGCACTCCTCACCGAGGTCGAGATGACCGTCCTGGCCGTGGCGGTCTCGATGCTGCTCGGCGTCGGCCTCGCTGTCCTGCTGGACCGCGGGTTCCCTGGCCGCGCAGTGGTCAGAACACTGCTGATCGCCCCCTTCCTGATCATGCCGACGGTCGCGGGACTGCTGTGGAAGACCACGATGCTCGACCCGGTCTACGGCATCGTCAACTTCCTTCTGCGCCTGGTCGGCATCGCGCCCGTCGACTTCGTCAGCCGGTTTCCGATGGCGTCCATCGTCACCGTGCTGGTGTGGCAGTGGACGCCTTTCATGACGCTGATCGTCCTCGCCGGACTGCAGAGCCAGTCAGGCGACGTGCTGGAGGCCGCGCAGATCGACGGCGCCGGGCCGTGGCGGACCTTTCGGGCCATCACCATGCCGCATCTGCGGCCCTACACCGAACTGGGCGTGCTGCTCGGCGCTATCTACCTGGTCAACACCTTCGATGTGATCTTCATGATGACCCAGGGCGGGCCGGGAACGGCAACCACCAACCTGCCGTTCTACCTCTACCAACGGGCCTTTCTCGGCTTCGACGTCGGACAGGCGTCGGCACTCGGTGTCGTCACCGTGGCCGGGACCATCGTGATCGCCTCGATCGCGCTGCGCATGCTCTTCACCGTCTTCCGCGCCACCGAGGGGAGGGCGTGATGTGTGCCGACTCGCCCTCCGCCCGCCGCGTCAAGCGGCTACTGGGAAAGAGTGCCTGGACGGCCGGCGCCTGGCTGGCCGGACTGGTGTTCTTCTTCCCCGTGCTCTGGATGGCGCTGACTGCCTTCAAACGGGAGTCCGACGCCTACACCACCACACCGCAGCTCGTCTTCGCTCCGACTCTCGACCAGTTCCGGACGGTGTTCTCCAGCGGCATCGGCCCGTACCTCGCCAACTCGGCACTGGCAACGGTGCTTTCCACCCTCCTGGTGCTCGTGATCGGTGTTCCGGCCGCCTACGCCCTGTCGATCCGATCGGTCCGAAGGTGGCGTGACGCGCTGTTCTTCTTCATCTCCACCAAGATGCTCCCCGTGGTCGCCGCCATCCTCCCGATCTACCTCGCCGTACGGGACATCGGCGCCCTGGACGACATCGCCACCCTCATCGTGCTCTACACCGCGATGAACCTGCCGATCGCGGTGTGGATGCTGCGCTCGTTCTTCCTGGAAGTCCCCGGCGAAGTCCTGGAGGCAGCCCGCGTCGACGGCGCGACACAGCGTCAGGAGATCACCCGGGTCATGCTGCCGATGGTCGCTCCCGGCATCGCGGCGACCGCGCTGATCTGCGTGATCTTCTCCTGGAACGAGTTCTTCTTCGCGCTCAACCTCACCTCGGTCCGAGCGGCCACGATGCCCGTCTTCCTGATCGGCTTCATGACCAGCGAAGGCCTCTACTGGGCCAGGCTTGCCGCGGCGGCGACACTGGCCTGCCTTCCCGTACTGCTCGCGGGTTGGATCGCCCAGAAGCAGCTCGTCCGCGGGCTGTCCATGGGAGCGGTGAAGTGAACCGCATGCCTCACCCCGAACGCCGCCGTCCCACCGCAATGGAATCCGCGCCGAAGCTGCTGTGAGCCCGGCAGCGGTCACCTGCGCTCGGACAGCGGTCCGGCCACCAGCTTGCAACCGAAGCCGCGCACCGTCTCGATCCGTTCACTGCCGATCCTCCCACGCAGCCGCTGCACATGGGCGTCGACCACTCGGCTGTCCCCGTCCCGCGTGCAGTCCCACACCCGTTCCAGCAGGGCGGTCCGGGACAGGACCACACCGGGCCGGGCCGCGAACTCCAGCACCAGCCTGCGCTCGGTGGGCGTGAGGTCCAGCAGCCTTCCTGCCCGGCGGACCTCCATGGAGGGCGCATGCACCGTGAGGTCGCCGAACCGCATCAGTGGCTCCTCGTTCAGAGTCTCCGAGCCGGTCCAGGAGAAATGGCCGGCCCGGCGCAGGGCCGCGCGGATGCGGGCGACGAGCACCGGTATGTCGTAGGGCTTGGTGACGTAGTCGTCGGCTCCGGCCTCCAGTCCGAGGACGACATCGACCGGGTCGGTCCGGGCGGAGATCAGCAGCACCGGTATCCGGCTGACCTCCCGGATACGGCGTGCCAGGCTGATCCCGTCGAGGCGGGGCAGCATGACGTCCAGCAGAGCGACATCAGGTGCCCTGTCCCTGAAACGCGCCAGTCCGGCCAGGCCGTCGCAGGCGGTGCGCACCTGGTATCCGTACAGCTCCAGCGACAGCCGGGTGGCCTCACGCAGCAGCGGGTCGTCATCAACGAGCAGCACATCGTTCATCGTTCGGCTGGTCTCTTGCTCCGGGGGTCGGGACCGTACAGGTCCGGGACTCGGGGACGGACGGACGAGCCCAGCGTGGGATCCCCTGCGGTCTCGTGGCGGCGACGCAATGGACACCATGGCTCCGCGGACCGTCGTGAGACGGCCGGTACGGTTCCGAGGGGCCGCCGAAATCTCGCTGGGGTGCTCGCTATTTCCGTGTGTGGTGGCAGGTGCCGGGGAAGCCTGCCCTGCGGTCCGGAACAGCGTGGCCTTTGTCGTCGGAAGGCGTCGAGCCGTGTCCCGTCGCATGCGATGTGTCGGATGGCGTGGTGCGGGCCGGGGCGCTCGGGTGAGGGTCTGTGCGCCGGGGCACGGTCACGTGAGGGACGGTCTGGGTGGGGCGCCCGGCCACAGGACCGGACGGGCCGGTGTCGTCGCCGGCCTTGTACAGACAGGCCGTGGCGGCCCCCGCCGCGAAGAGTCCCGCAGCCGCCATCACGGTCAGTGCCGGGCACTTGTCGGCAACGTGGCGGAGCCATGGCAGACGCGGCGCCGCCTCCTTGGGTGGCAGCGTGCGGCGGACAGCGTTCCGCGTCGGCTGGGACGGGGCGGCCGACGAAGCCTTGGCGAGCCGTCGTCGGCGCCTGACGGCCGCGAAAGCGGCACCGCCCCAGGGGAGCACGGCCTCGGCCAGCAGTGTGCCCGGCCGTTCGTTCATGCCGGTCAGTACGGAGTGAGCCTGGGAGCAGGCGGCGCAAGCGGCCATGTGCTGGTCGAGCTCGACACTGGGGTAGGGCCTCCTGCGGCGGGTCGCAGCCTCCAGGAGGGACATGAAACAACGGCAATAGCCGTCGCACTGCTCGGCGTAGAGGCGCAAAGTGGCCTGGCGGAAGTCTTCGAGGGCGCTGCGCCCGAGGCGGGGCACCGTGTCGGGGTGCACACCGAGAGACCGGCCGACCACGAAGGCGTCGTCCCACTGCGCAACCGCATGCCACAGCACGGCCTGGGTGCGTCGGGGCAGTTGCTGATAAGTCCGCAGGATGCGGCAGGCGTCCACCCTGACGGGCTCGGCGGCGAACGGGCCGGGAGCAGTGCGCGTCGTACCGTCCAGCCAGGCGAGGAACTCGGTGGTGAGTTCGGTTCGGCGTGCGGTGCCCGACCACATTCTGGCGGTCAGCTCGACGAGGAGGAGCGGGTGGTGGACGGGCGGCTGGTCGGAGTCCGGCGCCATACGCATGTCGCGCACCGCACGCTGGAGCGCGTCCAGCGCCAGAGCCGCCGCGGATGTCCTGACCACGAAGAGCGCCGCGTAGTCGAGCATGGCGGGAAGGCGACGCCTGCGCAGTTCGACCGCCGCTGCTGCGATCAGTTTCCTACGGGCCCTGCGGTCATCTGGCGCCTGATCAGCGGGCCTTGGCGTGGCACGGGTGCGTAGATCCGCGACGAGTGCCGCATCGGGCAGATGGACGCGGAGCGGCGCTGTCTCGTGGGCCATGGGCTGCGGTGCACCGGAGCGGTGACGCCGGGACATTCTCGTCACCCGCCCGTCCGACGTCCTTGAGGTGAGACTGCAGACAGATGTGACGTGCTCGCACGTGACTCGTGAAATCGAGCGACAGGATGTCGCATGGGAGTATCCGTTCTGTCGGTCGGGCGTTGTCGAACGACCGCGCAGGGGATCACCCGTGGTTGATCCCCGGGGGCGAGGCCTCGGCGGGGGAGATGTCGGATCGGCGTTGCACGAAGCCAACAACGGACGCCGCAGGAACGGCAATGTGTTGCCAGTACTGCTGTGGCTGCTTCCGGTGGTCACGGGCGAGGCATACACCGAGGACGGCACCAATACCTACGGACCACGGACCGGTTCGCCACCGCTACCAGCGAGCGCGCGCGGAAGGTCCGCTCGCGGGGTGACCCCGAGGTGAGGCTGGTCGATCCTTCGTCGGCGAGGGCGGGCTCAGTGCCGCTCCGCATTCCGCCTCTCACCTTCGGCGGCGGCACCAGCGCGACAGGGCGAGCAGGACGGCGACACCGGCTCCGGTCAGTGCGATGGCAGCGTAGTGCCAGCCTGTGGGGCCGTACTGCCCGCCCGTTGCCAACGAAATGACGGGGATGGCCGCAAAATTATAGGCCCCATGAATTCCGATGACTCCCCAGATGCTCTGCCGACGGTGCACATAGAGTCCGGCGAATGCGCCGAAAATGAGCGCATGAAGGACCGCGAGGGTGGTATTCGCGTCCACCAGAAGATGCAGGCAGGCGAACAGCACAGCCTGTACCAGTATCGCCGTGCACAGCTGATGGCGTCGTACCAGCAGCGGCAACAACCAACCTCGGAAAATGACTTCTTCCACACCGGCCTGGAACGCGTTCACCACCATCCACAAGGGGGCGAAGGCGAGAAGCGTCGACAGGCGGACGCTTCCGTTCACGGCGGTCCACCCTGCGGCGACCGCGACGGCGAGGGCGCAGACCGCCCAGGCCAAGCCCAGCGCATAGCCCCGGGCGAACTCGCGAAATTGCCCTGGCCCGCGCAGTCCCACATCGACGAAACGTCGGCGCTCGGCATGGACCACCCGGAAGGCGACCAGCGCCGACAACCCGCCGAACACGACAATGTCACTCAACGCCGACGCCGATGCGCCGCGCAGGCTCCACAACGGATACTCCAGCCCGTGCGTGATCGGCAGAGCCATGATCCACGCCAGCCAGCCGAGCAACACGTCGGCGCCGAAAAGGACGAGATAGAAGCGGAAGAACCGCACCTGCCCGGACAGTTCGGAAGCGCCGCGGCGATCCCGTGCCCGGGAGCGGCTCGCGTGGTCACTCCGAGAGACGGGGACGGCAGGTCGGTTCATCATGCTTCTCCCGGTGACGGACGTGGACGAGGTGCCCGGCCCGATCGATATCCGGCCGGGCCGGGCACTCGGCGCACGTCGTCATGCCAGGGGGAGCAGCGTCCGTGCGTCGTCGGGCTGCTCAGCGGGCCCGGTCAACGGCGGTCAGGGACTGATCACTCGCCGTCCAGGACGTACACGGGGTCCGGGCGCGCGGGTGCGCCTCCATCGGAATCCGGGGAACTTTGGTTGTCGTAGTAGTCGGCTTGATTGGCTGCGCCCTTGGTGATTCCTCCGCCGAGGCTGTGCGTCGGGGTATTGAGAGGGGGTTCGTCGTCCACGCCGAAGATCTGCTTGCCGAGCCATATGGCCCCGTCGATGAGATCCTTGCCCGCCTTGCCGCTGCCCTTGAGCTGGTGACCGTCGACCGCGTTCCCCGAATCCGGGGATCCGGCCGATGCGGCGTGAGCTGTCGGGCTCTCGTAGCGCGCGGCTGCCGCCTGGGAGGCGACGGCCCCGAGCGCCGTAACGCCGAGAGCTGCCGTGGCAATCCCCATACCCATCCGTCGCCGTGCCGGCGAGGTTGAAGCTTTGCGATGTCCGCCCATAACACGTGATCCCTTTCTCATGCCCGCCGCTGATGCCGATTCCTGCCGATCTGTCGGATAGTGACGATCACCCTTCGGTGCAGCCATTTCCTGGTCGAGTCGACTATCGGCGTTTCCTTGGGCAATAGAGAATTCGGCCTCTTGTGTAACCAGATCTGCCGACGGCTGCGGCATAAACCAGTGATCGCCTGGGCCGTATCTTCGGAGGCCGGATCAAATTCCTACGGAGGTGTAGACGACCAACTGCCTGGAAATATCCGTCGGGTAAGCAGGGGTTGATGCTCTCCTGTACAGCTTTGGGTCCCGTCGCCGATGACCGTTCCGGTCACGATGTTGGCCATCGGCCGGCACGACGCAAGCGAGAAAGGGCGCTGCCTCTATGCGCGAAGGCGGATTCCGTCGACCGCGGTGTCGAAGGCCGGCCGGTACTGGTTCCACTGTTCGTTCGGTGCGGAGAGGTAGACCACGTACTGGGTGCCGTCGGTGCCGCTGAAGGCCAGCTCCACTGCGCGGTACTCGCGGGCCCTGCCCTGGAAGGTGAACTCCCAGTAGCCTGCCGGCCGTCCCCGGAACGTGGTGTGTTCCATCCTGACCCGTTCGTAGCCTGGGTTGTCTCGGCGGGTCTGGGCCTCTTCGGTCTCCCGCCAGTGCCGGACGGCATCGCCGCCCGCGAACTGGACGACGCTGATCCGCAGGCCGGCCAGCCCGGAGATGTAGCCGACCTCGTCGCCGGGCAGGTCCTTGGAGGTCCAGCCGTCGCGTACGGGGACGGAGACACCCTGGGCGGCCTGCTCAAGGTGGTATCCGAGGGGAACGGGTGGCAGCGACGGCGATGAGGAGGCACTCGGGCTTGGGCTCGATGTACCGGGTGCCGTCCGATGGGTGCGCGAAGCGGCGTCACCGTTCACGTGCCAGAGCATGCCGCCCGCCACAGCGGCGGCCGTCACCACCGTCGAGACGATCCACAGCACCGTGCGGCGGCCGCGCTTGCCCCCTGGCGCAGGAGCCGCAGGATTCGCGGAGCTCCCCGTACATGTCTCAGCCTGCTCCACGTTGGTCGGCGCGTGCACACGCCCCTCCGCCTGCGCGGGCGAGTGCAGGAGGTCGGTGCCCGCTTCCGCTGCGCGGCTCAGGAGGCGTTCGGCCTCGTGGGCGTCCATGCGCTGCTCTGGTTCCTTGACCAGCAGGCCCTCGATCACGGAGGTGAGGTGTCCGGCCTTGCTCGGGGGAGGACACTCCTCGGTGGCGATGGCGTACGCCGTCTCCATCGGGGTGCCGCGTTGAAACGGGGAAGAGCCCTGGACCGCTTGGTACAGGGTCGCGCCGAGGGCCCACAGGTCGCAGGCGGGGCCAGGCTCGGCGATCCCGGCCCGGAGGCGTTCCGGTGCCATGTAGTGGATGGAGCCGACCAGCTCGCCGGTCCTGGTCAGGGACGGTGTTCCGGGCTCGACGGCGATGCCGAAGTCGGTGAGGACGATCCGTCCGTCGTGCCCGAGCAGAACGTTGGCGGGCTTGATGTCCCGGTGCAGGACTCCGGCGTCGTGTGCGGCGCGCAACGCGGCGGCCATGGCACGGCCGATCCGGGCCGCCTCGGCGGGTGGCAGCGTGCCCTGTCGCTTGAGGAGATCACTCACTGTGACGGATGGTATGTACTCCATGACAATGCACGGCAGCCCCTCGTCATCGACGACATCGTGCACCACGATCACGTTGGGGTGGGTGATCCGGGCGGCGCTGCGTGCTTCCCGGCGGGTGCGCTCGTGGAGTCGCTGGACTTCGTCGTCGTGCAGGTGCGGCGGGACGTGTAGTTTCTTGACGGCGACATACCTGCCGAGCAGTTCGTCCTCGGCCCGCCACACGGTTCCCATACCGCCACGGCCCACACGCTCCACCAACCGGTATCGGCCGGCTACGAGCCGCCCCAGATCCGACACCGTGGGACCTCCGTGCTTCTCGCATGCTTGAGCATGCCCTGACATTTGCGGAAGCACTCTAACCCGTACTGATTAGCACGGGTGGGACAGCGGACTGTCCCGTCGGTACAGCATCCGAGCTGGGCGGTCCCTTTCCGTCCCGTCAAGATCATGTACGCCAGATGCCGGGGTCAGGCGTGTGACGGTCCCGTCCAGCTCGCCCGTGCCCGCGTCATGCGCCGGGCGTGCGCCGGGCTCGCCGCGACGGATGCCGGTTCGCACCCGCGTACCGTGCCTGTACCGTGCCCGTCAGGGATGCCTGGCACGGCCGTCGCACATGCGCGTACGTCGTGCCGCAGCCGTCTTCGGCCACACACTTCGGGCCCTCATCACCCGCACGCCCTGCGACCTGACCGCTGACGAGCGGCAAGCCCTGCGCCGCGCCGACCCGCGTGGCGCCATCGGGACCGCCGACGACCACACCGAAGACCAGTTGCAGTACTCGTTCGACTCAACCGGCTGGAGGGGGACCGCTGGCGCTGGGTCATGGTGCTGAGGGCACGGCCGGGCCGTGACAAGGGCGAGCAAGCGGTGGTCGTGGTCGGAAGATGGTGCGCCGCAGGCTGCACCGCTGCAAACCGATACGGTCCGGGGGAGCCCGGCTCAACGACCGCGAGGAACTGCGAGGTTCGCCGATGGCCTCTGCTTGCTGCCGCTCCGGCTGGTGGCGGTGAGTCCGTCCCGCAAGGCCGGTACCTGCGCCAGTTGCTCGTCGGGTGCGTCCAGTTCCGCGCGCCGCGCGGCAATCCGTTCCAGCAGTTCGGGATCCGGTATCAAGCGTGGACTCGGTCGCGGAGCTCAGTCAGCAAGTACCTGTTCGCGCAGGATGTCGGCATGGCCGCAATGGTGGGCCAGCTCCCGCAGAACCTGCAGATAGACCCAGCGGAGCGTGCGCGGTCCGGCCCGGTGGCCGGTCACGACGGCGTCCAGTGGCAGATCTGCGACCGCCGTCCGGGCCGTGGCGCAGGCTTCCCGGTGGACTGCCATGACTGAGGCGACAGTGTCGTCGTCGGAGAGCCGGAAGGATTCGTCCGGACTCCGTACCAGGCCGAGCTCACGGCGGGACGTGCCGCCGACGCACTCCTCGAACCACACCCGCTGCATCCATGTGACGTGCTTGAGCAGCCCGAGCAACGTCGTCTCCGACGAGACGAGGCGGCGGCGTGCCTGTTCCTCGGTGAGACGGTCGAGAGTCACCTCAATGGCACTGCGGTATTCCTCGACGAACGCGTCGAGCTGGACGCGTTCATCGTCCAGCGGCACATCGAACGAACCCATCAGAGACTCCCATCACGCCGCGGGCCGAGCCCACGGCACATCGTGCGAGCGGCGGCCCACGGTAATCGTCGACATTCCTGGTCTCACGACTCGTGCTGCACGAGTCGGCGCAAGTCAATCAGTACGCAGCCGAAGGCGCGGAGCGTCTTGTCCCAGCTGTGCAGCGGACTGGCGGCGGCGAGGTAACGGGCGCTTCACGCGTGGGCGGTGACGCGCTGGCTGAGATCGGCGGCGGGGCCGTCGGGGACGGATGGTACTCGGGCTGCGATGTCGGATGTGCGTCATGGATGCGTACGGACCGTACGCCGGCGGCGCAGTTGAGGAACTCGCTCCAGGCGGACGAGGGCGGTCTCGGTACTGCGGGGCGGGCCTCTGGACATGTTTGGAGGGGCGGTCCTGGGCGAACCGCCCCTGACAGGGCATCAGCCCACCGTACTCACCAGCACGCTGGAGCAGGCGGATCGTTGACGTCCTGGTGGTGTGTCAGAGCTGGTAGAAGTCGGAGTAGTGGTCGGGGGAGTACCAGACCGTGCCGGTGTCGGAGTCGACGACGATCC
Organism: Streptomyces sp. MUSC 14; assembly: GCF_001866675.1. Taxonomy (NCBI): domain Bacteria; kingdom Bacillati; phylum Actinomycetota; class Actinomycetes; order Kitasatosporales; family Streptomycetaceae; genus Streptomyces; species Streptomyces sp. MUSC 14. The sequence continues at coordinate 105,758 of NZ_MLYN01000033.1, forward strand.
GGTAGGCGTCGCGGTGGGCGCCGCAGGTGCGCGGGTAGACGTCGTACTCATAGAAGGTGTCACCGGAGGGCAGCTGCCCGTCGTCGTTGTAGTACTCGCCGCCCGCGTAGCTGCACTGGCCGTTAGGCCAGTCGACCCAGCCTCGGGTGGTCGGATAGCCGAGGTTGGACCAGGTCGAGTTGGCCGAGGCTGCGTCGGAGCATCCGTCGATGTCGCAGGAGCTGTAAACCGCCGCGTTCGCGGCCGGGCTGTTGACGGCGGACACGCTGAGCACGGATGCGATGGCGGCGATCAGCACCGCGAACCGCTTGGCCCAGGGCAGCTGGGGACGTCGCAGAGTCAGCAAGATACCCTCCGAGGTTGTTGGGGCATGGGCATGACAGTTTTGCATGCAACGATTGGATGCGCCATCAGTGGCGACCGATGGACAACTACCTTGTAATTCAGGCCTGTTAAGGGAGCCTCCGCTTTGAGGGAACCGTGGGTGTCCTTTGGGTTTTACGTCCGCCAATGCCTTCGGCCTCACGGCCCCCGCCGCATCTTCCGCTGGATCATGACCGATCCCGGAAACCTGAAAGCCTACGAGGCCGCCGACCTCAAGGAGAACCGAACCACCCACCACGTCCGAGACTTGGCCACCATGATGCGCGGCCTGGGGGGGGGCGACCAACTACCCGCGTGAACGAACCGCGTCCTGGCCGATGACCTGCTCGCTCAGCGATCACTGGTCAACGGCCCTGAAGCGGGACCTGGATGCGGTGACCGCCGAGCTCTCGACCCGATGGAGCTCAGGCCGGGTCGAAGGCCAGGTCGCCGGGGTCCGGCTCCTCCAGCGCAGGGGCTACGGCCGCGCTCACCTCGCTTCCCTTCGGCAGCGCGGTGTCAGCAGCCCGTGCACGCCCGCTTCCGAACAGCAGGAAACCGAGTCAGTACCAGCGGCTGAACGCAGCGGCGCGCCGGATCCGCTGTCTGCGGCGTGTCGAACAGCCCACAGCGGAGCCTCGAACCTGAGGCTGCGCCGTCCGCCACCGGCTCGTCGGGCTCGGGACATCGACGGCCGTGCCACATGGACGGAGGCCGGACACCTCAGGGTCAGCCGCGTCCGCGGCTGACCCTGAGGATGCTCGGACCACTATGCGCAGGGTGCCGGCCTGGCTGGTCAACGGACTGCCCGGCGGTGTCAGCATGCGACGGTGTGGACCCCACCTACCGACGTCCAGGGGTGACCGCGAGAATGCACGCATGACCGAGACCATGCAGGTACCCGCAGAGGGGGAGGATGACCTGGCCTGTCTCCTGGCGGCCATGCCCGGGCTGGCCTCGTTCGCTCGCACGGTTGTCCGGCTCCGCCCGCGTCGTGGTGAACCCGGCGTCCGAGACAGTCATGTCGGAGGGCCGATGCTCTGGCCTGCGGAAGAGTCCTGGCCGTACTGCGCGAGCGAGGATCACGCGAGCGCGGGCGATCGGGTGCCGATGGTGTCCGTGGCGCAGCTGTACGCCGCCGACGTGCCCGAGATCGCCTTCCCCGAGGGCACTGACCTGGTGCAGATCGTGTGGTGCCCCGAGCCGCACGACGTGCCGAAGCCGTCGTTCCAGGGCAAGGACTGCCGGGTGTTCTGGCGGCGTCCAGGTGACATCAGGTACGGGCCGGACGTGCAGCCTGACCCCTGGGAACACTGGGATCCCGAATGGGACGAAGTCCCTCTGCCGTGCACGGTGCACCCCGAGCGGGTCGTCGAGTACCCCTGGTGGCAGGAGCTGCCGGTCGGGATCCGCAAGCAGCTGAAGAGCTCGGATGAACTGTTCGACCGCTACTGGCAGGTGAGCCTCACGGGCGGTTGGAAGGCCGGCGGCAGCAAGTCCTGGGCCTCCAGTGACATGCCCGAGAGCCTGGACTGCCCCGAGTGCACAGCACCTCTCGTACTGCTCCTGCAGGTGGACTCCTACGACAGCCTGCCACTCATATCGAAGAACCCCCATACGTACCTGTGCAACCGTGACCGGCCGGCATCTCGTATGGGGCACGGAGGAGTTCGCGCTCGCCGCGGAGGCGACCGGTTTCCTTGTGGACGATGCGGCGGATGCCGGGATCTACGTCTGCTCCGCCGATCAGCGGCATCAGGCCTTGTACTTCACGCAATAACGGTGCAGAGGTGATCGCGCACCCACTCGGGATCGGGGTTGGTGTGTGGCCGGCCCGCCACGACGACGGTCGGCACGGTCTCGTTGCCGTCGTTGGCTGCCCTCACCGCTGCAGCTGCTGCCGGGTCACGCCAGATGTTGACCCAGTGCAACTGGCGGGCGCTGCGGCCCAGCCGGATGCGCAGTCGCATGCAGTACTTGCAGCCCGGGCGCCAGAAGACGACTGGCCGACCGTCGACCACGCTGCGGCGTTGCGCCTCCTGCGCACTGATCGATCTCGGAAAGACCAGGGGCGAGTTCACACCTGCGAGCGCGAGGAACGCCAGCAGGAGTGCTGCGGCTGCGCCGGGATTCCCCTCGAAGGCCAGCACAGTCGCAACGGCTGAGCCGCAGAGCACAAGCAGCGTCGGCAGGATCCAGGCGCGCACCATGATGAAGCAGGCTATCGCTGAATCGAAATGCTCCTCGAACCAGGCCGCTCGCCTGGGCGTTCGCCGGACGCTGAGGCAGTCTTCATCTGATCTTGTGCGCCTGCCAGGGGCACACGTGTCCACGGCGATGGCCGTAAGGGCGAGTCTGCTGCCTCATCATGTTCCGGGGGGAAGCTTCACCAGCACTCTTCGCCCTGCCGTCGTTAAGCGCAGGACGCGCTCCTGGGCATCGGTGAGTTGCTGGACACGGTGCAGGGTCAGTGACCGTGTAGGACACGGTGTCAGGTGTCGCTATGTCCCGGTTTTTATCCTGGAAACTGCTGTTTGGGGTGTGGTGTCGGGTCGTGCCAGGAGATGGTGTTCTCGCTGGTGAGGCGGCGGGCCCTGAGGTTGGTCATGGCGAGGTGGATCATGGCTTCGGAGCGGGCGGACAGGGTCTCGTAGTCACGGGCGAGACGTCGGTGGAGGTAACTGCCGTACCTGAGCTTGGGGATGGCGAGTTCGACGGTGCCCGCCCGGGTGTCCCGCCGGCGTGGGCGATATCCGTTGCGGTGGTTGACTCTCTCGTCGCTGACCTCCTGGCCGTTCTCGGTGTTGCGGAGGGCGTCCGCCTCGGCGGACATGAGCGCGTCGGCGAACGTCTTGACGATCGCGCGCAGCAGATCGGGACTCGCCGCAGCGAGGTTGTCCTCGGCGAGGACACGCAGGGGCGAACTGTCGGGTGCGGTCATCGTGCTGATCTCCTTCGGGCTTCGACACCTCGAAGATCAGCCGGTGGCCGCTTCACTGTGCGGGCCTCATCCCAACGCCGGAGCAAACCCCCGGATCAGGTCGAACCCGTACACCATCTCCCTGGACGCAACCAGCCACCGTACCCCCAGCGTTCGGACGGGTGTCTGCGGACATCCGACCCCCGGAGCCACTACTCCGGCCAACCTTCCCGGTCGGATCGCTGGCCGTCGTTAAACCCATGCCCAGGAATCCGGGCCGCCCCCCTCCCAGTGAATGTCGTTCCATGTCGCTATATCCAACTCGTCCCTGTTCCCGAATCCTGCGTTCTGCATGATTGCAGGCAAGTCGTGAAGAGAGTGAGCAGTGGCGATCATTTGACCCTTCACCCATACTTTGCGCGAGCCCTCCGGTGACGGCGGGCCTATCACCACAGGTTTCATAGCATTCCGCACACTGGTCAACGCTGTTGGTGCCGCCCAGTGAGTCCACAGCAGGGGATAAGTCGATGCATCTCGCTCTATGACCCATGCGGCGGCTACGTGCCGTCAGCCGAATCGTGCCGACGCGCCGCTCTTGATGGGCCTGATCTCGTAAGTACCCAACATTCTAGTTCTGAATGCATGGGTTGCCAGCCGGAGAGCGTCGATGTCACGCCTGCGATCTGGTGCCGAGCGAGACGACAGCGCTTCCGGTCGACGTGCGGATGCGCCAGCAGCGGGCCACCAGCTTGGTCAAGCATGATCGCCTTGTGTGCGGCATAGGAGCGAGGCACTATGACGTCATTGGCCGGTGGCCGCCAACTGCCGCCTCGCGGAGACGCTCATTCTTCCACTGCGCTCACTACGGACACGGAACCGACGGTTGAGTGGAGGCGATGATGGAGCATTTGCACGACATCGATGCCGTAGTCGCAGGAGTCTGCTGCAGCTCCGTTCCTCGATTGCTGCCGAAGTGTTTACGGCCCGGTGGTCGCGTCACACAAGTAGCTCGAAATCCGATCTCAGTCCGGCCGGGCACCACACTGCAGAATTGCTGCGAGATGTGCCGATAGGACAGGTCGATCGGAAATCGGCCATGATGGCTGGCCGGCGTGAATGTCTGTTTCTCCCTCCTCATTCCGGCATGGCGCAGCATCGCCGTTCCCTTGGGCGAGTCACTCACTACCCGAGCCCGGACCCGGCAGCAGCCAGGTGTTCGGCAATCGCAGAGTCGACGGCCTCAGCCCGACGGCGGCTGAGAACCACTCACCCGACTCAAGGGGAGACTGTGACCAGAGAACTCTCCCGTTCCGCAGCCTGTGCTGACCACATCCAGGTCCAGGGGTGCCTGCCCGCCATGTTGCGCCGGCAAGCGGCATCGCAGGCCACTGCTGTCGCTGTCACCAGCGGCGCGGGCAGCCTGACCTACCGGGAACTGGAGGCAGCCGCCACGCATCTGGCGGGTCGTCTGAACGCACTGGGCATCGCCCGGGACGACTGCGTCGGGCTGTACACCGCACCGTCGCTCGACCTGATGACCGGCGTGTGGGGCGTCCTCTTCGCCGGCGCGGCCTACCTGCCGCTGTCCGCGGACTACCCTGAGGAGAGGCTGCGCCTCATGATCGAGGACAGCGGGGTGCGCGTCGTCGTCGCCCAGCAGCATCTCGCCAGCCGCCTCCGCGACTTCGCCCCGCGCGGCATCCGCGTCGTGGACCTCACCGGCACGGAACCGCACTCGCCCCCGCCGTGCCCGGCGTGGGATCCCTCGCCCGGTGACCTCGCCTATGTCATCTACACCTCCGGCAGCACCGGCCGGCCCATGGGCGTGATGATCGAGCACGGCAGCATCCTGTCCCAGATGCGGTGGATGCAGTCGTCCGGGCATCTCGGCCCGCACACCACAGTGCTGCAGAAGACCCCGATCAGTTTCGACGCGGCACAGTGGGAGGTCCTGGCCCCGGCCGTCGGCGCCCGCGTGGTGATGGCCGCCCCGGGCAGCTATCGCGACCCGGAGGCGGTGATCGCAGCCGTCACGACGAACAGGGTCACGACCCTGCAGTGCGTACCGACGTTACTGCACGCGCTGCTGGACACCGAGCAGATGGGCACGTGCACCAGCCTCCAGCGGGTGTTCTGTGGCGGAGAGGCGCTTTCCCGGCAGCTGTCCCGGTCCTTCTTCGATGCGGTCCCCTGGTCCTGCCTGATCAACTTGTACGGTCCGACCGAGTGCACCATCAATGCCACAGCCCACTTGGTCAGTCCGAACACGCTCAGCGAGGCGCTCGGCTCCGTCCCCATCGGCACGCCCGTCGACAACACCCAGTGCTACGTCCTGAACGAGAATCTGGATCCCGTGGACATCGGTGAGAAGGGCGAGCTCTACATCGGGGGCGTCCAACTGGCGCGTGGCTATCTGAACCGGCCCGAGCAGACCCGCGACAAGTTCGTCCGCTCGCCGTTCATCCCCACCGTGAGGCTGTACCGTACGGGAGATCTGGCCTCCTGGAACCCCGACGGCACCCTCCAGTTCGCCGGCCGCATCGACAACCAGATCAAGCTGCGCGGATACCGCGTCGAACTGGACGAGATCGCGCTGGCCGTCGAGGAGCACACCTGGGTACGCCGTGCCGCCGCGATCACCGCAGACGACCCGCGCACCGGTTCCACCAACCTGCTGGCCTGCGTCGAGCTGAACCCGAAGGAAGCCGCCCTGATGGATCAGGGCGACGCGGGAACGCACCACCAGTCCAAGGCGAACAAGCTCCAGGTGAAGGTCCAGCTGTCGGATCCGGGCCTGCGCGACGCGCATGAACTAGAGGGCAGACCGGTGGTGCGGCTGCCCGGACGGCGGGAGACGGCGCGGCAGCGCCAGGAGGCCTTCGCCCGCAAGACGTACCGCTTCTTCGACGGCGGAGAGGTCACCCGAGAGGACATCGTCGCTCTGCTCTCCCCGGCCCCACGGGCCGGGCAGGCGCCTGGCCCGACCGATGTGACCTGGCGTCAGTTCGGTGGACTGTTGCGCTGGTTCGGTCCGTTTCGCAGCGCGGAACGGCTTCTGCCGAAGTACTTCTACGCCTCACCCGGCGCGCTGTACGCCACGCAGCTCTATCTGGAGACCGGGGGGCTCGACGGTCTGGGCGCGGGTGTGTACTACTACCATCCCGCCCATCACACGCTGGTGCGTATCGCGGATGCCCCGCAGCGCCCGGACGCGCGACTGACGTTTCACTTCCTGGGCAAGAAGCGCGCCATCGAACCCGTCTACACACACAACATCCGCGAGGTGCTCGAACTGGAAGCCGGGCACATGCTCGGTGTCTTCGAGGAGATCCTCCCTGAGTACGGGCTCGCCATCCGCCCCGACTCCTTCCGGCCGACGGCGAAGGAATACCTCGACGTCGCCGCCGAGGACCACTACCTGGGCACCTTCACCGTCGATCGCCAAGACGGTGCGCCCGCCGACGCCCCCATCGACATCTATGTCCAGGCTCATCCGGGCCGCGTGCGGGGTCTGCCGGCCGGCCAGTACCGGTGGACCGGCCACGATCTGGAACGCATCACGGACGCGGTCGTCCTGCCGCGGCACGTGATCGCCATCAACCAGCAGGTCTACGAGCGATCGAGCTTCGGTATCACCGCCGTGAGCCGGGTGGCGGACCCGTGGCTGCAGTACATCGCGTTGGGAGCAAAGCTGCACCATCTGCAGCGCAATGCCTGGCGCATCGGCCTCATGTCCTCCGGCTACAGTTCCAAGACGGGCCACCCGCTGCCCGCCGCGCGGCGCGTCGAGGACATCCTCGCCTCCTGCGCGCTGCCCACGGGCCCCTCGTACTTCTTCCTCGGCGGCAAGGTCAGCGAGGCGCAGATCCGCAGCGAGGGCATGCACGAGGACACGGTGCACATGAACGGTCCTTCCGAGATGATCCGTGACGACCTGGCCAAGCGGCTGCCCGACTACATGGTCCCCAACCGCGTCCTCGTGCTGGACGAGCTGCCGCTCACCGCCAACGGCAAGGTCGACGTCCCCGCCGTGGCAGCCCTGGAGCAGGTGCGCTCCGCCGACACCAGCAGGCCCTACATCGCGCCCGCCACCCCGGCGGAGCGGTGGCTGGCCGACGCGTGGGCGGAAGCGCTGAAGTACGAAAACGTCTCCGTGGAGGACGACTTCTTCGCTTCCGGAGGCAACTCGCTGATCGCGGTCGCACTCGTCAACCGCATCAACCGAGTGTTCGGCCTGAGCCTGCCGCTCCAGGTCCTCTTCGAATCCCCGCGGCTCGCCGATCTCGCGGCCCGCATCGAGAACCAGCACACCGCGCCCGCCTCACGGCTCGTCCCGCTCACCGCCGAAGGCACGAGCCGTCCGGTGTTCTGCTGGCCGGGGCTGGGCGGCTACCCGATGAACCTGCGCCTGCTGGCCCGCGGGGCCGGCGCCGGTCGGCCGTTCTACGGCATCCAGGCACACGGGATCAACGCGGGGGAGACGCCGTATCCGACGATCGGCGAGATGGCGGCCGCCGACGTCGCCGCCATCCTGCGCGTCCAGCCGGACGGGCCGTACAGCCTCTGGGGATACTCTTTCGGCGCCCGCCTGGCCTTCGAGGCCGCATGGCAGCTGGAACAGGCCGGATACCCCGTCGATCACCTGCTCCTGATCTGCCCCGGCAATCCCCGGGTCAGGGCGGCGGGTGCCGGCCGTTTCGCCCGGGAGGCGTCCTACCGCAATCCCGTGTACGTCGCGATCCTGTGCTCCGTGTTCACCAGTAGCGTCAGCGGCCCCCAGGTGGACGCGTGTCTCGCGGCGGCACGGGACGAGGACACCTTCACGAGCTTCATCCACCATCAGATGCCGACCCTCGACGACGCATTGATCCGCCGCATCATCCGGATCGTCGCGGCCACCTACGAGTTCGACTACACGTTCCGTGAACTCACCGAACACCAGATCCGGGCACGGGTGACCCTCTTCAAGGCCGCCGGGGACGACTACTCCTCCCTCGAGAGCCACTCCGGCTGGTCCACGACCCCACCGACCGTCGTGCAACTCACCGGTGACCACTACAGCGTCCTGCGCGAGCACGGCATCTCGGAACTGGCCACGGCCATTCAGTCCCGAATCAGCCATGCGGCGACTGGAGACCTTTAGAGGTTCTGACGAAGGCGTCGGACGTGTCAGTAGGTGATGAGACATGGAGCGAGTAGCGGGCCCTCGCTTCACCATCACGGTCCGGCTCCGGCCGCTGGTCTTGCCGAACAGGGGCAGGAGTTGGTTGCGTCGCCCGCGGTTGCCGCCGGTCAGCGACATCGCGAGCGCGATGCCCTGGGCGTCGGTGACGAACGTGGTGCCTGCTGCCCGGGCCGTGCGCGATCGACCGGGCTGGGACCACTTGGGGCCCCTGCGGGCCGCCTGCACAGGGGAGGAGCCGATCACCCCCCCAGGACCAGTCCGGGTTCTTCTCTCCTGGAGGGTTTCGGGAATGCCCTGTTGAGGTGAGGCGGATCCGGGGATCCAGCGCCGGGTATGGGCCGGAGCGCGTGGCATGTCGCGGTGCCACCGACTGCGCTGTTGAGTTCTGACCAGTATGGGTGGGCGGTGGGTGCCTGTGGGGGCGGGGCTGTGTGGGGGGGGGGCTTGGGGGCAGTGCATTCCGTCCGTCGTAGTCGGTGACCGGTTCGACGCGGCAGTGCGTCAGGACGTGTTCGCTCACG